>PNJY01000010.1 GCA_013822125.1 Erythrobacter sp. | reverse complement strand
GTTGACCCGCAGCCGATGCATAGTATCGCAAGCGGGGATGAGAGCGGGGCATTGCAATGGCCAATCTGGATGAAATCGATCGTCGTCTGCTGGCCGAATTGCAGGCCGAAGGGCGCGTCACAAATGTCGAGCTGGCGCAGCGCGTGGGGTTGACCGCGCCGCCGTGCCTGCGCCGCGTGCGCGGGCTGGAGGAAACGGGCGTGATCCGCGGCTATCACGCCGATCTCGATGCGTCCAAGCTGGGTTATGCCATCACCGTTTTCGCGATGGTCAGCCTCAAGAGCCAGGCCGAAGCGAGCCTGCGCGAATTCGAAGACCATATGAAGGCGCTGCCAGAAGTGCGCGAAGTCCACATGCTCAACGGCGAGATCGACTTCATCCTCAAGATCGTGAGCAAGGACTTGCAAAGCTTTCAGGAATTTCTGACCTCCAAGCTTACCCCGGCGCCCAATGTGGCGAGTGTCAAGACTTCGCTGACGATCCGCACCGCCAAACACGAACCGGGCGTGCCGCTGGGGTAGGCCAGAAAGCAGGGTTGCGGCATCGCGGGCCTTGCACATAGGGCGAAGTCACCGCATAATGCTGCAATGCAGCAAACTCAGGCGGAAGCGAAGACGGCGGAGCAGGTGGTGATTGAAGCCATTGGCCGCAAGCGATTGATACTGGCCAACTACAATGGCGTGGCTATGTGCCTTGCGCCGCACCAGCTTTTTACCCGGCACGGCGAGTATTTTGTCGGCGCGCTGAACACCCAAAAGGTCTGGCGCAGCGAGGACGAGCGCCGCCTTGGCCATTTCAAGGTTGCCGGCCTCACCAACGTGGCGCTGACTGACGATGCCTTCGAACCGCTCGAAAGCTTTGATAACAGCCTGCCGCGCGAGAGCGACGTGTCGGTCTTCGCCTTGGCCGTGAGCTAGCCGCACGTCGTTGTTTGGTTCTTGCCGCTTCCTCCCGCTTCGCCAGCCGTTCCTCGATCCATTTGGTGCTGTAATCGCCGTTGTCGGCATCGTCCTGCCGGATGAGTTCCGGGTGCAGCGGTTTGTTGGTCTTGCCCCCCTCCACCACCATTTCCCCCGGCGCGCGCGGCACGGTCTGCAACGGTTCGTCGCACGATGTGCTCGAGTTGCCCGCGCAACCAAGGGTGGAGCCGCGGGCGTTCATGTGCCAGAAAGGTTTGCCGGAACACGCAGGAGCCTCGTCGCGCTCATGTTCGGCTTGCATGCCGTGCAACCTGTTTAGCGAATTGACGGGGTTTTGACAGGCAGACACGCAATCTCGGGGGCGGCCGGACATCAGCCGCGGGAGCGTTGGGTCGGCCGGTGCAGTTTTAGAGGAGTTGCGTAATGAGTGTCGTTTCCAAAGGGCCGGGAACCTTGTTCCTGTTTGCCATGCTTGCCGTGCCAGCGACTGGCAGCTTGTCTGCTCAGCAGCAGGAACCGCTGGTGGGTGAAAACCAGATAAATGTGTACGGATCGCTTCCGACGGACCTTTCCGGGTTGCCTGACGGGCCCAAAATCGAAGGCTATATCTCCGCACGTAACGGGAACCGCGTCCAGATCACAGCCGCCGGCGGCGCCAAGACGGTGATCAATGTCGCTCCTGCCACTGAGATCAGGACCAGTGGCGGGTTCCTTGGCCTCGGTCGCGACAAGCTGGGTACGGACTCGCTGCTCAACGGCCTGCCGGTTACCGTCGAGACGGTGCAATGGGAAGGTGGCCTGGTCGCGAGCAGGATTGCCCTCAAGAACAAGGATCTCAGGACCGCCGCAATGATCCGTAGTGGCACCGACCAGCGCTTTGGTGAGCACGATGTGGCAATTGAGGCAAATGCAGCCGCTACCGAGGCGCTGCGCGGCCGCATGGGCGATATCGACAAGTACAACATCAAGGGCACGACCAACGTGTTCTTCGATACCGGCAAGTGGAAGCTGACCCCTCAGTCAGAGCGTGATCTTTGCACCGCCGCGGCCGAAGCCGACGCGATGGACAACGCCCTGCTGCTTGTGGTCGGTTACACCGATTCGGTCGGGAGCCAGGAGTTCAACCAGCAGCTCAGCGAAAAGCGGGCAGGCAGTGTCGTCAACTATCTGCAGCAAGCCTGCGGCTGGAAACCGTGGCGCATGCTGTCCCCGACGGGAATGGCCGAAGCAGACCCTCTGGCAGATAATGAAACCGAACAGGGCAAGGCGCAGAACCGCCGTGTTTCGGTGAATATCCTGGTCAGCAAGAGCGTCGACGGTATTTGACGCTCGCGCAAGCGGGCTTCGCCCCTCCCCATTTGTCCGATGGATAATTGGGGAGGGACGGGCCTTATTCAGCCCGCTTCGCCAGCCATTCTTCGAGCCATTTGATCGAATAGTCGCCGTTCACCACATCGTCCTGCCGGATGAGTTCCTGGTGCAGCGGGATATTGGTCTTGACCCCCTCGATCACCATTTCTTCCAGCGCACGGCGCAGCCGCATCAGGCAGCCTTCGCGGGTGCGGCCATAGACGATCAGCTTGGCGATCATGCTGTCGTAATAGGGCGGCACCGAATAGCCCGCGTAAAGCCCGCTATCCACGCGTACATGCATTCCGCCTGAGGCGTGGAAATAGTTCACCTTGCCCGGCGAAGGGGCGAAGGTGAAGGGGTCCTCGGCATTGATCCGGCATTCGATCGCGTGGCCGGTAAAGCGCAGATCCTCCTGCGCCACCGATAGCGGCCGCCCTTCGGCAATGCGGATCTGCTCGCGCACCAGATCGACCCCGGTGATTGCCTCGGTCACCGGATGCTCGACTTGCAGGCGGGTGTTCATCTCGATGAAGTAGAACTCGCCGCCTTCCCACAGAAACTCGATCGTGCCGGCGCCGCGATATGCCATGTCGCGCATCGCCTGCGCGCAGATTTCGCCCATGCGCATCCGGTCTTCGGTGGAAATGACGGGCGAGGGTGCTTCTTCGAGCACTTTCTGGTGGCGGCGCTGGAGCGAGCAGTCGCGCTCGCCCAGATGGATCGCATTGCCCTTGCCGTCGCCGAACACCTGGAATTCGATATGGCGCGGATTGCCGAGGTATTTCTCGATATAGACCGTGGCATCGCCGAACGCAGCCTTGGCCTCGCTCCCGGCCTGCTGCATCAGCGTTTCGAGCTGGGCCTCCTCCTGGCAGACCTTCATGCCCCGTCCGCCGCCGCCCGAAGCGGCCTTGATGATCACCGGATAGCCGATTTCCTCGGCAATTTTTGCCGCCTCCACCGGGTCGGCGATCGCCCCGTCCGACCCCGGCACCAGCGGCAGGCCCAGCGCGCCAGCGGTGCGTTTGGCCTCCACCTTGTCGCCCATGGTGCGGATATGTTCGGGCTTTGGCCCGATCCAGGCGATATCATGCGCCTCGACAATTTCAGCGAACTTGGCGTTTTCCGAAAGGAAGCCATAACCGGGGTGGATCGCATCGGCGTGCGAGATTTCAGCGGCGGAGATGATCGCCGCGACGTTGAGATAGCTGTCGCGCGCGGCTGGCGGCCCAATGCACACCGCATGATCGGCCAGCCGCACATGCATGGCATCGGCATCGGCGGTCGAATGCACCGCCACCGTCTCGATCCCCATTTCGTGCGCGGCGCGGTGGATGCGCAGCGCAATTTCGCCGCGATTGGCGATCAATATGCGCGAAATTCCCATGGCTCAGGCGATGACCACCAGCGGTTGGCCGAATTCGACCGGCTGGCCGTTGTCGATAAGGATCGCGGAAATCGTGCCCGCGCGGTCAGAGGTGATCGGGTTCATCACCTTCATCGCCTCGACGATCACCAGCGTGTCGCCCTGTTTGACGCTGTCACCGATCTTGACGAAATTGGCCGCTCCAGGTTCAGGGGCGAGATAGGCCGTCCCCACCATCGGCGATTTGACTGCATTGGCGTGGTCTTCGACCGGCGCGACTGCGGCGTTCTGTGCCGGCGGTGCAGAAGGAGCCGTTGCAGGTGCCGCCGCCGCCAGCGTCATCGCCGGAGCGACCGCGCCGCCGCGCGCAACGCGGATCTTGCGGTCGCCGTCCTCAACCTCGATTTCGGTGAGGCCGGTCTCGGCCAGCAGATCGGCAAGCTCGCGAACCAGCTTGGTATCAATATTCATGTCGGACCGCTTTGTATCATTCTGGCGCCCGCCACCTGGCTTGTTATCGGCCATAAGTGCCCCTCAGCAATTGCAAGCAGGGGTGACTATGCGCGGCAATTGCGGCTGGCAAGAGGCGATTGGTTAGATTCTGCCCTCTGCAACCGCGTCGAGCGCGATGAGATAGCTCTTTGCGCCGTGCCCCTGCACCGTCATTGCCGCCGCCATTCCGACATAGGAGAGGTGGCGGAAGGGCTCGCGCGTCGTCGGATCGGACAGGTGCACCTCGATCACCGGGGTGCGGATGGCGCGGATCGCATCGAGCAGCGCGATCGAGGTGTGCGTGTAGGCCCCCGCATTGAGCAGCACCGCGCGTGCACCCTCCGCCTGCGCTTCGTGCAGCCAATCGACCAGCATGCCCTCGTGGTTGGTCTGGCGCATATCGATGGCAAGGCCGAGCTCTCGCGCACGATCCTCCAGCATACCCGCAATATCGTCGAGCGTGTCGGAGCCGTAGATTTCAGGCTCGCGCAGGCCAAGCAGATTGAGATTGGGTCCGTTGAGGACGTAGACGAGGTTGGAAGTGTCGGTCATGGGCGCTGGTTAGCGGCTCCGGCATTTTTATGAAAGCGTTGCGCGCACTAACGACCCAATTGCGGCCGTTCGGAGTAAGCCCAAGCCGAAATTGCCTGACCTGCTTTAAGTGTGCTAGCTGTCCCTTGGCACAACACGTGCCGGGGGGCCATGGGGCTGTGGGCGATCTCCGGGAGAGAGCACGAAAGTGGTTTGCCCGCCTTGCCGGGGCGGTGCTGTTTCTGGGCCTGTTGCTCGTCTACGAAGGCGTTTTCCTCGATTTTGCCTCCTTGTTGGGCAATGTCGCGACCTCCACGCAGCGTTCGCTAGGAATGAGCTATAGCCCTTCGCCCGTCCGCGAGATGCGCTGGATCGGGGTCGATGAAGTCAGGCCGGATGGTCCCGCGGCGCTTGCAGGGCTGCAACCCGGTGACGGCGTCAAATTCGACTTGTTCCTAGGAGAAGACTTCGTCTGGCAACCGGGTGAAACGGCTACGGTTACGGTCGCTCGTGATGGCAAACGCTTCCGGGCCAACCTGACGGCCCAGACGCCTCCGCCCAGGTCACCGCAAGACGAAATGCCCAATTTTATCTGGCTGATGTTGGCTATTGAACCGTTGCTGGCAGGGTTCGTAACATTCCTCCTGTTACGCGGCCTGCGCAATCGCGCCGCCGCCCTGCTTGGGGTGAGCATGGTCTTCTGGCTCGATCCGGGCCTGGCATTCGTACCGCATTGGGCATTCGTCGCGTTGTCATTGCTCGTCGCGCTCCCGTTCAAGGCGGCGAGCCTGTATTGCTGGCCGATCTTCGCGATGGAAATCTCCTCAGGGACGGTCGGCATGCGGCGGGCTCGGCTGATACGCGGGGCCGCGGCGGTGCTGGCGGTTGCCTTTCTTGTTTCCCAACTGGTGGGCATCTTGCGTGTGCCATTGCCCTTTCAGGTAACACTTCTTTTCTTTGTGACGTATCTTGCAGACTTGGCCCTGGGCCTTGCCATCATTGTTCGAAACTACCGCCACAACGATCCGGCTGGACGCAACCGCATCAAGATCGTGCTCTCGGCGTTTGGTTGCCTGTTTCTTGGAATCGTCTCTGCATTCGCGATAAGACTGCTGGGCGTGTTCGAAGATGCAGTGCCCTGGATCGTCCTTTCAGCCCCCACCATGGCGCTGGGTCTACTCGGCTATGCGGCGTTGAGCAAAAAACTGTTCGACTTCGGTTTTGCCATCAATCGGACACTGGTGTTCGGCGGGGTGACGTTCACCCTGCTGGCATCATTCGGTCTGCTCGAATGGAGCGTCGAACATCTTATTCCCGAAGCCTGGCACGAGGGCGGGCCTTACATCAGCGCGGCGATCGCGGTTGGCCTTTTCCTAACCTTCCACCGCGTACGCGACTGGGTCGAACGGCACATCGAGCGCCTGTTCTTCAGCTCTTGGCACCGTGCCGAGACGGCGCTCAGGCGCTTTGTCGAAAGCGCGGGCCATTTCGACGGGATGCCCAAGCTGTGCGGCTCATTCGTGAAGGCTTTGGCCAACTATGTTCAAGGCGCCGAGGCCGCGCTTTACCTGCGCCAACGCGATGGCGCCTACCGGTTGGAGGCAGGCAGGCTGGCCGGCGCAAAGCGGGCCTATGCCGACGACGATCCGGTCTTCGCACTAATGCGTGGCGAACGCAGGCCGATCGACCTTTCGCAGTTGGATGGAGCAATTCCTGGCGCGCTGGCGCTGCCGATGCTCGATCAGGGTGCGTTGACCGGTTTTGTCCTGCTTGGGACGAAGCGCGATCGTGCAGAATATCGGCCCGACGAGGTAGAGAACCTCGGCTGGGCCACGCACCAGGTCGGCCTCGACCTCCGCGCACTGCACGCCCGGCAGTTGGAAGAGCAAAACAGTCGCCTGAACGCAGAGGTAATAGGCCTGTCTCGAGAACGAGACACTCTTAAAGCCATATTGACCGAATCATCGGAACGGCGACCAGCCTAGTGAATGTCCGCTCACCACCCACTTCCGAACACTTAGCCTATCTCTCAACGCCCTTCGCTTTGCCCCATTGCCGCGCGGCGGTGTAGCCGAGGTAGCCGGTGCCGAACAGCGCATAGAGCGGTTCGGGCAGGCCATTGAGATAGGCGTTCATGCCTGCGGCGATTTCGCGCGCGGCGGTCAGGTTAAACGCGGCGAGCACGCCCATCGGCAGCGCCCACAGGATCATGGCGTACATGACATAGAGGAAGCTGGGGCGCGCGCGGCTGGTCCAGGGATCGGCCGAATTGGCCTCTGCCACGATCGCCTTGAGGCGCGTCTCGATCAGATTCATCTCCTGCGTCCCTTCAAGCTGGAGCAATTCCAGCTTGGCCTTGGCGCGGGCTTCCTTGTCGGGAATGATCTTGTCGATAATCGAGGCGATGGGGCCGATCAGGCTTTCGATGAGGGACATTCGGTGGGTTTCCTTGGCGATGATTCGCGGCGGAAATAACCAAATGGGTTCATGTAGGAAAACAATCTTTCCTATTTCGTTATCCCGGCATCCATCAGCGTGCGCTGGGCGAGCCGCAGATGCGGGATATCGACCATCGCCCCGTTCAGCGCCACGGTGCCCTTGCCCGGATTGTCGGCAAAGGCCTGCACCACCGCGCGGGCATGCGCGATCTCGGCTTCAGTCGGCGTGAATGCGGCGTTGATCGCCGGCACCTGATCGGGATGGATCGCCAGCATTCCGCGATAACCCTGGCCGCGCACCATCAGCGCGCGCTCGCGCAGGCCATCGAGGTCGCGGAAATCGGGCATCACCGTTTCGACCGGCACCGCGCCCGCCGCTACCGCGCCCAGCAGGCACAGGCTGCGGGCCAGTTCGTAAGTGGGCATATAGCTGCCGTCGGGCCGGTGCTGGACGCTGGCACCGAGCGCGCTGGAGAGATCTTCCGCTCCCCAGCTCATTGCGGCGAGCCGCTTCGACCCGGGATAATCGCCCGTGTAATCGCCCGTCAGGAACACTGCGCGCGGGGTTTCGGTGACCAGCGCGGCGATCATGGTCGATCCGAGGGAGGTGCCGTGGGCGGCCTCGCGCTGCGTCAACATCCGGTCGAGCGCGAAAATGTCGGCATGTCCTTCGGCCTTGGGGAGCATCAGCCCGCCGGGTGCACCGGCCATGATCGCATCAAGATCGGCTTCGACCTCGGCAATCGACGCACCGCCCGAAACCGGGTTGATCCGCACCCAGATGCGGTGCTTGTCCGCTCTGGCACCCAGGGTTTCGCGCACCAGCTCGCGTGCGGCGGGCTTGTTTTCCGGCAGTACCGAATCCTCAAGATCGAGCAGCACGATATCGGCCTCGCTCGCGCATGCCTTGGCCATCTTGCGCTCGCTGTCGCCCGGGGCGAACAGCCAGGATCGCATTCGAGGAAGATTTCCGTCAGCCGCCATCGCAGTTTCCCCTTTGCACCGCAGCGTTAGGGAGCATGCGCGGGCTGTGCAATACGGCTTGTGGCGAGAATGCCCACTGGTCGGGACGACAGGATTCGAACCTGCGACCCCCACACCCCCAGTGTGATGCGCTACCAGGCTGCGCTACGTCCCGAAACCAGTGGAGCGCGGGCCTATAAGGCGCGTGTCTGGCGCTGGCAAGCGCAGATCGTGCCGATTCCTGCGGCCCGATCAATTGCGAAGGGCTTGCATTGCTGCTAACCGCGCCCACCTACGCTGCGGAGTCAGGGCATCCACCGGAAATTCGGTGTTGTTCGCTTCGTCGCCAAAGCTTCAACTCCAGCCAGACAGGCCATGATCGATGATTGACATTCTTGCCGCCGCGGCCAGCGCCGACGCTCCACCCGCATGGATCCAGTGGGCGCCGATCGTCGGCATGATCGCGATCTTCTGGTTCCTCATCATCCGCCCGCAGATGCGGCGCCAGAAGGAACACCAGCAGAAGGTGGCTGGGCTCAAGAAGGGCGACCAGGTGGTCACCGCGGGCGGTCTGGTGGGCAAGGTCGCCAAGGTTGACGAGCATTATGTCGAGATCGACCTGGCACAAGGCGTGCGGGTCAAGGCGGTGAAGAGCACCATCGGTGACATCATCCCGCCTGGCGGCGCCGCCGCCAACGATTGATTCCGGATTAGACAGGCGCATCATACATGCTCGATTTTCCTACATGGAAGAAGCTGTGGTTCTGGGGGCTGACGCTGGTCGCCTCGCTGGCGGCGCTGCCTTCGATCTTCACCATCGCCAACCTCGACTGGCCCGAAGCGCTGCCCCGACCCGAGATCAACCTGGGCCTCGATCTTGCCGGCGGCAGCCATATCCTGCTCGAGGCCGATTCCAGGCAGGTGGCGGTGCAGCGGCTCGACAACATGGAAGAATCGGTCCGTCAGTTGATGCGAAACGCCAGTCCGCGCATCCGCATCGGCGATGTGTCGAGCAGCCAGGGCCGCCTCAGCTTCATTCTCGACAATCCGGCCGATCTTGACCGTGCGCGCGAAATCCTGCTGCCGCTGGTCAATGGCACCGGCCTGACCCGCGAGTGGGAGCTGAGCGTGATCGACGGTCAGCGCATTGTGCTGAAGCCCACCGCCGACGGGCTGAGCAACGCAGTCACACAGGCGATGGATAGCGCCACCGAGGTGGTGCGCAAGCGCATCGACGAACTGGGCACGCGCGAGCCGACCATCATCCGCCAGGGCGATACGCGCATCGTGGTCCAGGTCCCCGGCCTGCAGGATCCCGACCAGCTCAAGGCACTGCTGGGCCAGACCGCCAAGCTCGAATTCAAGCTGGTCGACTTGAACGCGCTGCCCACCGATGTGGCAGCGGGCGTGGCGCCGCCGGGAAGCGAAATCTATCCCTATGCTGCGGGCACCCCTTTCGAGGGCCAGGCGTTGGCGGTGCGCCGCCTCGGCGGCATTCGCGGCGACAACCTGACGGGCGCGCAGCAGAGCTTCGACTCCCAGACCAACGAACCGGTGGTCAATATCCAGTTCAATCAGCAGGGCGGGGCGCGGTTTGCCAAGCTGACAACCGAAAACGTCAACCGCCCATTCGCCATCATCCTTGACGGCGAAGTGCTCTCGGCGCCCAACATCAACGAACCGATCCTGGGTGGACAGGCGCAAATCGCGGGCAGTTTCACCGCCGAGAGCGCGAACAACCTGGCGATTTCGCTACGCTCGGGCGCGCTGCCGGTCGATCTCACCGTGATCGAGGAACGCACCGTCGGGCCCGATCTGGGCGCGGATTCGATCAAGAAGGCGCTGATCGCCATGATGATCGGCTCGACCGCGGTGATCGTGCTGATGATCGTCAGCTATGGCCGTTTCGGGATCTACGCCACCGCGGCGCTGGGCTTCAACGTGCTGATGATCTTCGGCATCATGGCCGGCCTCAACACCACGCTGACGCTGCCCGGGCTGGCCGGTTTCGTGCTGACCATCGGCGCGGCGGTTGACGCCAACGTGCTGATCAACGAGCGTATCCGCGAAGAACGCAAGCGCGGGCGGCGCGTTATCGCCGCAATCGAAACCGGCTATAAAGAGGCGAGCCGGGCGATCTACGATGCCAACATCACCAATTTCATCGCCGGGGTGTTGCTGTTCCTGTTCGGCTCGGGGCCGGTGCGCGGATTTGCCGTCGTGCTGGTGATCGGGCTGTTCACCAGCGTGTTCACCGCAGTCGCGCTCACGCGCATGTGGGTGGCCGGTTGGCTGCGCAAGGCGCGGCCTGCGGACCTGAACATTTAAGGGATTGCGGAAAATGAAACTTCTCAAGCTTGTCCCCGACGACACCAACCTCAAGTTCCTCAAGTATCGCTGGCCGTTCTTCATCGTCAGCATGATCCTGATCGCCGCCAGCTGGGCACTGGTAGCGACCAAGGGGCTCAATTACGGCGTCGATTTTGCCGGCGGCCAGGAAGTGCGCGTCACTTTCGAGCAGCGCGAGGAGGCACCGATCGCGGCACTGCGCGAACAGATCACCACGCTGGGCTATGGCGAGCCGGTGATCCAGCGCTTTGGCGCGGAGAACCAGGTTTCGATCCGCGTCCGCTTACCCGAAGAAGCCGAAAGCCAGCCGGGCGCGGCGACGGCGATCGGCAACCGCGTGATCGCCTCGATCGAGTCGAAATATTCCGATGTCAGGCGCGATGGCAACGATACCGTTTCGGGCAAGGTGGCGGGTGAATTCCGCAACGATGCGGTACTGGCGCTGATTGCAGCCATGCTGGCTGTGGCGCTTTACATCTGGGTCCGGTTCGAATGGCAGTTCGGGGTGGGCGGGCTGTTCGCGTTGTTTCATGACGTGTCGCTGACGCTTGGAATGTTCGCGCTGTTCCAGCTCGAATTCAGCCTGCAGATCATCGCCGCGATACTCGCGATCATCGGCTATTCGCTCAACGATACCATCGTGGTCTATGACCGGATTCGCGAGAATCTGAAGCGATATCGCAAGATGCCGCTGCCCGAACTGCTCGATCTGTCGGTCAACGAGACGCTGGCGCGTACGGTGATGACCAGCCTGACTCTGCTCATCGCCCTGTTGCCGCTTGTGTTTTTCGGCCCGGCCAGCCTGTTCGGCCTCGCAGCCGGGATCACGCTGGGGCTGTTTGTCGGCACTTACAGCTCGGTCTATATGGCCAGCCCGTTCCTGATCTGGCTGGGGGTCGATTCAAACAGCTTCATCCCGCAGGAATCGGTCGCCGATCGGCAGGAGAGGATCGCGCGCGGAGAGGCGTAGGGCTAAAGCTTTCGGACCAGCATTTCTGCAAGTGCGATCCATGGCGGGTTGTCCACCACCTGCTGCTTGTGCCCACTGCCCGGTGGCAACACGCCCACCAGCGTGCCTTGCCGGTCGATCAGCCTCCCGAAGCAGAAGCGCCCGCCGGGGCGGGGCACCAGCACATCGCGGTTGATCGCCTGCGCCGTAGCATCGGGCGCAATCTGGCGCAGCCAGACGAGATCGCCCGGACGGTATTCTCCCGCGCTTTCCTCCACCGCCAGCACCGACATCGCTCCCGCGCCGGCCAGATCGTTGGGCAGGATCGCCTCGCGCGGAGATGCCAGCGCTTCGGGCCCCGACGCGTGCAGGCTCGCAACAACGTTTGCCCGCGGCGTTTGGTCAGAGCGTACGAGGAGTTCGGGGTCGATTTCGAGCGCACGCGCGATCCGCTCCATCCATCTGGTCGAAAGGCTGCGCATCCCGGTTTCGAGCCGCCCGATGGTCTGTGCGGTGGTTGGCGGATCGCAGGCCGCTGCCAGATCAGCCAGCGTCATGCCCTTGCTCTTGCGAAGGTCGCGGATGCGATTGATCATTGGAGCGCTCCAAATAACCATAGTGGTGAAATTACTTTCCTACACGAACCTGATCATAGCAAGTCCTCCAACAAGGTTCATCCACAGGAGGGCAAAGGATGCGGCGCAGGCTGGTCGAACGTGAATTGACGGAAGAAGGCCCGAGGCGGCACGGCAATGCGCGCGGCAAACGCCGCACGGTGACGATCAACCTGGCCGAATCGCCGCTTTCCTGGCTCCATGCACGCGGCCATATCGACGACCGGCTGTTCGATGCTGGCGAGCGGCTGCGCGCTGATTACGAGCGTGCGCAGCTTGGCGCCAGCGTGACCATGCGCTGGGACCCGGTGCGGGTGAGAACCACCGGCGAGGCAGGCCTGACCCCGACCGAACGCCAGATTGCCGCCAAGGCGCGCTTCCACGCGGCGATGGCCACCGCAGGCAAGGGTCTGGAGGACATCCTGTGGCGCGTGGTCTGTGCGGGCGAGGGACTGCCCGAGGCGGAGAAGGAGCTGGGTTGGCCAGCGCGCAGCGGCAAACTGGTGCTCAAACTGGCGCTCGATCGAGTCGCGGATTTCTACCGGATTTCCTGACCCTGGCCTTCAACCTGTTCGGCCAGCATCAGCCAGCGCTCTTCGGCGGCGTGTTTCTCGCTGCGGGCATTCTCTATCCCTTTGAGGGTATCGGCGAATTTCTTTGGATCGCGGGTGAACAGGTCCGGATCGGCGAGGATCGCCTCGCCGCGCGCGATCGCGCTTTCCAGCTCTTCGATCCGCGCCGGGAGCAGCTCGTAATCGCGCTGATCCTTGTAGGAGAGCTTCGGCCTGCCCACCCCGCTGCGACTAACCTCACCTTGCGGTTCGGCAAGTCTCGCTCGTCCTGAGCCTGTCGAAGGGCCGCTTGCGGGAGGGGCTGGGGGTGGGCTCTTCGCCTTCCCGTTCGGCTGGCGCCGCCGCTTCTCCCAATCCTCATAACCACCTGCGACCACATCGACCTTGCCCGAGCCGTCGAGCCCGAGCGTGATCGTGACCGTGCGGTCGAGGAAATCGCGGTCATGGCTGACGATCAGCACGGTGCCGTCGAAATCCGCGATCACCTCCTGCAGCAGGTCGAGCGTTTCGAGATCAAGATCGTTGGTCGGCTCGTCGAGCACGAGGAAGTTCGAGATCCGGGCAAATTCGCGCGCCAGCAGCAGCCGCGATTTCTCGCCGCCTGAAAGTGTGCCGACCTTGGTGTCAACGATGCCCGGATCGAACAGGAATTCCTTGAGGTAACCCTGCACATGCTTGCGCACTCCGCGCACGTCGATCCAGTCGCCGCCCTCGGCCAACACCTCGCGCACGGTCCTGTTCTCGCCCAGCAGGCGGCGCTGCTGGTCGATCATCACGCCGGACAGGTTGCGCGCGATGGTTACGGTCCCGCTGTCGGGCGTCAGTTCGCCAGTCAGCAGCCTGATCAGCGTGGTCTTGCCGGTACCATTGGCGCCGACGATGCCGATCCGGTCGCCGCGCTGGATGCGCAGGCTGAAGTTCTTGATGATGGGCCGCGCGCCTTTATCCGCTCGTGCTGAGCTGGTCGAAGTATGCGCGGATGGGCTCCCTTCCCGTCCTTCGACAGGCTCAGGGTGAGCGGGGAAGGACTTCGACACGCCTTCGGCCACGATCACCGACTTGGACTTGAATTCCTCGTCGCTCGCCAGACCAAGCTTGGCGGTGCCAAGATTGCCGATCATCGCGGCGCGGGCGGCGCGCATCTGGTGTAGCTTTTCGAGACGGCCCTGGTTGCGCTTGCGCCGCGCAGTCACCCCGCGTTCGAGCCAATGTGCCTCGATCTTGAGCCGCGCATCGAGTTTTTCGGCCATGCGTGCTTCCTCGGCATAGACCTGTTCCTCCCAGGCTTCGTATCCGCCGAAGCCCACTTCCTTGCGGCGCAGCGTGCCGCGGTCGAGCCACAGCGTCGCGCGGGTCAACCGCTTGAGGAAGGTGCGGTCATGGCTGATAACGATGAAGGCGCCCCTGTAACGGGTGAGCCAGTCTTCCAGCCAGTCGATCGCGCCAAGGTCGAGATGGTTGGTCGGCTCGTCGAGCAGCAGCAGGTCCGGGCTTTGCGCCAGCGCACGGGCAATCGCGGCGCGGCGCTTCTCTCCGCCGCTGGCACTTGCTGCCGACGTTGCCATGTCGATGCCGAGCTGGCCCGCGATCGATTCAACCTCGTGCCGCTCGGGCCCATCGGACCCGGCCAGCGCGAAATCCATCAGCGTCGCGAAAGGCGTGAAGTCGGGGTCCTGTTCGATAAAGACGATCCGCGCGCCCGGCTTGATCTTGCGTTCGCCCCTATCGGCCTCAATCCGGTTGTCGATCAGCCGCATCAGCGTGGTCTTGCCCGCGCCGTTGCGCCCAATCAGCGCCAACCGGTCGCGCGGGCCGACATGAAGGTTGATCGGCTCCTGGTCAGGTCCGCCGAACAGCCATCTGCCGCCCTGCTGAAGGCCGAGATTTTCCCAAGAGAGGATTGGAGGTAGCGCCATCGCGGCGGCGTTAGGGGCTTGGCCTCCGACTCACAAGGCGGTTCAGCGGTTGGCAATCAATCGCGCGCCATTGATGCCGGCAAGTGACAGGAGATTTGCCCATGTTCCCTATGCCCTACGCTGCCGCCGCGATGGCGCTTGCCGCCTTTACCATGGCGCCGACCGCTGCGGTTGCCGCGGAAGCCGAGGCGCGGACCCCGCTGGTCGAACTGGCGATTTACGAGGAGATCGAACTTGCGCCCGATATCGCGGTGATCGGCGCGGGCGTGACCACCGAGGCGCCGAGCGCGGTCGAGGCGATGCGCAGGAATTCGTCGGAGATGCGCCGCGTTATCGAACGGATCAAGGCGCTGGGCGTGGCGGAGGAGGACATTCAGACAAGCGGCATCAGCCTGTACGCGCGCTATGACTACGACCAGGGCCAGCAGCGCCAGATCTTTCGCGGTTACCAGGCATCGAACCGGGTCAGCGTGAAGCTTCGCGCGATCGAGCGCACGGGCGAGGTGCTCGATGCCTTGGTGGCGGCGGGCGCAACCGATCTTTCCGGCCCCAGCTTCTCGGTCGAGGATGACAGCGCGGCCAAGGAAGCGGCGCGCACGCGGGCATTCAAGCGCGGGCATGCGCAGGCATTGGCCTATGCCATGATGGGCGGATACGATGATGTCAGGCTGGTTTACATCAGCGAGGCCATTGCCGTGAACGGCCCGGTGCCGATGGTGGCCGAGAAAGGGCTCAGGGTGGATTCGATGCAGGCCTCGGTTCCGGTTCAACCGGGGCTCGTTTCCAGCGGCGTCTCGATTACGGTCAAGTATGAAATGCTGAGTGCTGACCATCAGGATTAAGCGATGAATGGTGTGCAACCGTGACATTCAGACCTTGTTCAATGCATTGCTGGCAGGCAAACGGGCACCATGAAACGCGTTGTCGCCCTTTTCGGTACCGTTGTGCTCGCTGTCAGCGGCGCTTTGTCCGCGCAGGCGCAGGATCAGCGCCGCAGCGATCAGGGCGAAGCGCGCAAGGAGATGCAGGCCGGCCGGGTTCTGTCGCTGCGCGAAATCGAACAGCGCGTTCTGCCGCAGATGCGGGGCAGCGAATATCTCGGCCCATCCTATGATTCGACCGCGCGCGCCTATCGGCTCAAATTCATCAGGGACGGGCGGGTCAGCTTTGTCGACGTCGATGCACGGACCGGGCAGGTCATCAGCCGCTCGCGTTGAAGGCGCATTGCTTGACGCACGGGTCGCAAAGGCCCAATTCTGATGCGCTTCAACCATGGTAAACGGGGAATTATGCGGATACTGATCGTCGAAGACGAGCCAACGCTGGGCAGGCAGCTCAAGTCCACGCTTGAGCAGACCGGCTATGCCGTGGACCTTTCCACCGATGGCGAAGACGGCCACTTCATGGGCAGCACCGAGAATTACGATGCGGTAATTCTCGATCTCGGCCTGCCCGAAATCGACGGGCTGACCGTGCTGGGCATGTGGCGCAAGGAAGGGCGGACCTTTCCGGTTCTGGTTTTGACAGCGCGCGACAGCTGGAGCGACAAGGTCGCCGGGCTTGATGCGGGCGCGGACGATTATCTGGCCAAGCCGTTCCAGACCGAAGAGCTTATCGCGCGGCTGCGGGCGCTGATCCGCCGCGCATCGGGCAACAGTTCGAGCGAGCTCACTGCTGGCGACGTGCGGCTGGATACGCGTTCGGGCCGCGTCACCTTGAACGGCGAACCAGTCAAGCTGACCGCACAGGAATACAAGCTGCTCGCCTATCTCATGCACCACAAGGGCAAGGTGGTCAGCCGCACCGAGCTGATCGAGCATATCTACGACCAGGATTTTGACCGCGATTCGAACACGATCGAAGTCTTCGTCACCCGCATCCGCAAGAAGCTCGGCCCAGACGTGATTACGACCATCCGTGGACTTGGATACAGCCTCGACGACCCTGCAGACGCTCCCAGGGCCCAGTGATTTGGGCTCCGAGCCCGCGCCCGGGCCAGCGCTGAGCGAAGCGGTAGAGTCCGTGCGCGCGCAGGTCAGCCTGGCGCGGCGCATGGTGCTTATTGCCTCTGGTTGGATAGCGGTGCTGCTGATCGGTGGCGGCATCGCGCTCGACCGTTCGATGACCAGCCTGGTCGAGCAAAATTTTGACGAGCAGCTTACCAGCATGCTGACCGCGATGATCGCTTCGGCCGAAATCGGCCCCGATGGTGAAGTGTTCTTCTACCGCTCGCTGGGCGACCAGCGTTTTCTCGAACCGGGCAGCGGCCTCTACTGGCAGATCAGCGGCAAGGGGCGCGAAGTCTTTCCCAGCCGCTCGCTGTGGGATCGCAGCCTTGAGGTGCGCGGCGATCACGCGGATGAATCGATCCACATCTACAATTCGGGCCAGTTCGCGAATGAAAGCCTGCGCGTGGCGGAGCGTTCGATCATCCTGCCGGGCAGCGAGACGCAATGGTGGTTCACCGTAGCTGCCAGCCGTGCAGGGCTGGACGGGCAGATCGCGCAGAACCGCGCAATCCTGGTGTGGAGCTTCGTGGTGCTGGGCGTGGGCCTGATGGTGATGGCATTGCTGCAGATCCGCTATGGACTTTCGCCCTTGCGCCGGGTGCGCGATGCCATCCAGCACATGCGCACGACCGGGACAAACCGGATCTCCGACCCGCTGCCGGCAGAGGTGCAGCCGCTGGTGGATGAGCTCAACGCCCTGCTCGAACATTCCGCAAGGCAGGCGGACGAAGCGCGCACCCACGCGGGCAACCTGGCCCACGCTCTCAAGACCCCCCTGACCGTGATCACCAACGCGGCAACTGCGCAAGCGGACGATCTGGCCGACACCACCATTCGCGAGGCGCGCACCATGCAGCGTCACGTCGACCATCACCTGGCGCGGGCGCGGGCAGTGGGGCGCCGGGCCATCGGCCATGCGCGTATCAGGGTTTGCGAAAGTGCCGAAGCGGTTCGCCGGGCAGTCGAGCGGCTCTATCCCGGTGTCCGCTTCGACATAGCCGGAAACCGCGATGTCGAGGTTGCCATCGAACGGCAGGACCTCGACGAAATTCTGGGCAATCTGATCGAGAACGCGGCCAAATACGGGCAGGGCAGCGTGTTCGTGACGGTGGACGCCGAACCCGAGGCGGAGCAATGCGTGATCTGGGTTGAAGACGACGGCAAAGGCATTCCGGAGGCCAAGCGCAGCGAGATTTTCGGCCGCGGGGCACGGCTCGATACCGGCAAGCCGGGAACCGGGCTGGGCCTGGCGATCGTGCGCGACGTGGTGGGCATTTATGGCGGCGGCGTTTCGCTCGATACAAGTCCCGAACTGGGCGGACTGCTGGTACGGCTCACGCTTCCCCGCGCGGCGCGAGCAAGCGGATAGAGTGATTTCGAGTGAAATGGAGCATTTCACGGCTCGGAAATCACGGCAAAACAAAATGCTGGAACCAGGTTTTGATTCAATCAAGATCGAACAGGCCCTAGACCCTGACGATGCTTATGCCTGACTGAATCAGGGCCTGGGCGTCAACTCCATTTCCCGCGTACCCAATCCTGCGCGGTGCGCCGCAGTTCCTGTTTGGACATGGCACTGTAATTGTCATGCAATTGGCGCAGCGCGTGCAGTGTTTCTGGCTCGACGGGCTCTTCAAATGCCACACCGACCCTGACGCCGTCGGTCCACACCCGGTCAAAGAAGACGTCGAGCGGAGGACACTGCAAGATGCCACTTTGGCCGATCGGGCGAGCGTGCTGGATCAATATCTTTGCGCCGGTCTGGGAAATGTCTTCAATGATGCACGAAACCACACCATCGACCAAGGCGAGGCGAGCCGGCAAGTAAAGCCGCAGGCGCGCAGCATCACGCCTCCCCGTTTGCGTGTGCGCCGCCAAGGCTGGCAGCTTCTTATCCACGAGTTGCACCATAGGGGCAATTGGCGGAAATATACAGAGGGTTGCAATTAGAAGAAACACTTATGCCCGGTCAACGGCCGCGCAGGTCGGCAGTCGGCATCAATCCTGCCGCGACTGCGCCTTTTCGTGGTGGCGGATAACTTCATCGATGATGAAGCGCAGGAACTTCTCGCTGAATTCGGGATCAAGCTCGGCTTCTTCGGAAAGCTTGCGCAGACGGGCGATCTGGAGCCGCTCCCGCTGCGGATCGGCGGGGGGCAGAGACGCCTTGGCCTTGTATTCGCCCACTGCCTGCGTGATCCGGAAGCGTTCGGCGAGGACGTGGATCAGCGCCGCGTCGATGTTGTCGATACTCTTGCGGAATGCGGCCAGGACCGGATCGTCGCCGACATGGCTTGACGGGCCTGGAATGGGCTGGGTCTGGCTGGGCATGGCACGGCACGCTAGCAGCAAATCCGCGCTTGCCAAGCGGCAAGGCGCGCTCCATTGGCGCAATCATGAGCGCCGAGGTTATCCCCCTCCACCCCGAACGGCCCACGCTTGACCCGATGCTGGCGCTTACCGCGAACGGCATGAACAGCGTGAATGCGGTGATACTCGAGCGGATGCAGAGCGAAATTCCGCTGATTCCCAGCCTCGCGGGTCATCTGATCTCGGGTGGGGGCAAAAGATTGCGGCCGATGCTGACGCTCGCCGGGGCCGATCTGGTCGGATATCAGGGCACGCGCCACTACAAGCTGGCTGCGGCGGTCGAATTCATTCACACCGCAACGCTGCTGCACGATGACGTGGTCGATGGCAGCGAGCTGCGCCGGGGCAAGGCGGCGGCCAATATCATCTTCGGCAATCCGGCCACCGTTCTGGTGGGTGATTTCCTGTTCAGCCGCGCGTTCGAGCTGATGACCGAAGACGGCAGCCTCAAGGTGCTTCGCATCCTCAGCCATGCCAGCGCAGTAATTGCAGAGGGCGAGGTGGCTCAGCTTACCGCGCAGCGCCGGATCGAAACGAGCGAGGAACGTTATCTCCAGATCATCCGCGCCAAGACTGCGGCGCTGTTTGCCGCCGCCAGCCAGATCAGCGCGGTGGTGGCCGAATGCAGCGAGGACCAGGAGCGCGCGCTCGAGGATTACGGGCGCAATCTGGGGGTCGCGTTCCAGCTGGTGGACGACGCGATCGATTATGATTCGGATGCCGCCGAAATGGGCAAGGACCAGGGCGATGACTTCCGCGAAGGCAAGATGACGCTGCCCGTGATCCTTGCCTATGCGCGCGGCAACGAGGAAGAACGGCGCTTCTGGAAGGATGCGATCATCGGTCATCGCACCGGCGACGACGACCTGGCGCATGCCATTGCACTGATCCGCAAGCATGGTGCGCTTGCCGATACGCGCGAGCGTGCCCGCCATTTTGCCCGGCGCGCGGTGGATGCCATCTCGATCTTCCCCGATGGCAAGGCGCGCTACGCAATGACGCAGGCAGCGCAATTCGCCGTGGCGCGGGGGTACTGAGCGCACCTGCGCACCTGCTTACCATCACCCGGCGCGGCTGTTAGCGGTCAATCCACCGGGATCATCAGATGGGCGTACGGTGTGCCCGCCCACATCACATAGGGCAGCGCGGTATCGGGGTTCGTGCCCGAAGGATAACCCTTCAGCGCCTTTTCCGAACCGACGATCATGACGTGGGCCCCGGTCTTGATCCAGTCTTGGCCCTCGGCAGGGCCGGTCGCATAGGGATCGGTATTGCTGGCATCTGTGCCGCCTGCCAGCATATACATGAAGCCCGGCGTCTCGGCGGGCGGCGGCTTGTGGCCAATCCAGGCCATCGCCCATTCCATGGCATTGGCATCCATGCACATCGGATCGGGTCCCGGCGTAACGGGATTGTCCGGCATGCAGGTATAGCCGTTGTTGCCCTGGCGCAGCGTGGTCATTGCTCCACTCTCGTCCATGGTGACAATCGTTGCGCCTTGTGCAAGTGCTGCGGGAGCGGCAGCCATGGCGCTGGCAATCGGATCGGTATGATCGACTGAAGCGGCTTCCTCGGCGGTGGCGGTGGGCGGCTCTTCGGGGGCTTTTTCCGAACAGGCGACGAGTGCCAGCGGAAGGGCGGCAATCAATATCTGACAGGATCGCAAGGTCATAATGGCATTCTCCCCAATCGAGGAGCGACCCTGGTCGCGGGATGTATCACACTTGCGCGGCCAGTTTCCAGCCTTGTGGGGCAGCTCCGAAACGGCTTAGGGCGTGCGAATGGAACTGCCCATCCATTCAGTCCTGCCCGATCTTCTCGCCGCCTTGCGCGATTCCGGCGCGGCGGTGCTGGTCGCGCCGCCGGGCGCGGGCAAGACCACTGCGGTTGCGCCCGCGCTGCTGGGCGAGGAATGGTGCAGCGGGCAGGTGATCCTCACCTCGCCGCGCCGGGTTGCAGCGCGTGCCGCCGCCGAGCGGATCGCGGAATTGCTGGGCGAGAAGCCGGGCGAAACGGTGGGCTATCTCACTCGGCTCGACAGCAAGGTTTCAGCCAGGACGCGCATCTTGGTTGTAACCGAGGCGATCCTCGTCAACCGCCTGGTCGAGGACCCTGAACTTGAGGGCGTCAGCGCGGTGCTGTTCGACGAGGCGCACGAACGCCATCTCGACTGCGATCTGGGTCTGGCGTTGGCGCTTGAGAGCCGTGCCGTGCTGCGCCCGGATCTGCGCATCTGCGTGATGAGCGCAACGATCGACGGGGCGCGTTTTGCCCGGCTTCTGGGCGCGGATGCACCGGTGGTGGAGAGCGCAGGGCGGGCTTACCCGCTTCGGATCGAATGGCTCAGCTCCAATTCCTATAAGCGGATCGAAGACGCGATGGCGGGCGCGGTCACGCGGGCCTGGCGTGAGTGCGACGGCGATATCCTTGCCTTCCTGCCCGGCGTGGGCGAGATCGAGCGCACGCGAGAGCGGCTGACCGAACGCTTGCCCGATGTCCCGGTCCTGCCACTGCATGGGCAGATCGAACCTGCGGGCCAGCGCGCCGCCATCCGGCGTGATCCGCAGGGACGGCGGCGGATCGTGCTGGCAACAGCGATTGCCGAAACCTCGCTGACGCTCGATGGCGTATCCGTGGTGGTTGACAGCGGGCTTGCGCGCCATGCCGAATATGACAAGGCGGCTGGCACCACACATCTGGTGACGCACCGGGCGAGCCAGGCAGCGGCCGCGCAGCGGGCAGGACGCGCGGCGCGGCAGGGGCCGGGCGTCGCCTGGCGCCTGTGGGAAGAGCACGGGCATGCCGGTCGGCCTGAATTCGACCCTCCTGAAATACAGACCGCAGACCTTGCGCCGCTGGTGCTGGCACTTGCAAAATGGGGCTGCTACGATCCTGCATCGCTGCCGTGGCTTGATCCGCCGGGCGAGGCATCGCTGGCGGCAGCGCGCTCGCGCCTCTGCACGCTCGGCGCGCTTGATCAGGCGGGCAGGCTGACCACGTTCGGAGAGCAGGTCGCAGCCATGCAACTCGATCCCGTTCTTGCCGCGATGGTGCTCCACGGCGCGGCGGCCGGGCAGGCAGAAGCGGCGGCGCGGATCGCGCTGCTGCTTCAGGAACGCAATCTGGGTGGGCGCGGCGAAGACCTCATCGCGCGGCTCCACCGCTGGGTAGCGGATCGCGGGGCGCGGGCCGATGCTTCGCGCAAGCTGGCGGCGCGTTGGGCCAGCGCGGCGGCAAAGATTGCTCCCCTCCCCGGCGGGGAGGGGCTGGGGGTGGGGGCTCGACACAAATTGACCGCCGAACACCCTCACCCCAACCCTCACCCTCAAGGGGGAGGGAAATATAATCCCGCACTCTTTCTCGCACTGGCGCGACCCGATTTCATCGCCAGGCGGCGCGATGCGTCGGGCGAACATTGGCTTGCGGCAGGGGGCAGGGGCTTCACGCTCGACCCCGCATCGCCGCTGGCCCGCGCACACTGGCTGGTGATCGGCGATGCGCAAGGGCAGGCCAAGGGTGCGCGGATCACCGCCGCCGCCGAACTGGGCGAGGCGGAGATCGAGCGCAATCTTTCCAGCATGATCGAGAAGCGCTCTGTAACTCACTGGAACGATGCGGAGAATCGTGTCGAGGCGCGAATCGAGCGACGGCTTGGTGCAATCACGCTGGCGAGCGGTCCCGACCCTGACCCGGACCCGCAGGAGCTTGTGGATAAACTGGTGGAAAAGGCCGTGGAGAAGCTGGGGGAACTGCTCCCCGCCGAACTGATGGCGCGCGCGCGGTTTGCCGGGGTTCCGGCGCTCGATATCGAGAAACTGCGTGAAACGGCTGACAAATGGCTTGCACCGCTGCTGATCGGGCGGCGTGATCTCGATCTGCCGCGCAGCAAGGTCGTCGACACGCTGCTCGGCCTGCTTGACTGGGACAGTCGGCAAAGGCTCGATTGCGAAGCCCCGCGCGAATTCACTTCGCCCGCAGGTACGCACCATAGCATCGACTATTGCGGCGATGATGCCCCCAGCGTCGAGGTTCGCGTGCAGGCGCTGTTCGGGCTCGACCGGCACCCGATGATCGGTCGCACCCCGCTGCTTCTCAAGCTCACCAGCCCGGCCGGTCGGCCAATCCAATCGACCCGCGATCTGCCCGGTTTCTGGCGCGGCAGCTGGGCCGATGTCATGAAAGACATGAAGGGCCGCTATCCCAAGCATCGCTGGCCCGATCAGCCGTGGTCGGAAAAGCCGAGCCTCAAGACGAAGAACGCCTTTTCACGCGGCGATTCCTGAATTACTGAGCCCTGCATGACCGCACGCATTTATCAACGCCCCAAGAACGCCATGCAATCGGGCAAGGCCCGCACGCAGGAATGGGTGCTCGAATTCGAGCAATCCGAAGCGCGCAGGCCTGATCCCTTGATGGGCTGGACCGGCAGCGGCGACACACAGGCGCAGGTCATTCTCAATTTTCCAAGCATGGAAGCGGCGCAGGCCTATGCCGCGAAATATGGCATCCCCGCGCGTGTCCATGCCACACCGCCCAAGGCGCTCAAGCTGCAGGCCTACGCCGACAATTTTAGGTAAGTTTGTCATTGCGAGGAGCCCGACAGGGCGACGTGGCAATCCATGATCGGTCCCTGGATTGCTTCGCTGCGCTCGCAATGACGAGTGACTTGAAATTCGTCTCCTATCTCGCCATATGCTGGGCCGGGAGTCGGTCGGACGTTCGCGTCCGCTCACCGGGTCAGGTCCGGAAGGAAGCAGCCCAGGTGGATGGCAGCGGGTCGGCCGGCTCCTTTTTGGTTTTTCCCCAGATCCCCGTCATGACAAACCGCCTGTCAGCGCCTAGCTAGGCCGTATGGGTGATTCAGAGATTCCCGAGGACCTGGAAACGGATCCATCCGCTGCCGAGCTTGAGGCGGCGGGGCAATCGGCCATGTTCGGTGCCGTGCCACCTCCAGAAAGGTCGCAGCCTCCGGTCGCACCCGGCCAACCCTATCGCGTGCTGGCGCGCAAATACCGCCCGCAGACCTTCAGCGAGCTGATCGGGCAGGAGCCGATGGTACGCACGCTGGCCAATGCCATCGCGCGCGACCGGCTGGCGCACGCCTTCCTGATGACCGGGGTGCGCGGGGTGGGCAAGACCAGCACCGCACGGCTGATCGCCAAGGCATTGAATTGCGTGGGGCCGGACGGGCAGGGCGGGCCGACGATCGACCCGTGCGGCGAATGCGAGCCTTGCCGGGCGATCGCCGAAGGGCGCCATATCGACGTGATCGAGATGGATGCCGCCAGCCACACCGGCGTTGATGACGTGCGCGAGATCATCGAAGCGGTGCGCTATGCGGCGGTCAGCGCACGCTACAAGATCTACATCATCGACGAAGTGCACATGCTTTCGCGCAATGCCTTCAACGCGCTGCTCAAGACGCTGGAAGAGCCGCCCGCGCATGTGAAATTCCTGTTCGCCACCACCGAGGTGGAAAAGCTTCCGGTGACGGTGCTCAGCCGCACCCAGCGGTTCGATCTGCGGCGGATTCCTGCCGATCTGCTGCAAGCGCATTTCGGCGAAATTTGCCGCAAGGAAGGCGTCGAGGCTGATGAGGAGGCGCTGCATATCATCGCCAATGCTGCCGAAGGGTCGGTGCGTGATGGCCTCTCGATCCTCGATCAGGCGATCGCGCACGCCGATCTCGACGGCGAGGGCAAGGTCACCGCCGAGCGGGTGCGCGACATGCTGGGCCTGGCCGACAAGGGCGCGCAGCGCCGCCTGCTGCGCCAACTGCTCGAAGGCGATGCGCAGGCCATGCTGGCTGCGGTGGCCGATCAATATGCTCTGGGTGTCGAACCCCTGGCCCTGATGCGCGGGTTGATGGACCTGACGCACCGGATCACTGTGGCGCAGATTTCGGGCGGTGAGGCTGATGCGCCGGGTGCGGATGAGCGTGCAGACCTCAGCGATCTGGCGGCGCGGCTTTCGGCGGCGCAGCTCCACCGGCTGTGGCAACTCCTGCTCAAGGGGCACGAGGAGGTGCGCCAGGCACCCGATCCGCTGGTTTCGGCCAGGATGGCATTGCTGCGCGTGATGCATGCTACCGACCTGCCCGATCCGGCCAAGCTGGCGAGAAAGATCGAGGAACTGGCCGAACGCGGATTTTCCGTCGCCGCACCTTCGGCCGAGGGTGCCGGTGCGCCCGCAAGCGCTCCCTCCGGCGCGCTCGATTGGGCACGACTGGTGCAGCAGGTTGACGATTCGGGCCAATTGCGCGTGGCGCAGCTGATGCATGATTGGGTGCGCGTGATCGAGCTTGAACCGGGGCGGCTGGTCTTTCGCGTCGAGGCAGGGCTGTCGGAAGACCTTGCGCCCGAACTGCGCGATGCCCTGTTCAAGCTGACCGGCGAACGCTGGCAGGTCGAGAAGGGCGAGGCGAGCGGGAAGCCGACGCTGCGCGCACAGGCCGAGGCGGAGAAGGCCGAAGCGGAAGCGCGGCTGCGCGAACATCCGCTGGTCAAGGCCGCATTTGAAGTATTTCCCGACGCCGAACTGGCCGAGGAGCGGGACAATGTCGCCCAGGCGGGCAAGTGGAGCCGATAAATGAAATCGATGGAAGAAATGATCCAGGCGGCACAGAAAGCCGCTGAAACTATCCAGTCGCAGATGAACGAGATGCAGGCCAAGCTCGACGCGATCGAGGTCGAGGGGATGTCGGGCGGCGGTCTGGTCAAGGTGCGGGCCAGCGCCAGGGGGCGCATCCTGCGCGTCGAGATCGACGAGAGCCTGATGAAGCCGGAAGAAAAACAGATGGTCGAGGATCTGGTTACCGCAGCGTTCAACGATGCGCGCGACAAGGCCGATCGCGTTTCTGCCGATGAGATGCGCAGGATTCAGGGCGGGATGGGCCTGCCTCCGGGCCTCAATCTGCCGGGTTTGGGCTAGGCTCCGATCGTGCTATCGGTGGCGGAAAGCAACTGAAGGAGAGACGGCAATGGCAAGCGTGATGAACGATAACGGCATCGGATCGGACGCGGATGTGCGCGCGCTGGTGAGCGACGAGGAATGGGCCGTCCGGGTCGATCTCGCCGCGGCATATCGACTGGTCGCGCTCTATGGTTGGGACGATCTGATCTTTACGCATCTTTCGGCGCGCGTGCCTGGGCCGGAGCATCACTTCCTGATCAATCCCTATGACATGATGTTCGAGGAAATCACCGCCTCTTCGCTGGTCAAGATCGACGTCGAAGGGCAACCGGTGATCCCCACTGCGCACCCGGTCAATCCCGCCGGTTTCACCATCCATTCGGCGCTGCATATGAACTGCGCGGACGCGCACGCGGTGATGCACCTGCACACCCCGTCGGGCCAGGCCGTGAGCGCGATGAAGGACGGGTTGCTCGAACATACGCAGACCGGCATGATCGCCCGATCGGACATCGCCTATCACGAGTATGAAGGCATCGCGACCGATCTCGACGAGCGTGAACGGCTGATCGAAGACATGGGCGACAAGCATGTCATGATCCTGCGCAATCACGGCACGCTGGCAATCGGCAAGAGCGTGGGTGAATGTTTCCTTCGGCTGTATTTCCTCGAACGCGCCTGCGACGCGCAGGTGCGGATGCTGGCCGCCGGCCGCGATTATCTCCACAATCCGCCGCAGGGCACGCCCGAGAAGGTCAAGTCGCAGACCCCGCCCGCCGGAATTGGCATGGTCGCCAATGCGCTCGCCTGGCCCGCGCTGCTGCGCAAGCTCGACCGGATCGACCCCGGGTTTCGCGACTGAAATCGTCTCCTTGCACAGCTTGATCGCGCTGCGGCATTGCGGCGTAGCGCCGGGGTTCCCATATTCGCGTCAAAGGCTGGCCCCAATGGCCGCCGTGGACAGACGATGACACAACAGTATCCCCTCTTGCCGCTGCGCGACATCGTCGTGTTTCCCGGCATGGTCGTGCCACTCTTCGTAGGGCGCGAGAAATCGGTTGCAGCGCTCGAGTCCGCGATGGAATCGAGCAAGGACATTTTCCTGCTCGCACAGCTTGATCCGGCTTGCGACGATCCTGAACGCGACGATCTTTATGATTTCGGCGTGATCGCGCAGGTCCTGCAATTGCTCAAGTTGCCCGATGGCACCGTGCGTGTGCTGGTCGAAGGCACTTCGCGGGCGCGGCTCACCGCCCTGCACGATCAGGATAGCCATGTCGCGGCCGAGGTCGAGGCGGTGGAGCCGGAGACTGTCTCGGGCAACGAGGTGACCGCGCTGATGCGGCAGGTGGTCGAACAGTTCACCGAATATGCCAAGCTCAACCGAAGGCTGGGCGAGGGCGGTTCGAGCGACCTGAGCGACATCGACGATGCTGGTGCGCTGGCTGACACGATTGCCGGTGCGCTCGCCACCAAGGTCGCGGACAAGCAATCCCTGCTGACAGAAGCAAGCCCGCTCAAGCGGCTCGAAATGGTGCTCGCGCTGATGGAGGGCGAGCTTTCCGTGCTCCAGGTGGAGCGCAAGATCCGTGGCCGGGTGAAGCGGCAGATGGAAAAGACCCAGCGCGAATACTACCTCAACGAGCAATTGAAGGCGATCCAGAGCGAGCTGGGCGGCGGCGATGGCGGCGAAGCCGACGAGATCGCCGAACTGACCGAAAAGATCGAAAAGCTCAAGCTGTCGAAAGAGGCGAAGGCCAAGGCGCAGGGCGAACTCAAGAAGCTCAAGAGCATGCAGCCGATGAGCGCCGAAGCGACAGTGATTCGCAATTATCTCGACGTGCTGCTGGGCCTGCCGTGGGGCAAGAAGAGCCGCCTCAAGAAGGATATTTCCGAAGCGCAGGAGATCCTCGACGCGGATCACTATGCGCTGGAGAAGGTCAAGGACCGGATCATCGAATATCTGGCGGTGCAGGCGCGCACCAACAAGCTCAAGGGGCCCATCCTGTGCCTTGTCGGCCCTCCCGGCGTCGGCAAGACCTCGCTCGGCAAATCAATTGCCCGGGCAACTGGCCGCGAATTCGTGCGCCAGTCATTGGGCGGGGTGCGCGACGAGGCCGAGATTCGCGGACACCGGCGGACCTATATCGGTTCGATGCCGGGCAAGATCGTCAACAATCTGAGGAAAGCCGGGACTTCGAACCCGCTGTTCCTGCTCGACGAGATCGACAAGCTGGGGCAGGATTTCCGCGGCGATCCGGCATCCGCGCTGCTTGAAGTGCTCGACCCCGAACAGAACAGCAAGTTCCAGGATCACTATCTCGAGCTCGATCTCGACCTGTCGGACGTGATGTTCGTGACCACAGCCAACAGCCTCAACCTGCCGCAGCCGCTGCTCGACCGGATGGAGATCATCCGGCTCGAAGGCTATACCGAGGACGAGAAGCTCGAGATTGCCAAGCGCCACCTCATCCCCAAGCAGATCGAGGCGCACGGCCTCAAGGATGGCGAGTTTGCGCTGACCGACGAGGGCCTGCGCGATCTGATCCGTTATTACACGCGCGAGGCAGGCGTGCGCACGCTTGAGCGCGAGATTGCGCGGCTGGCACGCAAGACCTTGCGCCGGATTCTCGAGAAGAAGGCAAAATCGGTCACTGTGACGCCCGAAAATCTGGGTGAATTTGCGGGCGTACGCAAGTTCAAGCACGGGGTTTCTGAAAACGAGGCGCAGATCGGCGCAGTTACCGGGCTCGCCTGGACCGAGGTGGGCGGCGAATTGTTGACCATCGAAAGCGTGACCACACCCGGCAAGGGCGAGATCAAGACCACCGGCAAGCTGGGCGAGGTGATGACCGAAAGCATCGCGGCTGCCTTCAGCTTCGTGAAGGCGCGTGCGCCGGCCTATGGCATCAAGCCTTCGATCTTCCAGCGCAAGAACATCCATATCCACTTGCCCGAAGGCGCGGTGCCCAAGGACGGGCCGAGCGCGGGCGTGGGCATGGTCACCTCGATCATCTCGACGCTGTCAGGCGTGGCGGTGCGGCCCGACGTAGCGATGACCGGTGAGGTTACCTTGCGCGGACGAGTGCTGGCGATCGGCGGGCTGAAAGAGAAGCTACTGGCTGCCTTGAGGGGGGGCATCACGACGGTGCTCATCCCGGAGGAGAACGTCAAGGATCTGGCCGAGATACCCGCCAATGTGAAAGAGGGGCTCAAGATTATCCCGGTTTCGCATGTCGATCAGGTGCTGGAGCATGCGCTGGTTTCGGTTCCGGCTGCGATCGAATGGACCGAGGCTGACGATCTGGCGAGCCAGCCAGTGATCCATCCTGCGGGGGCGCCCACACCGACCGCACATTGATCCTTCCGGGCGCCTGTTGCAGCGCAGCGAATCGGAACACGGCGGTTGCGCTCCAGACTTGCCGCGTCGGCGTTTACTGCGCGGCAATACGGGCGAAAGTCGCGCAATGGCATCTGCAAAGGCGATCAAATGGCGTAAATCCGCGCCTTTGAGAGCGATTTGCCTTTGACAGTGCGTAACAAAAAGTCCCATTCTCCGTCCTTTCGGCGCGCATCTGGGGCACGCCGGCTGGCTATGAGAATAAGGGGGCTTGAGAATGAACAAGAACGAGCTGATCAGCGCGGTTGCAGCTTCGAGCGGGCTTTCAAAGAACGACGCATCGGGCGCGGTTGAGGGCGTGTTCGACGCCATCACCAATGCTCTCTCGGGTGGGGACGAGGTGCGGCTGGTCGGATTCGGTACTTTTTCGGTCGCCAAGCGCAAGGCGTCTACCGGTCGCAATCCGCGCACCGGCGAACCCATGACGATCAAGGCATCCAATCAGCCCAAGTTCAAGGCGGGCAAGGGGTTAAAAGACTCTGTCAACTGAGCGCGGACATGGCGCCGCCGCCACCTCAGGTGCCGCAATCGCTCGAACGATCCCGACGCTGAAGTGCCGCCGCGGTCTTTTCGAATCAGCCAGTATTTCGCGCCCAAGTTTCGTTGGGCCTCACTCCGCCAACCTTATCAGCGCGGACGGAGGCTCCGTCGTTTGCGAACTGACCTTCCAGGTCAGGACCTGCATGCCCTCGGCCTGCGAAGCCCCTTCATCGGTGTTGTTGGCAAGGATCACTCCGTTCGTGCGGATAGTGAAGGTGCCGTCAAGCCGAGGCAACTCATCGAGACCCTCAAGGCCCTTGTCACCGCCGCGCAGCGCCGCGAGGCCCGCCATCCCGCCCAGCATGCCCGAAGAAGGGCCACCCCCTGTATCGCCAGAAAATCCAGGAGCGTTGATGCGCACCTGATTGCCTTCGCGAAGGATCGCCTGAACGAAAATGTTGGTTGTTGGAACGCCTTCGATCACCGGAAACATCAGATCATGCGACAGATGCCCGGTGACTGAATATTCTATATCGAAAACGCCGTCGCCCTTCGATTCAACCTTGGTCCAGCCTTTGTGGCGGAGCAACAATTGGCGAAGATTTTCGTTGGCCTTAGGGTCTGCCGGATCAATGCCGCCCAGAAAGCCAGCCATTTTCCGGGCCTCTTCCTTGTTCTTTGCGGCGCGCTCGTCAGCCCCTGCTTCCCACTCGGCGCGTTGCTCGGCAAGTTCGTCTTCGCTGCACTCGCGCTCGTCAAAGCTTTCTTCGTCAATGCAGGATTTTGGCACGAACGCATCATCCCCGCCATCCATCCGGGCAAGCTTGCTCAATCCCAGAAAAATTATCTCGCCACTGTAGGTGAAGGCGAACGATCCGTCCCGTTCCAGCGTCAGCCCGGATTCGAATTTGCCCGGCGTGATGAAACAGCTGGTGAGCAGCAGCGGAGCGATCAGAGCGAAGAGCAGGCGCGGCATCATGGAATTCCCCCTCAAGTTGCGCGCGTTGCGACCGCGTAGAGCGCGATCGCCGCGGCGTTGGACACGTTCAGGCTTTCGATATCCGCGCTGATCGGCAAGCGCGCAAGGGCATCGCAATGCGCGGCGATGTTCTGCCGCATGCCTTCGCCTTCGGCCCCCATCACCAGCGCTACCGGCCCGGCGGGAAGCGCGTCAGCGAGCGTGGTTTCGGCCTCGCCCGTCAGGCCGATGCGCCAATATCCCGCCTCCGCCATTTCTTCGAGCGCACGGGCGAGGTTCACCACCCGCACCCACGGCACCACTTCCAGCGCGCCAGAGGCCGACTTTGCCAGCACCCCGGTTTCGGTTGGGGCATGGCGGTCCTGCGTCACAATGGCGGCGGCGTTGAAGGCCGCTGCCGAGCGCAGGATCGCGCCGACATTGTGAGGATCGGTAACCTGATCGAGCACCATCAGCGGGCGGCCCGGCGCACCGTCCATTACCTCGTCGAGGAAGATGTCCTCGAGCGGTCCGCATTCTAGCACCAGCCCCTGATGCGGCGCGTCGCGCGCCACCAGCCGCGCCAGATCGGCGACATCGGCATATTCGACGGGAAAACCGGGCGGCAGCTCGCCATCCAGAGACTCGATCCCCTCGCGCGTTGCCCACAGCTTGCGGTGCTGGCGTGCGGGGTTCTTCAGCGCCGCCTCGACCGCGTGTCGCCCCCACAGTCGCACTTGCCCCGATGAAGCGCGGCCCGAACCGCGACCCCCCTTCATCCGGCCTGCCCGTCCTCTGAGTGCGCGTTTGCGCTCCGGCTTTGCCATTATCACTCCTTGCACGTTCGTTGCTTTGCGCCCTCCTGCCAGCAGGCCCATTGACAGGCAAGCACCGCTTCGCCAAAGGGGCGCCTCTCGGCATCAGGGACCGCTGCGGCGGGCCCGTTCTTACCCGCTGGTAACGATGTGGACAGGTGGCCGAGTGGTTAATGGCAGCAGACTGTAAATCTGCCCGCGAGAGCGTACGCTGGTTCGAATCCAGCCCTGTCCACCACCGGCCTATTCGCCAGCATCCACAAAAGGTCGTAGAGCTCCTTGAAAATATAGGGTATTATCCCCTTATGCCGTCCACTCGCGACCGTAGCTATTTGCCTACAGCCGGATCAAAGTGTGGGGGGGTAATGTGGGGGTAAAGCGAAGGGTAAACTCGCGGCGTTTGCGGTCAAGGCGGCCTTGTCGAATCCAGGCACATATCAAGACGGAGAAGGGCTGTTCCTGAAAGTGGATAGGCGCGGCGGTGCCTACTGGCTCCTGAGCTTGCAGAAGCTGGCAAGCGGCAGGATATCGGGCTGGGCAGTGCCAAGCTCCTGACCCTGGCAGAGTCCCGTCACAAGGTCATTGGGCTGCGCAAGGCGGTATTCCTCAATCAAACGATTCATGGCTCGCTCCGAGCGCAGTTTGGACTTGCTGCATAGGTTCCCTGAGCGCTGCGTTGACCGCTGTGACCAGCATGCTCGCGACCACTGCGCCGGCAAGTGCCACGCTAACCCAATCGAAGACCTTCGCGACTCTCCGGCTCGCATCAGCCCTGATGGCAATGTCGGGCTGGGCCCTGGATTTCACTGGAGGTTGAGAATCGCTCCGGCGCTCGATACCGGCGGGCTGCCGCTTTGCCGGAGTGCCATTCAAGAGGGCCGAGATGTCGATTTTGTCTTGGCTCAGAATGCCGAAACGACCGCCTTGTGCCCATCTCACTTGCCCGACGACGCAAACGTTCCGATGCCATATCTCGACATAACTGCCTTTGACTGGGGGGCTTCCCAGCCTGGCCATGAGGCCCCGAGACGAAACGTTGTAGATCGTGACATCCGACCATCCGTCGTCAGCACGCATCCGAGCTTTAATGCAAGCGGCGGCGCGCTTTTCACGCGATCTAAGCGCGGTCATTGGGCGGTCCATTCGCGCGCATCATGGGTTCAACTCAGCCAGGATCATCTCGGTCACCTTCCGCTAGCCGCTTGTTGTTACGAGCGGCTCGCAAATGTGTGTATTGGGAATGTTACGGATGGGGCCAGCGTCATGCACGGTTTGCGGCTGCACTATCTGCAGGAGGTGGCCTGCCGAAGAAAAAAGGCTCTGCGTCTGACCGCAACTGATTTTGCACAACGCCTGCGGCTTTGGGGGATTTCACGCCTTCACCGGTAGCTGAGAGGGTCGTACTTCGCCGATTGATTGCCTCTTCGTAACTCAAAAAAGGCATTTGCCCTGTCCTCATACACTGACCGAACACGAACACGACCGACTGGCGCGCACGTTTGTTCAGTCTGGCCCCGCCCATAAGCGCGTGGCCCTGTTTCTGGCCTTGACCCTGCCTGTCCGAGTGGAAATGTATTTTTACGTATTCGCCAAAGTAATTGGATGATAATCTATATTAGAGATAATATTACGTCAATAATATTACTCGCGGTAGAACAAGTACATCACGATAGATTCTAGGTATCAGAAATCAATACTGGTGTGATAGAATTGATAATTTTCCTGTTGTGCCTTGTTTGTATAAATTCAAACAGGTTTGACTGCACCTGACCAAAGTTTGATCAATATTTACTCTGGAATTACATTTACTGAATCCATAGGCCGCTGCAAGCTATGAGGCCTGATGGATCATGGCTGGCCATGGATCTGCGATTGGTTCGGAATTTGATTTCCGCTTAAGTAAAATTCAGACGGAAAAACTCGATCCAATAACGAATACGGTGTATATAACGTTGTGCCATGTCCGAATCGTCAAAGATTGGCAGACCGAGAGCGGCGGAGACTGCCTCTGATGTTGACTTGGAAACTCCCGCGCTACCTACGCCACGGTGTGGCAATGTCGGCAATAGTTATTATATCTGGAATATGGTACCTATTGGACGCTCAGTTCGATGCGCGCGCGCCGTATTTTCCCTTTCTCTTGGTTATCGTGGCCGTGGTGTTCTGGTGTGGCCGGGCGCCAGCCATTCTTGGTGCTTTTCTCTCGCTCGGTATTAGCCTTTGGTTTGCCGCTGCGAACGGTCTTTTCGCCGCGGATATCGTCGAAGCCGCTGCTTTCATCTTGAGTGCGGGAGGCGTCATCGTCATCGCAGACGCTGCCACGCGTTCGCGGCAGAAGTTGATAGAAAGCGAGCAGCGCGCCGAAGATCGGTCAGCAGAGGCGACGCGGATCGCTGAAGAACTCAATCTGCTGATCGACGGAGCGCATGGCCACGCGATCTACATGTTAGATCCAGTCGGCAATGTAACGATTTGGAACGACGGCGCGCAGCGGTTGATGGGTTGGACGGAAGCCGAAGTGCTCGGTAGGCATTGGTCGCTCTTCAATCCTCAGGATGCCGTCTCCGCAGGAAAGCCGGAAGAAGTGCTCGCGCAAACTGCTGTCGAAGGGCTGTTGAAGGAGGAGGCCTGGTGCCTCCGCAAGGACGGTTCGGAATTTCTCGCTTCAAGTACGACAACGGCTCTGCGTGGATCGGATGGTAGCCTGCGCGGCTTCGCCAAGATCGTATCGGACATGACCGACCGGAAAGCTGCTGAAGAGCAGGTGCGATCGAGCGAGAACTTGCTTCGGTCAATTCTTTCGACCGTTCCGGACGCCATGATCGTGATCGATGAGGCCGGCAGCATCATCTCGTTCAGTGCCGCGGCTCAGAGTCTGTTCGGTTATACCGAGGATGAAGTGATCGGCAATAACGTGCGCATACTCATGCCGTCGCCCGATCGTGAACGCCACGATGCCTACCTTGGCCGCTATCTCGAGACAGGGGAAAAGCGAATCATCGGCATTGGCCGCATCGTCTTTGCCCAGCGCAAGGATGGCACGAACTTTCCGATGGAACTTTCGATCGGCGAGGCGGCCAGCGGTAATGATCGCCTGTTTACTGGCTTTATCCGCGATCTCACCGAGCGACGCGAAACGGAAGAGCGGTTGGAATCGCTACGTTCCGAATTGATCCACGTGGCGCGGGTCAGCGCAATGGGTACCATGGCTTCGACACTCGCCCACGAACTCAACCAGCCGATCGCCGCGATCGCCAACTATGTCGAGGCGGTCCGAGACCAGCTCGAAAACCCGTCACCCGACGAATTCCCGATGATGCGCGAGGCGCTCGACGATACCGGAAAGGAAGCGCTTCGCGCCGGGCACATCGTCAGGCGCCTGCGTGACTTTGTCGCGCGCGGTGAAGTCGAAAAGACTGTCGAGCCGCTGCCGGCACTGATCAATGAAGGATCGGTACTGGGTTTGATGGGCGCGCGCGAAATGGGGATCAAGGTCTGGTTCGACCTTGATCCATATGCCTCACCGGTATTCGTCGATCGTGTTCAGATCCAACAGGTGATCATAAATCTCATCCGCAATGCCTGCGAAGCCATGAGTGAGAGCGACGAGCGTCTGCTTTGGATAACTAGCAAGGCAGAAAAGCCAGGCTTCGTTCGCGTCACTGTGGCGGATACGGGGCCCGGCATCTCGCCCGACATCGCCGATCAACTGTTCACCGCCTTCGTCAGCTCCAAGAGCGAAGGCATGGGATTGGGGCTCTCGATCTGTCGGACGATCGTTGAGGCGCACGGCGGACAAATCTGGGTGGATCTGCGCGAAGGGGGCGGCACGGAATTCCACTTCACGCTTATGCGCGCGAATTCTGAGGAGGAGCAGGATGGATAAGCGATTGGTTCACATTGTCGATGACGAAGAGGCATTACGCCGCTCTACCAGCTATGCGCTGAAAACATCAGGCTATTCGGTGAAAACCTGGACCTCGGGCGCAGCTTTCTTAAAGGAAGTCCGTCAGGTCGAAGTAGGTTGTATACTGCTCGACATTCGCATGCCCGACGTCGATGGTATCGAAGTGCAGCGCATCCTCGCCGAGCGCGGCGTGACGATGCCCGTCGTGATCATGACCGGCCATGGCGACGTTTCGACCGCAGTCCGCGCCATGAGAGCCGGCGCTGTCGACTTCCTTGAAAAGCCGTTCGACAAGGCGAGTTTGCTCCGCGCCATTGAAATGGCGTTCGAAAGGCTCGAAAACAGAGCCGGGGCGGTTGCTCGCGCAGCAGAAGCGGAGGTGATTATTGGTGCGCTTACGCCGCGTGAGCGGGATGTGATCGAGGGCCTGGCTCAGGGCCTTCCCAATAAGACCATTGCCTACGACCTTGGAATCTCGTCACGAACAGTAGAAGTACATCGTGCGAATTTGATGGTGAAACTCGGAGTCCGGAGCCTTTCTGACGCGCTCAGGATTGCCTTCGCGGCCGGATTGGGTGTCTGAACTTGCGGTCATTACGTAAAGACCGGCCAAGCCGGCGCAGTCCATCTAGGAGCCAAACAAAGGGCTCGTGGTATGGACGTTACCAAGATCGATCAGCAGCAGCGGCCCAAAATTGTCATCGTCGAAGATGATCATCCCGTGAGACGGTCGACTCAGCTTCTTCTGCAAGCGCAGGGATTTAGCGTGAAGGCGTTTTCAACAGGTGTCGCATTGCTCGCGGACGACGCTGCATTGGACGCACGCTGCCTCATTGCCGATTATCTTCTCGAAGATATAGACGGAATTGGACTCCTCCTCGCCCTGCGGGAGCGAGGTTGGATGGAACCCGCCATACTGGTCACCGGGTACTGGACGCCCACGCTCGTTAAGGAAGCCAGGACCGCCGGATTTAGCGAAGTTCTGGAAAAGCCGGTCAAACCGCGAGCGTTGGTCAAGATCCTGGCCCAATTGATTTCCGGACAGTCGGCGAACTAACGCTGCCACCGCTCACTGGAGATGGCAGAGCTCCGCCGCCGTCCCGGTCATCGGCTGCAACAAACCTTGGCAAAGTGTAGGGACCGCGTTGTCCGTCCGCAATCTTGCGTCTTCCAGAGTTAACATAGCAATGAATCGGCAATTACGTATTGCGGCAATTGGAACGAATCGTCATTATCAGATTTATGGAAATGTTACTGATCATTACATATGGCATCTCATCGTAATAAATAACCATCTTATTAATTATTACCTATACCACGTCAATCAATATTCTCACATGGAGAGAGATTGGATATTTCCATTATAATTGAGAATATTTATAGTATAAAAATGTCCTCATACAGAGATTGACGAACTGCATAAAAAAGGTGTTGAAATTAAAGTTGATAGGGGTTGTTATGAGAATTCTCACGAATTGGGCGTCGAAGAATGCAGGAGCTGAAAATCAATACTTTGATACTGATTTTCATAAACTGTCCCATGACCTGCGAACTCCGCTCAATCATATAAACGGTTTCGCTGAACTTCTGCTGATGGACGAGCGGCTTAGCCCTGCCAATGCTGAATATGTTCGTGCCATTCTGACCGGCAGCGGGGCCCTCAAGGCGGCAGTGATCTCCCTTCTCGATCGCGCCGCAGAGGTGCCGCCAAGCTCCCGCGGCTTCGAACAGCGCAACGCGGCATGAGCACGACGCGCGATCAGGCTCAGGCCCCGAGGCTGCCGTCGGCCCGCTAGAGCACCGATACCGCCGCTCCCGGGCACCAGTCGTTAGATCGCCCATTGCAAGGCGGAACCGGCGAGGACGGTCCATGGCGGCCAGCGCTGCTTGTATCTTGCCCAAAACAAAGCATGGGCTTAACCAGCGGCCATGCAATTGACCCATCGACCCGTCATTTCCGCGACCGGGCTGTTCACGCCCAGGGAATCCATCACCAACGAGGAACTGGTTGCCAGTTTCAACGCCTATGTCGAGCGCGAAAATGCGCGAAATGCGGCGGCGATTGCCACCGGCGAAGTTGACCCGCTCCAGCCCAGTTCGGTGGAATTCATTGAAAAGGCCAGCGGAATCAAGTCGCGCCATGTCATGGCCAAGGCGCCGATTCTCGATCCCGACATCATGGCCCCACGCTGGGACGAACGCGGCGATGGGGATCTTTCGATCATGGCCGAGATCGGGGTGAGGGCAGCACAGGAGGCGCTCAACGGCGCACAAAGGGACCCAAGCGACGTTGATGCGGTGCTCTGCGCGGCGTCGAACATGCAGAGGCCCTATCCTGCGATCGCGATCGAGATTCAGCAGGCGCTGGGGATCGACGGTTTCGCCTTCGACATGAATGTCGCATGTTCATCCGCCACCTTCGGCATCCAGACCGCCGCCGATTATATCCGGGCGGGCCATGCGAAGAGCGTGCTGGTGGTCAGCCCCGAAATCACCTCGGGCCATCTCAACTGGCGCGACCGTGACAGCCATTTCATCTTCGGCGACGTTGCCACCGCGGTCCTGATCGAAGATGCGGCGATCGCGCCCGCGGTCCATTGGGACATCCTGGGCACACGCCTCAAGACGGTGTTTTCCAACAACATCCGCAACAATTTCGGCTTCCTCAACAGGGCGCATCCCGAAACCGCCGCCAATCCCGACAAGCTGTTCGTCCAGGAAGGGCGCAAGGTGTTCAAGGAAGTGGTGCCGATGGTGGCGCAGATAATCGTCGAGGAAGCGCAGCGACTGGGCGTCGATCCGCACGCTCTGCGGCGGCTGTGGCTGCACCAGGCCAATGCCGGGATGAACCGGCTGATCGCGCACCGCGTTTTAGGGCACGAGGCGAGCGAGGACGAAAGCCCGACTGTGCTCGACACTTATGGCAATACTTCCAGCGCGGGTTCGATCATCGCCTTTCACAAGCATGGCGACGATCTTGCCGCGGGCGATGTCGGGCTGATCTGCAGCTTTGGCGCGGGTTATTCGGCGGGTACGGTGTTCGTGCGCAAGGCGGCCTGAGCGCGCTTCAGGCCCTGCGCGTCCCACCAGCCGATGATCTGGCGCGAAACCCACCAGATCACTGCC
>PNJY01000009.1 GCA_013822125.1 Erythrobacter sp. | reverse complement strand
GGTGCCCGCGATGCTCTACATTCTGGGTATGAGCGCTAACGTGGTGGTTGGCACATCGCTGTTCCAGATCCTGTTCGTGACCATGGTAACGACCATGATGCACGCGCTGACCACCAAGGCGATCGATCTGGTGCTGGCCGGGCTGCTGCTGTTGGGATCGGTCATGGGTGCGCAATTCGGCACGCAGATCGCACTCAAGGCGCGGCCCGAAATCCTGCGGCTGGTGCTGGCGGGAATCGTGCTGCTGGTGGCGATCCGCATGGCGGCCGGACTGGGGTACCGGCCTGAAGAAATCTACACGGTTTCGCCGCTGTGAGATGGGCGTTCCTCATCCTGGCCGGGTTGATGCTTTCGGGACAGCGCGATGCGATCCTGGTGCCCGAGGTTTCGCAGAGCGAGGTGCAGATCCGCCAGGGCTTTACCGGCACCGAATTGTTGCTGTTCGGCGCAATTCTCGATCCCGGCGGCCGCCGCGCCGGGGCGGCATATGACATCGTGGTGGTGCTCAAGGGCCCCACGCAGCCGATCCGCATGCGCGAGAAAAAGCGGATCGCGGGGATCTGGATGAATGCGGAAAGCAGCGATTTCCGATCCGCCCCATCGTTCTTCGCTGTCGCCTCATCGCAGCCGATTCGCGATATCGTCGACGAACGGACTGCGGCGATCTACGAACTGGGAACGCAGTTCATCCAGCTTTCGCCCAGTGGAGAGATCAATCCCGAGCAGCAGGCACGTTTTTCTGCGGGGCTGGTCGATCAGCGGCGGCGCCAGGGGCTTTACAAGCAGGAAGATGGCGGCGTCACCATCAGCGAACAGGTGCTTTACCAGGCGCGCATCGGCCTGCCATCGAATGTGCCCATCGGCCAATATACCGCCGAAACCTTTGCGATCACTGATGGGCGGGTGATTGCCTCGGCGGTGGCCGATGTCGAAGTGCGCAAAGTGGGCTTCGAAAGATTTGTCGAATTCGCGTCGCAACGATGGTCGTTGCTCTACGGCGTCACTGCGGTGCTGCTGTCGATCTTCATGGGATGGCTGGCCGGGCGGCTGTTCGCGATGACGTGAAGCAGTGGCGTGAGGTGGTGGCGAGCCGGCGCAAACTCTACCCGAGCGGCAAGCCGCGCCCCTTTGGCGCCGCCTCGATCACCTGGCGTGCCCGGTGAAGGTCAACCGGCTCCAGGACCCGGTTGCCGAGCGTGACAAGTTCGGCGTGTGCGTTCGCGGTAAACTGCATCTCGATCCGCCGCGCCTGTGCGATCTCGCCTTCGTTAGCGGTAAAGGCGCGGTTGATAACGGAAATCTGTTCCGGATGAAGCGCGAACATGCCCGAAAAGCCGTCGGCGCGGGCAATTTCGGCAATCCTTTCCAGCCGGACCGGATCGGTATCAGCCGGTTGCCCGCTCTCGACTGCCTTCAACCCGTGCGCCTTGGCGCACAGAATGATCTGGGCACGGGCAAACGCGAATGCACCGCACCATTCATCCCGCTCGTTACGCTGGCGGCGGGCATCGATCCTTTCGCCGAGCTGGGCTGCATCCCATGCCAGACCGGCCAGCCGCGGGTGCGGCTCGCCCGCGAAGGCACTAATGTCGAGCACGCCGCCGGGGCTGCTCGCAACCATGGGAACGATCTGCGTTGCCCCGTATGCGATCCCTGCGCGCTGTTCGATTTCATAGAACTCCGCGCCCAATTGCTGGATATGAGCGGGGCCGGGAACCTCGGGCAGGAAAATGCCCTGCGGCGCGCCGGGCATCACCGCGAACAGATCGTCGCGCCAGTGGCGCGAACCGAGAGGCGAAATCCGCACCCAGCGCGTGAAATGCCGCCCTTCGACAACCTGCAAGCGGTGACTCCCGAGCCACTCGCGCGCGCGTTCACGAGCGTCCTCCCGCTGGCTTGCACCCATTTCGTGGTCGAGATCGATAACCACCGCATCCGCGCCCGAAACCGCGGACTGCTCAAGCGCATCCGCATCGTCTGCCGCAACGACCAGCCAAGACCGCATTACCGCCACTCCTGTTCCCGGCGGGATGCGGTTCCGCCCGAGCTAGGCCACCTCGGCCAACTTGGGATAATCAATATATCCCGTGGGGCCGGGGAGATACCAGCTTTGCGGCACATCCCGGTTGGGTGCCCATTCTGCCCCGATTCTGATCCGCTCTGGCAGATCGGGATTTGAGATGAACGGACGCCCGAAGCTCACAGCATCGCAGGCCTTGGATTCTATATCGTTAACGGCGCGCGCGGCATCGTAATCGCTGTTGAGCACCAGCGCCCCCGAATAGATCTGCCGGATCAGTGGGCTTTGCCCGGGCACATCGGTGCGCCCGAAGGTGCCATCGGGGCCCGGCTCGCGCAGTTCCAGGAAGCCCAAGCCCAGGTCCTCGATTACGCGCGCCGCCGCGCCAAAGGTTTGTGCAGGATTGCTGTCATCGCAGCCCTGCGTTTCGCCATTGGGTGACAGGCGGATACCTACCCGATCTGCGCCCCAGACATCGACCAGCGCTTCGAGCACTTCGCGCATGAAACGAACGCGGTTTTCGGGCGAGCCGCCATAGTCATCACTGCGCAGATTGGTGCCGTCGCGCAGAAACTGATCAACCAGATAGCCGTTGGCGCCGTGCAATTGCACGCCGTCGAACCCGGCCTTCTTCGCATTTTCGGCGGCGTGGCGATAATCGCCCACCACGCGTGCGATTTCCTCGACGCTCAGCGCGCGTGCCTGTTCATAGGGCTTGCGGCCCGTCGGCGTGTGCGCATGATCGGGCGCGGTCGTGGCCGAGGCCGATACGGGGGGCTGCCCGCCGAGAAAATCGGGGTGAACCAGGCGGCCCATGTGCCACAGTTGCAGCACGATCGCGCCGCCTTCTTCATGCACCGCACCGGTCGTCAGCTTCCAGCCTTCGACCTGTTCCTCGCTCCAGATGCCGGGTGCGGAAGGCCAGCCCAATCCCTCGACACTGATCCCGGTCGCTTCGCTGATGATCAGCCCCGCACCGGCGCGCTGGCGGTAATACATCGCCATCATTTCGTTGGGGACGGACCCCGGCAATGTCGCGCGGCCGCGCGTCAGCGGTGCCATGACGATCCGGTTGCGCGCCTCGATCGCGCCAAGCTTCACAGGTTCGAACAGCGTAGCAGTCACCGATAATTCCTTCCTTGTCTGCAATTCGCCTTCGCACTTGGGGATTTCGTGTTTAGGGCGCAACCCATGGAAAAGCAGGGGGCATTGGAAGCAAATCTTGTCACGCCGCGCAGCTGGTTGCTGCTGGCGGCACTGCTCATCGCGAATGTGGCGCTTGCACTGGGTCCGTGGTTCGTCCGATTGGCCGACAGCGGGCCGGTGGCCGCCGGGTTCTGGCGATTGTTCCTGGCGCTGCCGTTCTTCGCGCTGATGGCGCACAGGACCGGGCAGAGGCTTGGCAGCATACCGCGCAGGACGATGTTCTGGATTTGGCTGGGGGCGGTAACCTTCGGGCTTGATCTGGCGGCATGGCATGTCGGGATCGAATATACCCGGTTGGGCAATGCCGCGCTGTTCGGCAATTCGGGCAGCCTGGTATTGATGTTCTGGGGCTTCTTCGTCGCGCGCCATCTGCCGCGCCGCGCCGAGTGGCTGGCGATTGCCTTCGCGCTGGTCGGCACGGCGATCCTGATGGGGCGTAGCCTCGAAATTTCGACTGCCACGCTGATCGGCGACCTGTTCTGCCTTGCTGCCGGGCTGCTCTATGCGGTCTATCTGATCACGCTCAAGGATGCGCGCAAGGATATTGGAGGGTGGAGCCTGCTGGTGTGGGTCAGCCTGTTTGCCTGCCCGCTGCTGCTGGCGCTGGCCGCAATACTGGGCGAGCCAATCTGGCCCGGCGATTGGGGCCCGCTGGTGGCGCTGGCGTTCTTCAGCCAGATCGTGGGGCAGGGGCTGCTGATCTGGGTGCTAAGGCACTTCTCGTCGCTGGTGATCGGGCTGGCCTTGCTGACGCAGCCCGCCGTCGCCGCGTTGACCGGCTATGCGGTGTTCGGCGAGGTGCTTACCGGGCTCGATCTTCTGGGCATGGTGATGGTCGGCGGCGCGCTGGCGATTGCGCGGGGGAGGCGGGGGTAGATGTCAATGTCCTCGACTTTCTTCCGTCGTTGCTATATGTGTGAATCACATAGTAGCTAGTATGGAGTTCGAATGGGATCCGATCAAGGACGATGCTAATCTGTTCAAGCACCGGCTGCGGCTGGCGTTCGGGCGGAGGGTGTTTGACCATGAGGACCATGTCGTCGTCGCCTCGCACCGACCGATCGACGGCGAAGACAGGTTCAAGGCGATCGGTCTGGTTGACGGCAGGCATTATACAGTCGTCCACGTCTGGCGGGGCGATGTCGTCAGGCTGATTTCGGTGAGGCGGAGCAATGCGAGTGAACAAAGAGACTACGATCGCCATTCCGGCTGATCCGAACGATCCGGAGGATTTCGACGTTACCCAGGCGGCGCTCGAACGCGGTTTGATGGGCCGCCGCGTCCGCAAGCTGCGTAACCGGCTGGGCCTGACCCAGAAGGAGTTCGCGGACGTGTTCGGTATCCCAGCGAACAGCATCCGCCAGTACGAGATCGGCCGTTACATGCCGCCGCCTGCGGTTCGCGCTTATCTCAAGGTGATCGAGGCGGAGCCGGAGGTGGTGCGGCGGGTTATTGCGGGGTGATAGCGTCATTAGCTCCAGAGGTAACTGGATTGGTGACTACAGAAGGCGTCCGCTGAGCTTCAATTCGTCGAATAAGTCCGGAAGAGCGCGAAACTGGCTGCTTAACCAACTAGTTGCGTCAAACTCCCTTTGCGGGTTTCCGTCACCGTAGTGACCCTCTGCCTGATAGATTCTCGCCATTTCCACCTTCAGTACACGGTACGCCAGGGCTCGTTTCCAGATTTCCTGGAGGGCGCCCTGCACTTTGTCGCCAAAGAGAAACTTCGACTCTCCCATGGCCGTCAGGAAGCTTTGTTCGAGTTCCAATTCGGGATATTGTGCGTGTTGCATAATATAGAGCAGAAACTGCCTCACCTTCTCGTAAACCGCGTAACGACGATCGAACAGGTCAGATCGCAGCTCCAGTTCCTGCAAACGTGTTTGCTGCTCATGTATCGTCAGCTGCCTCCGACCGACGACGAAGGCTGCCGCCACCGCTACAACGCCAGTCACAAGTGTAGCGAAGGCCTCCCAGCTAAAGGCGTCCCAGTCGATCACCTGATAATCAATCCCCGCTCGGACCCAAATCGCCCTTGCCGACAGTGCCGCCCGCCATTTCGAGCATCTTGTCGAGGCTACGCTTGGCCTTGAGCCGCAGGCCTTCCTCGATCTCGATCCGCGGCTCGAGGTCGCGCAGCGCGGCGTAGAGCTTCTCCATCGTGTTGAGCGCCATGTAGGGGCAGATGTTGCACGAGCAGTTCCCGTCGGCCCCCGGCGCGCCGATGAAGGTCTTTTCGGGCAGTGCCTTTTCCATCTGATGGATGATATGCGGCTCGGTCGCGACGATCAGCGTATCGCCTGCAAACTCCTTGGCGAACTTCAAGATGCCGCTGGTCGAGCCGACATAATCGGCATGGTCGATGATCGAAGGCGGGCATTCGGGATGCGCGGCCACGGGCGCGCCGGGATATTGCGCCTTTAGCTTCATCAGCTCGGTTTCGCTGAAAGCCTCATGGACGATGCACACCCCCGGCCACAGCAGCATCTCGCGCCCGAACTTGCGGCTGAGATATCCGCCCAGGTGCCGGTCCGGCCCGAAGATGATCTTCTGTTCGGGCGGTATCTGCGCGAGGATCGTCTCGGCGCTTGAACTGGTGACGATCACGTCGCTCAGCGCCTTCACCTCGGTCGAACAGTTGATGTAGGTCAGCGCGATGTGATCGGGGTGCGCGGCGCGGAACGCCTTGAATTTCTCCGGAGGGCACGAATCCTCCAGGCTGCACCCGGCGTCCATATCGGGCAGCACCACGATCTTGTCAGGGCTGAGGATCTTGGCGGTATCGGCCATGAACTTGACCCCGCAGAAGACGATGACGTCGGCATCGGTTTCCGCCGCCTTGCGCGACAGGTCGAGGCTGTCACCCACGAAATCGGCGATGTCCTGGATATCGGCCGTCTGGTAATAGTGCGCCAGGATCACCGCGTTGCGTTCCTTGCGCAGGCGGTCGATTTCGGCAAGCAGGTCGCTGCCGGCAGGGATTTTCATTTCGACGCCCATCAAACTCGTCCGTCAGTTGCAGTCGATGTCCATATAGGGGTCCGGCTGCATTTTGCGAGCGGGTTTGGGCCGGTGCCGAACGGTTTCGGTGTAGCTGAAACAGAATCTACATACTGAAACCCGGCGGCAGGAATGCTGCCATCGGGCGCTCGGCCCCGGGTGCTCCCGCCAGGACTTGTTCGGTCAGCGAAACGCCTAGCGGGCTGTAGGCTATGAGATCGGCCACAGCCTGCCCGGCCAATACGATGCCAACGCCCCAGAACCACGCCGGGTGCACTTTGCCGCTGCGCCGCAAGTCGACGATCATGCCGATCACAGGAATGATCATCGTCACCACCACCATGATGCGCCAGGCATTGGGGATGAGGAGCGGCATGGGCAGCAAACGACCGAGCCCCGGTCCGGTCAGGATCGCCATCGCGCAGAACATCAACCGCCGGTGCCAACCCGAATAGCGGCGCGAGCGTAGCGAAGCGAATGCAAGCCCGCCGAAGATCAGCAGCTGCAACGTATTGCTGATCATGAACTCGTTCTGGTCGAAGAAGAACGGCCCGCCGCCGCGGCGCAGCGAGACGAACATGATGGTGAAGCCCATCACCACCATCAGCGGTATCCAGAAGTATGCGATCCGGCCCAGCCGTTTGTGCATGGCGATATTGCCGCCTGCAATTAAGGTGTTCTGCGCCAGAAAGATCGCCACCCAACCGAAGAACACCAAGCCGTGGACATGGTATGGCCACGGCACGGCGAAGCTCGATCGCCCCAGCGCCAGGTTCGTGACGAAGCCGGCCACGATGATGAGCGTCATCACCCAGGCCATTATCTGGAAATAGCGCGTATTGTCGCTCACGCCCGGCGTGCAATCGGATGTCGTGGCCATCCCTGGTTTCCCCTAACCTCAAAGTCCCGGGGGCTGCATAACGCGCTTGGCACCGAGAAGGAAGTGGGTTGATTGTGGCGATTAATCCGTCGGCCCGGTGCGTCAGGCCGAGCGCCAGATCTCGCCTGTGCGCGCCACGATGCCGCGCTTTTCGAGATCGAGCAGATGCGCCGTCACGCTCATCTGCGCCGCGCCGGTAAGGCGCGGATCGAGCCCCTTGTACATATCGGGAATGAACTCGACGACGGCCCGGGCGCGCTCGGCCAACAGGCGCAGGATCTGGTTCTCGCGCTGGCGGCGGTGGCCGATCATCCCGCGCACCAATTGGCGCGGCTTCATGATCGGATCGCCATGCGCCGAATAATAGACCCGGTCCACCCCATTTTTTGCGCGCGTCTGGAGCAGATCGAGGCTGCGCATGTAATCGCCCATGTCGCCATCGGGCGGAATGACCACGCTGGTCGACCAGCCCATCACATGATCGCCGGTGAACAGCGCGTCCGATTCCTCGAGCGCGTAACACAGATGGTTGGACGTGTGGCCCGGCGTGTGGATCGCGCGCAGGGTCCAGCCGAGGCCTGACATTGCCTCACCATCCTCCAGTACCCGATCCGGTGCATAGGCGGGATCGAAAGCTTCATCCGAACGCGGCAAATCGCTGTCGATCACCAGCGGTGCGCAGCCGACCACAGACGCCCCGGTCAGTGCCTTCAGCGGCGCTGCGGCGGGCGAATGGTCGCGGTGCGTGTGCGTGCACATGATCGCCGTCACGCGCGCATCGCCCACTGCCGCCAGAATGGCCGCGATATGTGCGGGCTCTGCCGGACCCGGATCGATCACTGCCACGTCCCCTGCCGCACCTACGATGTAGGTCTGCGTGCCGGTGTAGGTATAGGGCGAGGGATTGGGGGCGAGCACGCGCCGTACCAGTGGCTCGCACTGTTCGGCAACACCTGTCGGCCATGGCTTGGGGGGCAATTCCATGGCTTGCATATGGGGGTGTTTTTGTTGCACCTCAAGCTCCGGCGCTCGCATCCGCTCGCTTGGTTTTCCTCACTTCCTTTCAGTCGCTGCGGGCGGGCGGTCGCCCTTGCGGTCGCCGCGCGACCGGTTTAGCGCTCAACGTGCGACGCGATAATGTGGAGATGATTGTGGGCGATCTGATATTGGTTCTTGATGAAGGCACCACCTCAACGCGGGCGATGCTGTTCGCGCCCGACGGCAGCCTTCACGGCACGGCCCAACAAGACATCACCCAATATTATCCGCAATCCGGCTGGGTCGAACATGACGCCGCTGAAATATGGGACAAGACGCTCGCCTGCGCACGCGAGATGGTCGCCAAGGCAGGCGGCGCTGACAGGATCGCCGCAATCGGGATCACCAACCAGCGTGAAACGGTGGTGGCGTGGGACCGCCAGACGTTGGAGCCGCTGGCGCGCGCGATCGTGTGGCAGGACCGGCGCACCGCCGATTTCTGCGCCGGTTTGCGCGCTGCTGGGCACGAGAGCGAGGTGCAGCGCCGCACGGGGCTGCTGCTCGATCCCTACTTCTCGGGCACCAAGATGCGCTGGCTCCTCGATAACGAGCCGGCGGTGCGCGAGGCCGCCCAGGCCGGACGGCTGGCACTGGGCACGATCGAAAGCTGGCTGGTGGCCAAGCTCACCGGCGGGGTGCATATCAGCGACGCCAGCAATGCCAGCCGAACACTGCTGATGGAACTGGCGGGCAAGGGCTTTGACGAAGGGCTGTGCGAGCTCCTGGGCGTGCCGCATTCCGCATTGCCCGAAGTCACCGACAACGCCGGACAGTTGGGAGTCGCGCAGGCGCAGTGGCTGGGCCGCGAATTGCCGATCACCGGGCTGGCGGGCGATCAGCAGGCGGCAACCATTGGCCAGGCTTGCCTGAGCCCTGGCGAGACCAAGGCAACCTATGGCACCGGGGCTTTCGTGCTCACCAACATGGGGCGCGATATCCCCGCCTCGAAAAATCGTCTCCTGGGCACGGTGTTGTATCAGCTTGGCGGCGAGCGAACCTATGCGATCGAAGGCTCGGTGTTCGTCGCCGGAAGCCTGGTCCAATGGCTGCGCGATTCACTCGGGATCGTCGATGTTGCAGCGCAGACCGAAGCTCTGGCGCGCTCGATCGAACATACCGGCGGGGTCACGATCGTGCCTGCGCTCGCCGGGCTGGGGGCGCCACACTGGCAGACCGAAGCGCGCGGGGTCATCACGGGTCTAAGTTTCGCCAGCGGCAAGGCCGAGCTGGCGCGCGCCGCGCTGGAGGCCATGGCGCATCAGACGTTTGACCTGGCCGAGGCATACGCGCGCGATGGCGCACCCTGGGGGCGGTTGCGGATCGACGGCGGAATGAGCGCCAACGACTGGATGGCGCAGGACCTGGCCGACATGCTCGATCTCACGGTCGAGCGCCCCGCCATGGTCGAGACTACCGCGTTGGGGGCGGCGATGCTGGCAGCGACCGGTGCCGGGCTCCATGCCGATCTGGCATCCGCTGGAGAGGCCATGCGCGGCGAGTTGAGCCGGTTCGAGCCCGACATGGCCGACGAAGTTCGTGCGGAGCGGCTGGCTCGCTGGCGCAAGGCGCTGGCGGCGGCCTGAGCCGCGCCTATCGGCGCATCATTGCCCGGTTGAGTCGATCGTGCAGAGCGCGGACGCCTGGGCGCGCTTCGAACCGCTCTCCCCATGCGCGGTCAAGCCGCGCGATCCTGCGGTGAAGGTTCACAGTTTCGTAGATCAGTTCGCGCGTGGCAGGTTCCAGCAGCGCCAGATCCTCGTCGGTCGAAGGCCGATCGGCCGGCAATCTGCCATGGATGCGCAGGCTCTCCTCGCTCATGTCGCCAGAAAAATGCGCCCTCTGGTTGAGCAGCCAGGCGAGGATGTGCATCATCCGCGTTGTGGTCTTGAGCCCTTCGCTTGCCAACGCCAGCCGCAGTACGCTGCTGCCTTCGATGGGCATTTTCGACGGACTCATGGCGAACACCGCGCGCACTTCATCGGCCAGCACCAGGGCTTCGGCGTAAAGCGATTCGATGATGGGACGCGAAAGAGAGTTCGGGTGTCTCATGATCGTCGAGAGCTAGGCCGAGTTGGCGCGTGGTGCCAGTCCGGCAACCATGATTTGCGCGACTTTGCACCCGCTGTCCCAATGTGGAACGGCCAGTGTGGGAAGGTACGTCGCGAATTCAGGCGATTATGTCGGGCAGCAACGTGTCTTCCACCTTCGCAATCTGGTCCCGTAACGCCAGCTTGCGTTTCTTGAGGCGTGCGATCTGGAGTTGGTCGGTCGATCCGGATTCCATCAACGCCGAAATCGCCGCATCGAGGTCACGGTGTTCGGTTTTAAGCAGTTCCAGCCGCTTGCGAAGCTCCTGCTCGGTCACCTCGATGCCTCCTGATCGGCGCGTTAACGCAATCCCAATTCCACTCGCCCAATAGTCTGCCGGAATTGCTTTGCAAGATAGGCATCTTGTGGTTTGATGGCAATTCGCGGCTCGCCCGCGATGAGGTGCGAGTCGCTCTTGAAGTGTAAACACTCAGGCAGGAGATTCTCATGGAATCATCGCACGTCACCGCCCTCCAGTCCAAACATGCCGGCATCGAGGCTAAGATCAGGGCAGAACTGAACCGACCTGCGCCTAATGATGTGATGATCCAGGAACTCAAGAAGCGAAAGCTCAGGATCAAGGAAGAACTCTCCGCAATCTGAACACTTTCCGCCAAGGCTGCGGTGCGGGCCATCGCCTATTGCCCATTGTGCAGGAGGCGGGCGGTGCTGTAGGCGATAATCCATGACTGCCGCCGCATCCGCCCGCCAGATTCTCCTTCGCCTGCACGAGGTCATGGCCTCGCGGCTGCACGCACAGGGCAAGCTGGACGGCGTGGTCGACATCATCGGCGAGAGTCTCAACAGCGAAGTCTGCTCGGTCTATCTGCTGCGCGAGGGGATGCTCGAGCTGTTTGCCACGCGAGGTCTCAACAAGGGCGCGGTCCACGTCACCCGCATGGCGGTGGGCGAGGGGCTGACCGGCACCATCGCCGCCAACGTCGAAACGCTCAATCTGGCCGAGGCCAAGGCGCATCCCGACTTCAAATACCGGCCGGAGACGGGAGAGGAAAAGTTCCATTCCTTCGCCGGTGTGCCGATCGTCTATCGTGAGCGCGCGGTGGGGGTGCTGTGCGTCCAGCATGTCGAACCGCGGCGGTATGAAGAAGTAGAGATCGAGGCGTTGCAGACGACGGCCATGGTGCTCAGCGAGCTGATCGCCAACGCCGGACTGATCGACGAGCACGATGCCGCTGCGCTGGGTGAAGGGCGGATCGGCATGAAGACCGTTTCGGGCCTCGTCCTGGTCAAGGGCCTGGCGATGGGGCACGCGGTCTATCATCAGCCGCGCGTCACAATCGATCAGGTCATGGCCGAAGATATCGAGGCCGAGCGCCAGCGGGTTTACCAGGCATTCGACCGTATGCGCGGCCAGATCGAACAGATGGCGAGCCAGGCGGAATTCGGCGTGGGGGGCGAGCACGAGGAGGTGCTCGAAACCTACAAGATGTTCGCTTACGACGAGGGCTGGAGTCGGCGGATCAACGAAGCGATCGACAGCGGGCTGACCGCCGAAGCCGCCATCGAAAGAGTCCAGCAGCGCACCCGCATGCGCATGCGCGAGATCGACGATCCGTTGTTGGCCGATCGAATGCACGATCTGGAGGACCTCTCCAATCGCCTGTTGCGCATCGTTTCGGGCCAACTGGGCACCGCCGCCACGCAAGGGCTGCGGCGCGACACGATCCTGATCGCGCGCAATCTGGGCCCTGCCGAACTGCTCGAATACGATCGTCGCAAGTTGAAGGGCGTGATCCTCGAGGAGGGATCGCTGACCGCGCATGTGGTGATCGTGGCGCGCGCGATGGGTGTTCCGGTGCTGGGCCGGGCCAACGGACTGCGCTCGCTGGTGAGCGAAGGCGACGAAATTCTGCTCGATGCAGACAAGGGTCTGGCAACATTGCGCCCGACAGCGCAGATTGCCGAAACGTTTGCCCGGCGTTTCGCGCGCTCGCGCGAGCGGCAGGCAGCTTATGCCGAACTGCGTGATGTTGAACCCTTCACCCGCTGCGGTACGCGTATCCAGGTAATGATGAACGCGGGCCTGCGCGACGATATGAGCGCGCTGCCGCTGACCGGTGCCGACGGGGTGGGGCTGTTCCGCACCGAATTCCAGTTCCTTGTTTCAGCCACCTTGCCCCAGCGCGAACGGCAGACGCGGCTTTACCGTGATGTGCTCGACGCGGCGGGCGATAAGCCCGTGATCTTCCGCACCGTTGATATCGGGGGCGACAAGGCCGTGCCCTACCTGCGTAGCGAAACCAGCGTCCACGATGAAAACCCCGCCATGGGTTGGCGCGCGCTGCGATTGGCGCTGGAGCGCGGCGGATTGCTCAAGGTGCAGGCTCGCGCCCTGCTCGAAGCATCAGCCGGGCGGACGCTCAACGTCATGTTTCCGATGATTTCAGAGCCGTGGGAATTCGATGCTGCACGCGCGGTTTTCGAGGATCAACTGGCGCTGCTCAAACGGCGCAAGCGGCAACTTCCCGATGCAATCCGTTATGGTGCGATGCTGGAAGTTCCGGCGCTGGCCGAAACGCTCGACCTGCTCCTGCCGAACATCCGTTTCCTTTCGATCGGCACCAACGATCTCACCCAGTTCCTGTACGCAGCGGACCGTGCCAATCCCAAGCTGGCCGAGCGCTACGACTGGCTCAGCCACGCCATCTTGCGCTTCCTGCGGCGCATCGTGCTGACCTGCGCAGGGCATGAGGTCGATCTGGGCATCTGCGGCGAGATGGGCGGGCGCAGGCTCGATGCGCTGGCGCTGCTGGGGATCGGCTTTCGCAAGCTTTCGATCACACCGGCTGCGGTCGGACCGATCAAGGAACTGGTGCGCAAGGTTGATCTGAAAGAGGTGAGCACGGTGATGAATGACTGGCTGGCCGACCCCGCGTGCGATCTGCGCGCCAACTTGCGGGCGTGGGCAGACGAGCGCGGCATCGAAACCGACTGAATTTCACCCCGACTTGCCGTGTTCGCCCGCTTTGCGCACTGACGCAGCTTGACATGGGGGCGTTCACACGATTGTCTCACGCTCAGCCTAAACCGACAAGAACAGATAAGGCCGGGTCATGACTGGAGTTGAGGAAGTGGATACGGCGCAACTGCCGTTGGAATGTGCTGGGCAGGTTTTGCGTCGTGCGCGCGAGGAAAAGGGCCTTTCGCTGAAGGACATTGCCGACAAGACGCGCATTTCGATGCATCATCTCGAAGCGATTGAGGCGGGGTCGTTTTCGCGGCTGCCGGGTCGCACTTATGCCCTCGGCTTCTCGCGTACTTATGCCAGGGCGATGGGACTTGACGAGAATTCAATTGTGGGCGCGGTGCGCGCGGAACTAGCCGAACGCGACGAACGCCATGCCGCACATGGCGGCGGATTTGAGCCTGGCGATCCGGCCAAGCTTCCGCCGCGCGGCATGGTGTGGGTGGCGGGAATTTCCGCACTGTTCCTGTTTGTGGCTTCCATGGTGTTCATTACCCGCAATTCCGGCATCGGCACCGGCCCCGATCCGCTGGTGGATGACGAACCTGCGGCGCAAGCGCAGGTTTCCACGGACCGTAACTCGCAGCCGATACCTGCGCCGGCTGCAACCGACGGTCAGGTGGTCTTCACCGCGCTGGAGGACGGCATCTGGGTGCGCTTTTACGATGCCACAGGGGTGCGCCTGCTGGAAAAGCAGATGGCGCGCGGCGAGCGCTTTGCAGTGCCGACAGAGGCCGAGGCACCGCAGATATGGACGGGGCGACCCGATGCCTTTGCCATAACCGTCGGCGGCAAGCCGGTGCCCAAGCTTGCGGAGAATGACATTGTGATGCGTGACGTCGCCATTTCGGCGCGGGCACTGCTGGCACGGGCCGAAACGGGCGCTGTCGGCGGTGGCAACGAGCCGGCGTCGAACTGAACTTTCCCCCGTTTTCGACAGGTACCGGCTCGACTGGCAGGGCGCGCCTGGGGCAGGATTCCGCCCCTGTTCATCCATCGCGTTACAAGGACCGCGGCTAGCCCCGCTGCGGGCACAGATAGCAAGGAGCATGGCATCCATGGCAACATTGACATTCGGCCGGATACTAGTTGCGGGCGCGGCCCTGAGCCTGCTGGCGGTGCCGGTCATGGCCTTGGCACAGGATACTTCGCCCGACGCGCGGCTGCGCAAGATTGAAGCCGAAGTGCGCGCGCTGCAACGCAAGGTCTTCCCCGGCGGGGACGGGCGTTTCTTCGAACCGCAGATCACCGCCCCGCAATCGGAGCAGACGACAACCTCAACCACCGCAGCGCCTTCGACCACGGCAGTCACCGATATCCTGGTGCGGCTCGATGCGCTCGAGCGGCAACTTCAACAGCTCACCGCGCGCGGCGAGGAGAACGCCAATGCAATCTCGCAGATCGAAGGCCGCTTGGCCGCGATCGAGGCTCCACCCGTGCAGGCTGAACCGGCGTTGACCGGCCCACAGTCGGCCGTCACCCCCTCCTCTCAATCCCCGTCGGCTGCCGACGCCAACCTTGCGGCCATGACTGGCGGTGCATCGCAGCCTGCCCCGCGGGCGACCACACCTGCTGCGAGCGCGGTTGGCCCCAGCCAGGAGCGACTGGCGGCGGTTCAGGCTATTGCCAAGCCGCAGACCGAAGATCCCGGCGCGGACGAATATTCCTATGGTTTTCGCCTGTGGAGCGCGGGATTTTATCCCGAGGCACGCCAGCAACTGGGCATTTTTCTCGATCGTTATCCTGGCCATCCGATGGCCACCTTTGGCCGCAATCTGATGGGGCGTGCCTTCCTCGACGATGGCCAGACCGAGGAAGCAGCCCGTTGGTTTCTGCGCAATTACCAGGCGGACAAGCAGGCGGCGCGCGCTGGCGACAGCTTGCTGTTCCTTGCCGAAAGCATGGTGAAGATGGGCGATACCAAGCGCGCCTGCATCGCGCTTGCCGAGTTTGGCGAGACTTATCCGGCACTTGCCGCCGGACGCCTCAAGGAACAGTTCGATGCAGACCGACAAAAGGTGAAATGCAATTGACAGGCAGCCCGACCCGCACCTGATCGCGCGCTTTCGCGACGATTGCGCGCCGCTGTGGCCCGCGGGCGAGCGGCTGGGTGTCGCAGTGTCAGGTGGGCCCGACAGTCTGGCGCTGCTCCTGCTCGCACAGGCTGCGCGTCCCGGGTTGGTCGAGGCGGCGACTGTCGATCATGGCCTTCGTGCGGAAAGCGCCGATGAGGCGCAAATGGTTGCCCGGCTGTGCCGTGACCTTGGAATTGCGCATGCCATATTGCCGGTGAAGGTGGGCAGGGGCAACCTGCAGGCAGAGGCGCGCGCAGCCCGCTATCGGGCACTGGATGAATGGATGGAGGCGCGCAGACTGGAACTGCTCGCCACAGCGCACCATGCCGATGACCAGGCGGAAACGCTGTTGATGCGGCTCAATCGGGGCAGCGGTCTTTCGGGCCTTGCGGGCGCGCGTGCGAGCGGCAATGTCCCCGATTCGCGGCGCAGGCTTGTCAGGCCGCTGCTCGCCTGGCGAAAGCACGAGCTTTGCGAACTGGTGCGTGTCGCAGGTGCCATTCCGGTGAGCGATCCGTCCAATGCCGATGAGGATTTTGACCGCGTGCGCATCCGCAATGCCCTTGCGCAGGCGGACTGGCTCGATCCCGTTGCCATCGCGCAGAGCGCCGCGCATCTGGCCGATGCCGCCGAAGCGCTCGACTGGTGCATCGAGCGGGAATGGCAGAGGGGCGTCAGCGAATGCGGCGGCGGCCTGCTCTATCGGCCCGATGCCCCTCGCGCGGTGCGCCTCGGTGTGCTGGTGCGGGCGATCGGCGTTTTGGGTCAGCAGCCTCGCGGCGGCGCGGCGGCCCGCCTGCTCGACCAACTGGAACGGGGCGACGGCGGCAATCTTGGCCTGGTGCTGGTAACCTGCGAGGAAGGTGGATGGATGCTGCGGCGCGAACCCCCAAGGCACTGAATGCCTGACGCGCCGCAGCAACCTGTCGAACCGAAAACATCGGTCCGAAATCCGGGCATCGACTGGACCAGGAAAACGTGAATGCCCGTCAGCCATGAGGCCGACGCTGCCTTGCTGCCCCCGATTCCTGCCGATTGCCAGTGCGGATACCTGACCGTCCCTCGTTGATACGGGTCAGCCGATCCGGTTAACGGGGATACCGCTATCCGTGTGCGCCGAAGATGTTGGCGATCGCTGTTCCAAGACGCAGCGAAAGCTGATTCGCCCGCTCGAGCGGGTCGATAAAGTCGCGTCGGATTTGCTGGTATCCCTCGCTTTCGTCGTCGGGATAATCGCTCGGCGCATCGACCGCGAAGTCGCCGATTTGCGGAAAGCTGGTGGGATAGGCGCGGCGCAATTGCGCCAGCGCATCGTCAATCCTCAGGCTGAACACCATTTCCAGAACATCGTCGCGACTGATGTCATTGGCGCGGCTGAAGGCGGGGATTGATACTGCCTTGAGGAACATATGCTGGAGCAGCGCCAGCCGCAGCGCCTGTGCCGCACCGATCGTGCGGCGGACGGTTTCCCGATCGTCGAGCGGTGCTTCGTTGGGGATCAGCGCCAGCAGCCGGTGCAGCTTGAGAGCATCGACCCTGAGGCGCGAGGCAAGGCGGCGGAACACGCCGGTGCGATCGTCGGTGGTGAGGTATTCGGCCAGCGTCTCGCAGGCAGACGAAAGGTGCCCTTCGACGCCGCGATAGGGGCGGCTTGCCCAATAGGCGCTGTTGAACAGTTCACCAAAGGCGGCCACCGTCTTGATGCTGGCAAGCGCGTTCGAAGCACGGACGAGGCGGACCAGTTGCCGTCCGCGCTCGCTTTCGTGCAGCAGAGCAGCCAGTTCTTCGTAATTGCCGTCAGCCGCACTGCCCAGACCGGCGATGACGTTAACCGGATAGCCCAATTGCTGGAGAATGGCATTGTGCGGAATGGCGCGGATTTGCCGCAGACTCATGTCGCGATCTGCCGAAATGTCCGATTGGCGGCGCGAGACGCGGCTCCCCGTGGGGTTGAGCAGGCCGAGGCCAAATGCGGTCACCGCGCGCGCATAAGTGCGGCTTTGCAGGTGCGCACGCTGGTGCGATCGGATCGCGCGGTAGAAATCGAGGCTGAGGTCGGTGCGGCGATAGAAAGGATCGGGCGATGCGCCCACATCGGCGCTGGTGGCGGGCCTGAGCTCGGCGATGCCTGCAAGCGTGGCCAGTGCCAGTTCGGGGGTGGCGAAGAACAGGTAACCATCGCCGCCCTGGAAACTGACTTCGGGTTCCAGCCTGATGCCTGCCCGCGCAAAGCGCCGCCGCGCCCAAGGTGAAAGCGGCCAGGCTAGCCGGTCGGCAAAGCTGCCCGGATGTGCGCCGCGCCCCATGCTTTCGCCGTGCGTATTGAAGATCAGCGCGGCGACATCGGCAAGGCCGTTCTTCTCCATCGCTTCGCACAGGCGGCCCTGCAACCGTTCGATCGCCAGGCTCGCCGGAATTTGTCCGACAAAGCGGCCCGCGTCGGAAAAGCCGGTCTGGATTGCCACCCGCCCGCGCCGCCGCGCATAGGACTGGTAGCTTTCCTCTGCCAGCAGCGCGTCGAGGAATCGGCCCCCGTGTTCGAGCGCGCCTTCGGTTTCGAACAGGGGCGAGACATCGACCTTGTCTTCGACACCGAAAAGGCGCGCGAAATAGAGCGCGGCGAGGATGGTGGCGGGCTGTTCGCACTCGGCGATCAGCATTCGCAGCGGGGCATCTGAATCGATGTGCTGGACGATCTGAGCCATGGCGATGAACTGGCGGATCGCGGTCGAGCTTTCGATCGCCAATGCCGCGAAGTTCGAACGCAGCGGCTGCACCCCCGTCAGCATCTGGCGCAGCGTTACCATCGCTCCCTTGCTGGTCAGGTCGAGCGCATTGTCGGGATCGATCCGGCGCCGGATGGCGTTGTGCAATTGCGACGAATTGACCCGGAAATGGATCCCGCCCATGCCAAGGCCGTCGGCGCGCATCGCCGCGGCGAGCGTCTTGAGGGCGACGGCATGCGCCCCATCCGCCGCTTTCGCTTCCTCCTCGAGCGCTGCGATCAGCGGGGCCAGAGACAGCAGCTTCGCTGGATCGTCGGCGGTCAGCCGGTTTGCTGCGGTTGAAAGGTTTTCCGGGACGCTCAACTCCACCGTAAAATCGCTCACCCGCGCCTCGGTATAGGCCGAGGCTGGCCGCAGGATGCCGAGCAGGCGATGCGCCGGGTCGATTGCTTCGAGCGCGGAGATGTAGCGCGCCAGCCGCTGCGCCTTTTCGGCAAGGCGGAAGCGGATCGAATCGTACCACTTGATGTCGGTACGTCCGTCCATGTCATAACCGACCCAGCTGGCGAAGCGGAACGGCAGTGGGCGCAGCTCGTGCCACCGGTCGGGCCAGTTCGCGGCGGCGTGGGTGAGCACCTGGCCAACGATGCGATCCCGCGCGTCCTGCGCCCTTGCAATCGCTTCCATTGCCATTTCGTGCTCGAGCGCGAGCGTGATCTCGGGCCGTTCGCCGTCCGGCATGCACACTTCCTGGCCGATTTCTGCGCTTCGCGAGGCCGCCTCGGCAACCGCCCGGTGCTGGCCGGGCGTGAGCAGGAAGGTGGGGTGCCCGGTGAACACCGCGTGCATTTGCGGCCTTTCCCAGTCGCGGCGGAAGCTCTCGAAATCGTCAGTGTTCAGGCTGGACCGGAGGCTGTTGCCAGAATCAGGGAAATCCTTGCCTTCCGCAGTGGGACTGACCAGCCCGCGCAGCCTTGCGGCACGGCTTTGCAGCGACAGGCAGCCGAGTTCGGACACCAGTGCCGCAATTCCGTCAAGCGTGAGTTCGCCTCCCTCCAGCGCGCGCGAGATGTCGAGCCCGAGCTGGAATACGGGGTTGAACAGCGGGGTTTCGCGCGTGCGGCCATGCAATTCGCCAAGCCGGTCGATGAGATCGGCAACGCTGGCGAAGGTGAGCTGCGTCATTGTCGCAATGCCATGGCGGCGCGCGCCATGGATTCGATCGCCGCCCGGTCGGGCGCGCCGCGCGGGGCCACCCAGCTGCCGCCAACGCACAGCACCGGATCGAACGCCAGCCATTCGGCGGCATTGTCCGGTCCGATTCCTCCAGTGGGGCAGAACAGGCATTGGCCGAACGGCGCGGCAAGCGCCTTGAGCGCGGGCAGGCCGCCTGCTGCCATCGCCGGGAAGAACTTGAAATGCGTCAAACCCAGGTCGAGCCCGCGCATGATGTCGCCCGCAGTGGCTATTCCCGGCAGGAAGGGAATCCTGGCGGCAATCGCGGCCTTGGCCAGCGGTTCGGTGAGCCCGGGAGAGACGATGAACTGCGATCCCGCCTTCATGGCCGCGTCAAGCTCGCGTGCGTTGGTGACTGTCCCTGCACCTACGATCGCGCCTTTGACCTTGCTCATCGCCGCGATCGCGGGAAGCGCCGCAGGAGTGCGCAAGGTTACTTCGAGCACGCACAATCCGCCGGCGACCAGTGCTTCGGCCAAGGGTGTCGCATGAGCGATGTCGTCCACCACGATCACCGGGATGACCGGGGCCTTGCGCATCAGCGTTTCGATTTCGATCATGCAAGATGCTCCCTCGCAAACGCCGCCGCAGCACCGAACAGGCCGGGTTGCGGATGGACGATCAACTTGACCGGTAGGCCTGCCATCAAACCTGCAAACCGGCCCTTGGCGCAAAAACGCCCGGCGAATCCCGACTGCAACAGCGTGTCGCGGATGCGGTAACCCAACCCGCCTGCGATCACCACGCCGCCGGCACCCTGCGCCAATGCGATGTCGCCCGCGACGCTGCCCAGCGAAAGGCAGAAGCGGTCAACCGCGGCCGAGGCCAGGCTGTCTTCGCCGCTCATGCCCAATTGCCAGATCGTGCGATCATCCAGATCGACCACCGCACGTCCTTCCATCGCGGCCAGCGTGTGGTAGATTTCGACGATCGCCGGGCCCGACACCACCCTTTCGGTCGAAACTCGGGTGTGGCTTTTACGCAGTCGGGCAAGGATCGCATCGTCGATCGAATCGACCGGGGCAAAGTCGATATGGCCACCCTCTGTCGCCTGGACGCGGTAGCTGCCCTTTCCGTCGCGCCAGAACTGCGCGACCCCAAGCCCGGTGCCAGGGCCAAGCACGCTGATCGTTCCGCTGGTGGGCAGCAGCCTGTCCGGCCCGCACAGGTGCAGGAACTGTTCCTTGGGGGCTTTGGCCACGGCGTGGGCCACCGCCTCGAAGTCGTTGACGATGGTGTAGCGCTCGCAGCCCAGCTTGCTGGCGATCAATTGCGGGCGAATGATCCAGGGATTGTTGGTGAAACGAATCACCTCGCTGTCCACCGGCCCTGCCACCGCCATCGCTACCGCTGTGGGGAGACTCCCACCCATCCGTTCGCGGTAATCCTCCCACGCGGTCTGGAAACTGGCATGGTCGCAGGTATGAAGCGTCTCGGGTTCGCTCAGCGTTATCGTTCCGTCGCCGGCGATTGCGGCAATGGCGAAGCGCGCATGTGTGCCGCCGATGTCGACCGTCACGATTTCGGTCATCTGTCCCGGTATCTCCCTTAAAATCCCGCAGCGGCGAGCATGGCGCTTGCTCCCCTTTCAGCACCGTCGGCTCCATCGCGGAACATCGCAAACAGCTCGCGACCGACGCCCCGCTGATGGTCCGGATCGGGCATGGCCTCGCGCGAAGCGAGGTCGGCGCCAGTCGAAAGCTCTCCTGTAGCGGCACACACCCGCACCACATCGCCATCGCGCAATTGAGCCAGCGCGCCCCCGCCATACGCCTCGGGCGTGACATGGATCGCGGCGGGCACCTTGCCCGAGGCGCCCGACATGCGGCCATCAGTGACCAGCGCCACGCGATAGCCGCGGTCTTGCAGCACACCCAGGATCGGGGTCAGCTTGTGCAGTTCAGGCATGCCGTTGGCGCGCGGTCCCTGGAACCGGACCACCACCACCACGTCGCGGTCAAGTTCGCCGGCCTTGAATGCTTCGGCCACCGCGGCCTGATCCTCGAAGATCGCGCAAGGCGCCTCGATCGTCCAGCGCTCGGGCTCGACCGCCGAAGACTTGAAGCAGCCGCGCCCGAGGTTTCCGGTGACTAGCCGCATGCCGCCGTCAGGCTGAAAAGGCGAAGAGGCCGGGCGCAACATGCTGTCATCGCCGCTGGGCCCAACATCGCGCCAGACGAGCGCTTCCGCTTCGTCAAGGCCCGGCTCGCGCGCATATTCGGCCAGCCCGCCTTCGCTGACCGTTGCGATGTCGCTGTGGCAAAGACCTGCATCGAGCAGCTCGCCGATCACATAACCCATGCCGCCCGCAGCATGGAACTGGTTCACATCGCCGGGGCCGTTGGGATAGACGCGCGCGATCAGCGGTACTGCCGAGGAGAGTTCGGCCAGGTCGTCCCAATCGAACATGATCCCCGCCGCACGCGCCATCGCTGGGATGTGGATCGCGTGGTTGGTCGATCCGCCGGTTGCGAGCAGCCCGATCGCGGCATTGACGATGGCCTTTTCATCGACGCAGCGGGCGAAAGTCCGCTCGCGTGTGCCCGCCAGTTCGGCAAGGCGGTGCACCGCGCGCCGATCAAGCGCCTGGCGCAGTTTCGTGCCCGGCTGGACGAAGGCGCTGCCGGGAATGTGCAGCCCCATCATCTCCATCATCATCTGGTTTGAGTTGGCTGTGCCATAAAACGTGCAGGTGCCCGGCGCGTGATAGCTGCCCATCTCGCTGGCGAGCAATTCCTCGCGCCCGACCTTGCCCTCGGCATAGAGTTGGCGGACGCGCTGCTTTTCCTTGTTGGCGATGCCGCTTGGCATCGGCCCCGAAGGCACGAAAATCACCGGAAGATGGCCGAAGCGCAGCGCCCCGATCACCAGCCCCGGCACGATCTTGTCGCAAATACCGAGGCAGACGACGCCATCGTACATCGCATGGCTGAGCGCGACAGCGGTACCTAGAGCGATCACATCGCGACTGAACAGCGACAGTTCCATCCCGTCCTGCCCCTGGGTTACCCCGTCGCACATCGCCGGAACGCCGCCCGCGACCTGCGCCGTGGCACCCACTTCGCGGGCATAGATCTTCATCCGTTCGGGATAGCGGCCATAAGGCTGATGCGCGCTCAGCATGTCGTTATAGGCGTTGACGATGCCGATGTTCGGCCCGCGATCGGCCTTCATCGCAGCCTGGTCGTCGAGCGCACCGGCGAAAGCATGCGCGAGGTTGGAACACGAAATCTGTTCGCGTTCGGGCGCGCGGTCCGCCTCGCGATCCATCAGTTCAAGATAGTCCTGCCGCCCCGGCTTCGAACGCTCGATAATGCGCTTCGTCACCCTGGCAATGGTAGGATTGAGCTTACTCATGCCAGCTCACCCCGTCGCGTTCGGCCAGTGCAATCGCCGCGCTCGGGCCCCAACTTCCGGCGGTATAGGGCTTGGGCGTCAGACCTTCTTCGCCCCAGCTTGCGCGGATTGCGTCAATCCAGTGCCACTGCGCCTCGACCTCGTCGCGCCGCACGAACAGCGTTTGGTCGCCTTCGATGAGGTCGAGCAACAGCCGCTCGTAGGCAATGCGGCGGTGCTGGCCGACAAAGGCGTCGAGCATGGCGATGTTGAGCGGCACCTGACGCAGGCGGATGCCCTCGCGGTCGAGGCCGGGAACCTTGGTCATCAGCGACAGCGTGATGTTTTCTTCGGGCTGGATGCCGATCACCAGCCGGTTGGGCTGCATCGTCGCTCCCTTGCTGGCGAAGATCGAATGCGGCACGCTGCGGAACTGGACGACGATTTCGGTTACGCGGTGCGGCAATCGCTTGCCGGTGCGCAGATAGAACGGCACGCCCTTCCAGCGCCAGTTATCGACGTGCGCCTTGATCGCGACGAAAGTCTCGGTACCCGATTCACGCCCCAGCTCGTCGTCGTAACCGGGAACCGCCTTGCCCGCGATGGCCCCTGCGCGATACTGGCCAGTCACCGTCTCGCCAGTGCCCACGCGGCGCAGAGCGCGCAGCACCTTGACCTTCTCGTCGCGCACAGCGGTCGCATCAAAGCTGCCCGGCGGCTCCATCGCCACCAGCGCCAGCAATTGGAGCATGTGGTTCTGCACCATGTCGCGCAGCGCCCCGGCATCGTCGTAAAAGCCCACCCGGCCTTCCAGACCGACCGTTTCGGCAACGGTGATCTGGACATGGTCGATGTGCGCCGCATTCCAGATCGGCTCGAACATCAGATTGGCGAAGCGCAGCGCGAGCAGGTTCTGGACGGTTTCCTTGCCCAGATAATGGTCGATGCGGAAAATCCGGTCTTCGGGAAAGGCGCCCGCCACCGCGTCGTTGATCTGGCGACTGGTGGCAAGATCGGTGCCCAGCGGCTTTTCGAGGCACATCCGGGTAGTAGCCCCGTCGAGCCCGGCATGCTGCAAGCCTGCGATCGTCGGGCCGAACAGACTGGGCGCGGTGGACAGGAAGATCGCCAGACCCTGGCCTGGAGTTCCCACTTTCGCCGCCAGGTCGTCATAACCTTCGAGCGTGGTCGCATCGAGCGGCTGATAGCTGAGCCGGTTGAGAAAATCGGCCATGCCGCCGCGCCGATTGGCTGGCAGGTATTTTTCGAGCGCCTCGCGCGCGAAATTGCGGAATTCGTGATCGTCCAGACCCGATCGTGCGGTGCCCACGATCCGCAGGTCGTCGTGCAGCAGATCGTCCGCGTCGAGCGCGCACAGCGAAGGCAGCAGCATACGCTGCGCAAGATCGCCGGTCGCGCCGAACAACAGCAGCCGGTCTGCGGTAAAGTTCATTGCCAATGCTCCATGTTCAGGGTCAGCCTAGCAGTGCACCTGCCCCCCCGCCATAGGCTGCATGAGCGCCTGCATAGCTATTCATCGGGGCCATTCATCAGGCCGCGCGAGTCAGCCGATCACCCCGTATAGGTCGTGCGCATCGGATTCCTCGATGACGACGTCGACGATATCGCCCATCGCCAGCGAAGCGGGCACGTTGCGCAGATAGACCACGCCGTCGATTTCGGGCGCATCGGCCTGCGAACGCCCGGTGGCGCCGATGTCGCCTTCCTCATCCGGCTCGCCCACCTCGTCGATGATGACGGGGATGGTCCGCCCGATCTTGGCCGCGAGCTTGGCGGCGCTGATGCGCTCGGTCACTTCCATGATCCGGGCATAGCGCTCTTCCTTGACCGCTTCGGGCACCGGATCGGGCAGGGTATTGGCCGCCGCGCCTGCCACCGGCTCGAACCGGAACGCGCCCACACGGTCAAGCTGTGCCTCTTCCAGCCAGTCGAGCAGGTAACGGAAATCGTCCTCGGTTTCGCCGGGGAAGCCGACCACGAAGCTGCTGCGGATGGCGATGTCTGGGCAGATTTCGCGCCAGCTCTTCAGCCGTTCGAGCACCTTTGCCTCGTTCGCCGGGCGCTTCATGGCGCGCAGCACGGAAGGGCTGGCGTGCTGGAACGGGATGTCGAGATAGGGCGTCAGCAACCCCTCGGCCATCAAGGGGATCACGGCGTCCACGTGCGGATAAGGATAGACATAGTGCAGCCGCACCCACGGCGTGCTGCCTTCAGGCGTCTTCAGCTGCCCCAGTTCGCGGGCAAGATCGGTCATGTGAGTGCGGACTTCGCGGCCCTTCCAGGTGCGCGGTTCGTGCCGGATATCGACGCCATAGGCGCTGGTATCCTGGCTGATCACCAGCAGTTCGCGGGTGCCCGCCGCGACCAGCTTTTCCGCCTCGCGCAGCACGGCATCGACCCGGCGACTGGCCAGCTTTCCGCGCAGGTGCGGGATGATGCAGAACGCGCAGGAATGATTGCAGCCTTCGGAAATCTTGAGGTAGCTGTAATGGCGCGGGGTAAGCTTGATATCGGTATCGGTGGGCTGCGGTATCAAGTCCACGAACGGCCCCTGGCCCGGCGGGGCGTGGACATGCACCGCCTCAACCACCTGTTCGTACTGGTGCGCGCCGGTAATCGCCAGCACCTGCGGATGCGCGGCGCGGATCGCGTCCGCGTCCTCGCCCATGCAGCCGGTCACGATCACGCGGCCGTTTTCCGCGATCGCCTCGCCAATCGCGGCGAGGCTTTCCTCCTTGGCGGAATCGAGAAAGCCACAGGTATTGACCAGCACCACGTCCGCCCCGGCATAGTCGGGCGACATGGCATAGCCGTCGGCGCGAAGGCGCGTGAGGATGCGTTCGGAATCGACCAGCGCCTTGGGGCAGCCGAGCGAGACCATGCCGACTTTCTTCTGAACGGGGAGGGTGCGAGGGGTGTTCATAGTCGCGCGGCCCCCTACACCAGTGTTGCATAATGCGCTACTGCTTCGGTTGGGTCGATGATTAGGGAGGGCAATTCGATGGATCTTATTGCGGTAAACTGGCTCGGTGTCGTGCTTGCGGCGCTGGCGGGCTTCGTGGTGGGCGGAATCTGGTATGGCCCTGTCATGGGCAAGAAATGGATGGGTGCGGTCGGCCTGACCGAAGAAGACGCCAAATCGGCCAACATGGGCATGGTCTATGGCTGCGCTTTCGCGTTCTCGCTGCTGTCGAGCTGGGTACTGGCACACACGTTCCAGAGCTATGCCGAACTTGGCGCTGAATTCTCGGTTGGGGTCAAGGTGCTGACCGCTTTTGGCGTGGCGCTGGGCTTCATCGTCCCGGCAATCGGTACAAATTACCTGTTTTCAATGAAATCGAGGACGCTGTTCTTCATCGATGCGAGCTATTGGCTGTTGTTCTACATCGCCATGGGGCTGGTGCACGCTTATTTGCCGTGAAGCGAGTGGTGGTGCCTCATCTAGCGCCGCCACCCGGTCCATCAGCCGACAAAACGCTCCGCCAGAGCGCCAAGCGAGGAATAATGCGTCAGGTCGAGGTGGAGCGGCGTCACCGAAACAAAGCCTTCCTCGATCGCTTCGAGATCGGTTCCGTTGTCAAGCGTATGCTCGATCGGATCGAGTCCGAACCAATAATAGCGATAGCCGCGCGGATCGCGCCCCTCGACCACCGAACCGCGAGAATAATCGTGGAAGCCCTGGCGCACCACGCGGATGCCCTTGACCTCGGCAGCGGGGCGGGCGGGAAAATTGATGTTGATCAGGGTGCGCGCCGGAAGCGGCGCATTGAGCAGCGGCTTTATCGCCTTCGCGCCCCATGCCAGTGCGGCGGCGAACGGTACGTCGTCGCCCATCCCCTCGCGCGCATAGACTTGGCTCAGCGCGATTGACTTGATGCCTGCCAGCGCGCCTTCGATTGCGGCTGAAACGGTGCCCGAGTAGGTAATGTCGTCGCCCAGATTGGCCCCGCGGTTGACGCCTGAAAGGATCAGGTCGGGCGGGCTGTCCATGACCTTGCGCATGCCCAGCATCACCGCATCGGTCGGCGTTCCGCTTACGGCATAGCGGCGTTCGTCATAGCGCCGCAGCCGCACCGGCTGACTAAGCGTCAATGAATGGCCTGCGCCGGATTGCTCTTCAGCCGGAGCGCAGATCCAGATGTCGTCGGAGAACTGACGCGCAATCTCCTCCAGCACCTTGAGGCCCGGTGCGTGGATGCCATCATCATTGGTGAGGAGTATGCGCATCAGGCGGCGGGCTCCAGTTTGGTTAGGCTGCCCACATAAGGGCGCAATGCTTCGGGAATGAGAACGCTGCCGTCTGCCTGCTGGTAGTTTTCCAGCACCGCCACCAGCGTACGGCCCACTGCCAGCCCTGAACCGTTGAGCGTATGGACGAAGGCGGTCTTTTTCTGCTCGCTCGCGACTCGGTAGCGGGTGTTCATCCGCCGCGCCTGAAAATCGCCGGTGTTCGAGCACGAGGAGATTTCGCGGTAGCTCCCTTGGCCCGGAAGCCACACCTCAAGATCATAGGTCTTGCGCGCGCCATAGCCCATGTCGCCGGTGCACAGCAGCAGCTTGCGATAGGGCAGGTTCAGCTTTTCGAGGATGGTTTCCGCCGCGCGGGTCATGCGCTGATGCTCGGCCTCGCTGTCCTCGGGCCGCACGATGCTGACGAGTTCGCACTTTTCGAACTGGTGCTGGCGAATGAACCCGCGGGTGTCCTTGCCCGCCGCACCCGCTTCGCTGCGGAAGCACAGCGTGAGCGCGGTGAGGCGCATCGGCAGCACGCTTTCGTCGAGCAATTCGCCCATGACGCTGGCGGTGAGGCTGACTTCGCTGGTGGGGATGAGCCAGCGGCCCTCGGTGGTCTGGAACGAATCCTCGGCAAACTTGGGCAACTTGTCGGTGCCGTACATCGCCTCGTCGCGAACCAGCACCGGCGGGTTGCACTCGCTGTAACCATGCTCGAGGGTCTGCACATCGAGCATGAACTGGCCGAGCGCGCGGTGCAGGCGGGCCACGTCGCCGCGCAGGAAGGTGAAACGCGCGCCGGAAAGCCGTGTGCCGGTCTCGAAATCCATGCCCAGCGCCGGAGCGATGTCGGCGTGTTCGCGCGGGGTGAAGTCGAACGCGCGCGCATCACCCCAGCGCGACACCTCGACATTGTCTTCCTCGCCGCCGCCAACGGGCACGTCGCTGGCGGGCAGGTTGGGGATCACCTCCAGCGCCGCCTTCAACTGCGCCGCCAGTTCATCGGCGCGCGTCTCCAAGGCGGGCATTTCGTCCTTCAGCGCCGCGACCTCAGCCTTTAGCGCCTCGGCTGCGTCGTTGTCGCCCTTGGCCATCGCCGCGCCGATCAGCTTGGACGCTTCGTTGCGGCGGCTTTGCGCGACCTGCACTTGCGTGGTCAGCGCGCGGCGTTCTTCATCGAGCGTGATCAGCGCTTCGGCAATTGGAGGATGGCCACGCCGCGCCAGCGCAGCGTCGAAAGCCTCGGGATTCTCGCGGATCGAACGAATATCGTGCATGGCACGCGCCTATGCCCGCTCGCTGGCGCAAATGCCAGATGCGAGTTGCGAGTTGCGAAAATCGCCCCCTTCAGGTTGCCACTGCCTCTCGGGTGCGGGCGCGCCGCGCGCCCTAGCCCTGGCCGGTGCGAACCGACCTGAGGAAGGCGTCGGCCTGCGCGCTCAGCGTCTTGGCCTGCACCTCGAGATCGGTCGCCGACGACAACACCTGGCTGGCCGCCGCGCCGGTCGTGAGCGAGAGATCGCGCAGCTCGGCTATGTGCGTCGATACCTTGTCGGTACTGGTCGCGGCGATATCGATGCTGCGCGCCAGATCCTGCCCGGCGACCGATTGCTGATCGACCGCCGATGCGATCGAAACGGCGGTCGTTTCCAGCTGTTCGATCTGGTCGGCGATCTTGCGCAGTGCGCTGACACTGGCTCCTGTGGTGTCCTGCATGGCGCGGATCTGGGCCGCCACCTCCTGCGTGGCGCGGCTGGTCTGCATCGCGAGTTCCTTGACCTCGGATGCCACCACGGCAAAGCCGCGACCGGCCTCGCCCCCGCGCGCTGCCTCGATCGAGGCGTTGAGCGCCAGCAGGTTGGTGCGCTGGGCAATCGTTTGGATCAGTTCGACGATCTGGCCCACCTGCTCGGCCGAACTGGACAGGGCAGAGATGGTGACGTCCGCCTCTTTGGCGGAATTGGTCGCCTTGCGCGCGAGTTCGGCGGACGATGCTGCCTGGCGGCTGATTTCGCCGATCGACATCGCGAATTCGTCGCTGGCAGCGGCGGCAGCGGTCGCACCGGCATTGGCCTCATCCATGAACTTTGACACCCCGGCGGTGCGCTGGGTCGATTCCTCGGCGGAGTGCGCCATCGATGTCGCCGTGGTCTGGAGCTGCGCCGAGGCTGCGGCCACTCCGCTGACCACATCGCCCACGGTCCGTTCGAACTGGCCCGCCAGATCTGCCAGCACCTGCGCCTTGCGGGCTTCTGCCCCTTCGCGTTCGCGTGCGCGCTCGTCGAGCGTGCGGGTCTGTTCCTCGGCTCGTTCGCTGCGCTCGCGCGCCCATTCCTGCAACCTGACGTTGGCGCGCTGGAACTGCTTGAGCGCGCGGACCATTTCGCCCAGTTCATCCTTGCGTTCCTGGCCTTCGATGACAAAATTGTGGTCGCCGCCCGCCAGTTGACGCATGCCGCTGGCAACCTGGCCGATCTTGCGTGTAAATTCGCGCGAGAACACCCGCAACAGCGTTACAAGTGCCGTCATGACCATCGCCACGACGACCACGAGAATGGTGATCGGGCCGAGGAACGAAGCGATTCCCTGCTGCTCGAGCCCCTGATGGAATTTGCGCAGATCGGATTGCGTGCGGCCCGCATCGTCGAACAGCGCATCGCCCTCGCGCGAAAGCCGATAGGCCAGCTCGACCGAGCGCTGCCCGCGGCCCTCACGCGCCAGGCTGGCCTGCAGTTCCTCGAATGTCCCGTAATAGCGGCTCAGATCGGTCTTGAGCTGTGCGACAGCTGGCAATTGCACAGCAACGCGTTCGCGCGCGACCGCTTCGATCTGATCGAGTTGATCGCGCGCCGCTTCGAAGCTGGCCTTTTGCCGGTCGAGCGCCGATTCCTCGCCACCCAGGATGAACCGTACGGAGTTGTAGCGCAGTTGCCCAACGGTTCCGCGAAACTCGGCCGAGGCCAGGACGCCTTGTTGGACTTCCCTCGCTTCCTGGTAACGCGAATAGAGATCGACGGTCGCGAAGCCGACGACCATAGTCAGCGCCACGATCAGTCCAAAAAATGATCCGAAGATGGCCCTGACCTTGCCTGCCAGTGGGAGATCTTCGAACCAGGTCCGCAACCTTACCAGGCGCGAAGCAGGGGCAGCAGCCGACGAAAATTCGACGACATCCTGGTCGTCGGCAGCTAGCGGCATGCTTGTCAGATCGTTGATCGAACTCATGATTGGCCTTCCATTCGTAGCGGCGCGTTTTGCCGCAATGCTTCTTCGATGTTCAGATGGCTGGTAATTTCGTGCACCGGCATGGCCTTGTGGAACAGCCAGCCCTGAATGCGGTCGCACCCGGCGGCGCGCGCCAGGATCGCCTGCTCTTCGGTCTCCACGCCTTCGGCGGTGACTCCCATCCGCAGTGCGTGGGCTACGGTGACGCTGGACAGCATCATCGCGCGCGATCCATCATCCTCACCCGCATCGACCACAAGCGAGCGGTCGATCTTGAGTTTTTCGAAGCGGAACTGCCGCAGGAAGCCGATCGATGCATAGCCTGTGCCGAAATCATCGAGCGAGACATTGACGCCGAACTGCCGGATCAGTCCAAGGCTGCGCTCGGCCACCTCCGGGTCGAGTATCAGGCAGGTTTCGGTGATCTCGAGCTCGAGCCGCTCTGCGGGGAAACCGGTCTCCTCCAGGATATGCCCCAGTTGGATCGGGAATTCCGGATTGCGCAGCTGCGCGGCCGAGATGTTGACCGAGAGCGTAATTCCGGGCCACGCGATGGCATCGGTGCAGGCGCGGCGCAGCACCCAAAGCCCGATCGCATTGATCAACCCGGTTTCCTCGGCCACCGGAATGAACACATTGGGGCCGATCGCCTTGCCGTCGGGCCTGATCCAGCGGACGAGCGATTCAACCGCCACGATGTCATGCGTCTCTGCATCGACCAGCGGTTGGTAGTGTACTGCGAATTCCTGGTTCGCCAGCGCGTGCCGCAGTTCGTCTTCCATCTCGCTGCGCGATTCGCGATTGCGGTCGAAATCGTCGCTGAACCAGGTGCAGCGCATCCGCCCGCCGCGCTTCGACGCATACATTGCCACGTCCGAGCGGCGCAGGAGCTCGGATGACGCCAGCGTGTCGCCCTGGGCAACGCGCGACAACCCGATGCTGGCGCCCACGGTCAGTCTGCGATCCTCGATTGCGATGGGGTGCGACAGGCGTTCGATCAGTCCGCGGCAGATTCCTTCCAGAATGGTGCCCGCCAGCGGTCCCGACTTGGCAACGGCGAATTCGTCGCCGCCAAGGCGGTAACAACGCGCCTCGTCACCACACAGGCCGGTGATTATGACCGCGCAATCGCGGATCAGCTGATCGCCGATGAAGTGGCCATATTGGTCGTTGATCCGCTTGAACCCGTCGAGATCGACCAGCGCCAACGCGACTTCCTTGCCATCGGCCTGTTCGCACTGAATGTCGGCATGCAGCGCCCGCCGGTTGGGCAGTTGGGTAAGGCTGTCGGTCCGTCCATACTCCTCAAGCTTGCGCAGCCTCTGGCAGCCGATGCTGTATAGAATGACAAACGCGGCGGCATAGCCGAACAGTCCGCCGATCAAAAGCGAGGAGGGCAGTGAAATGGTGCCATGCCAGAAAATTGCCGTCAGCGCAGCCATGAAGGCGACGCTCAGTACCGCGACCGGGGCCAGGATGAGCCATTCGGCTGCAAGCTGGTATCTTTTGACAATCTGACCCATGGTTTATCCCGTTTCCCTCACGGTTTTCCGAGCTTTGTTGTCTGGCCTTAACGTGGAACCGCTAAGGAAACGTAAACCGGTTATTTACCTTGATCGCCCTGGCAACGACGGGGAATTGGCAGGCAGATTCGACTGCCGTTCCTATCCCGCAAGGCGCAGCGCCTGCCCCGGCCCGCCCTCGACTGGCTGGTAAAGGCTGGGCCGGTTCTGCGATGGTTCGAATATTCGTGTGTGGCCGACCACGGTTTCGCCCGCTCCCAGCATCAGAAAACCGTCACCGGCGAGGGCCGAATGGAGCCTGGCGAACGCACGTTGGCGGGTTTCCTGGCCAAAATAGAGCAACACATTGCGGCAAAGGATCAGATCGAACCGGTCCGGTTCGGGTGGGGCATCGAGTACGTTGTGGCGACGGAAGCGGATGGTGCAGGGAGTATCCCGGCGGAAGCGCCAACCTTCGGGGGTTTCTTCGAAATGGCGAAGCATCTGGGCCACCCCCAGCCCGCGCTGGATCTCGAACTGCGTGTAGAGATTGCTTCCCGCCGCTGCGATTGCCTTGCGCGAGATATCGGTTCCCAGGATATCGATCGCCCAGCCCTGCCATAGATGGGCCTGCTCGGCGAACTGGATCGCCAGTGAATGGACCTCCTGCCCGGTCGAGCATCCCGCACTCCAGATTCGCAGCTTGCGCCGCTGTTGCCGTCTTTGCGCCAGCAACGGGAGGACATCGTTGGGCAACTGGTTGAAGGTCGGCCGGTCGCGAAAGAAATAGGTTTCGTTGTTGAGCAGTGCCTCGATCACGTCGCGGATCAGGCCCTGCTCCCCCGGCACAGCCAGCAGGCAGGCAAGCTGATCGACGTTGGAGATGCCGCGTTCGCGAAAGACCCCGGCCAGCGCGGTCTTGACCCGCCACTGCCGGCTTGGGGTCAGCTCTTGCCCGGTATGCGCGCACAGGAGATCGGCAATGATCTGATGTGACGCATCGCTGGACTCCATTACCACGCTCCTGCGGCGCGCAGGATCGCCCCGATCAGTTCGTCGGGCGGCAGGACCGTGGTGGCAATGCCCGCCTTGGCCACGGCACCGGGCATTCCCCATACGGCCGAGCTCGCGGCATCCTGTGCCATCACGGTACCGCCGGCAGCAGCCAGGTGTTCGGCACCGATTGCGCCGTCGCGGCCCATTCCCGAAAGGATTACCGCCAGCACATGCCCGTCGTAGGCAGTGGCGAGACTGCGCAGCATCGGATCAACCGAGGGCATGCAGCCGCTCGCCGCCGGTTCGTTGCTGATCATCGTAAAGGCACGGTCCCCTTGCCGCTTGACCGTCATGTGGCCCATGCCGCTGGCAACCATGATCTCACCCGGCCTGATTTCGGCACCATCGCACGCTATTTGCGCCGGGCGGCCCGATATTCCCTCGATCTGGCGCGCGAAAACCGGAATGAACGATTGCGGCAGGTGCTGCGTCACCAGGATGGGCAGGCGGAAGCTCGCAGGCAGGCCGCGCAGGATGATGTTGAAGGCGTGTATTCCGCCGGTCGAGGCACCGAACGCGATGACCTGCGGCTGCTTCCTGCAGATCTCCGGTCGAATTTCCCGCCTGGGTTCCTTGACATCTGCCCGCGGCTGGTCGTTTTCGGCCCCTTCAAGTCCGCCGAGCGCGCGGATCTTGCACAGCAGGTTGGCGCGATAAGCGTCATCGAAACCGCCGGGGCGCGGCTTGAGCATGGTCTCTGCCGCCCCCATCGAAAGTGCGGCGAGCGTATGTTCGGCACCGTCGCGGGTCAGCGAGGAGACCACCAGCACTTGTGCGTTGCGGGCACGTTCGAGAATTCGGGGGAGCGCCTCCAGCCCGCCCATTCCCGGCATTTCGAGATCGAGCAGGATGACGTCGACAGGAGTTTTCGTCAGTTGCAGCAGCGCGCTTTCGGCACTGCCGGCGGTGGCGACGATGCTGATTGCGGGATCGCCGCTGATGATGCGCGAAATGACGGTGCGCACGGTCAGCGAGTCATCAACGATCATGACCCGGATTGCGCGCCCGGCCGGCGGGTCCGGCGCGGTCGCTTCAGAAATTCTAGGTGACCGGGCGTCCATATTGATCGATCTCACTTGAACCCGACGAGCTGCAGCTTGATCTGCAGCGTTTCATGATCGAACGGCTTCATCACATATTCGTCGGCGCCTGCATTGATGGCTTCGCGGATGTGGGCCACGTCATTTTCGGTAGTGCAGAAGACGACCTTGGGTTTTTCGCCGCCGGGGCGTTGGCGCAACTGGACGATGAATTCGATCCCCGACATGATCGGCATATTCCAGTCGAGCAGGACGACGTCGGGCATCGCGAGGTCGCACTGATCAAGACCTTCCTGGCCGTTTTCGGCTTCTTCCACGGTAAAGCCGAGCGATTCAAGGATATGCCTTGAAACCCGGCGGATCACCCGCGAATCATCGACGATCAAGCACGTTTTCATTTGCGACTTTGCCCCTTGCGTCGCCCGGACGACCTGTTTTGCGTTGCGGTGTTCCCACGGTGATAGGGCTGACCCGTAACCATACGATTAAGCCGCCATGGTCTCTGTCGGACGCCCCGCCACCAACTGCGTGATATCGAGCAGCAGTGCGGGTCCTCCGGAAGTCTCGACCATGCCCGCGCTCACGCGGGTCCATTCGGTCCCGAAGCCGCCTGGAATCTGGCCGGGCGCCGATTGCGCCTCTTCGACATCCTCGATGGTATCGACGAGCAGGGCATAGGCATGACCGGCCACCTTCACAACGGCGGCGCGCGCGTCGGTCGCCAGTCCGTCAACAGCGAGCCCCAGCGACAGGCGGCAGTCGATCACGGTCAAGGCCTGGCTGCGCAGCGCGGCCAGACCAACGATATGCGCGGCGGTGCGCGGTATTGGAGTGACCTCACCGACCTCGATCACCGATTGTACCTCGATCGCGCGCAAGGCGCAGCGGCGCGAGCCGATAACTGCAATGACCAGTAGTTCGCTCATGCAGCCTCTCCCCGGGCAATCCGGCCAAGCGCCGCGAGCAGCGCCTGCCTGTCATAGCGGTAGATCGAGCCGGTTCGTTCCGCCTGGCTCACGTCATCATCGGGCTGGCTACGCAGCCTGATCTGGCGTTCTGCCGCGGTCTCAGCCTCGGCCGCGCGGTCGCTGTCGTCCAGCGTGATCAGAATGTCCGCTTCGTCGCCATCTGCCGCAATTGCATAGCCCGCCTTGCGCAGCAGCGGGGCGAGAATGCTCTGAGCCCAGTCGCCTTGTGGCAGGCGGCAGGTGACATTGCGAGTGCGCCGGGGCGAAGCACCATGGCGGGCGAAAAGTGCGTGACCGTCAATCAGCGCCACCGACTCGCCGCCGACCAGCGTGAGTGCCTCTATGAGCGGATCGATATCGGTGGGAACCAGATCGCCATTGAGAACCACCGCGTCCTCGACCTCCCGAACGGCATAGAGCAATTCCGAGTTGCCATCGGAAAGGCGCAGCAATCGCACCTTGTCACTGTCGGGCGCAATCCCTTCGGCACCGACCAGCGGCAGGATCTCGTCCCCCACAACTGCCATTGCCGTTTCCCCCGCGCGCTCGATCGCGCTTGCCGGGATGGTTTCGATCCGCTGGACCAGGTCCATGCTCAAGGCGCGCCTGCGGCCCTGGTGGTCGACAAACATGATCGTGCGCAGGTGGTCCTGCACGATTTCGGTCTGCTCCGTGCGCCGCCGGTTGAGCACCGCGGCACGCGCATCCGATGCCAGCCCCGCTCGGATCGCGATCGACGGTATGTCGAGCAGGAGTATTGGCAGCCCGCTGTCGAGCAGCGTCGAGCCGCCATATAGCCCGGTATCCATGACCTCGCGCGGCAGGGGCTTGACCACCAGATCGCTGCTGTTGTGCACCTGATCGACCGCCAGTGCGAACAGGTCGCCGCTGGCAAGGCGCAGCATGACCATCGTCCGGTCGGTCTCGTGCACACCATGCTCGATCCCGAGCACATCGCCCAATGAAAGGCAGGGCAGGCGTTCGCCGCGAAAGGTGACCAGCGCGGTATCGCCGACTTTGGCATAGGAAAGGGCATCGCCGCCCACCCGTACGATTTCCTCGACATAGGATTGGGGCAGGGCAAAGCGCTGCCCGGCGACCTCCACCGTCAGCCCGGTAATGATGCTGAGGGTCAGCGGGATACGCAGGTAGAAGATCGTACCTGTCCCCGGAGTGCTGGTAACCCGGACACTGCCGCCGATGCGCTCGATATTCTCACGCACCACGTCAAGCCCGACCCCGCGCCCGGATATCGCGCTGACAGTCTCGGCTGTCGAAAGACCGGGCGCGAAGATCAGCTGCAATATCTCATCGCGGCTCATACTCTGAGATTCCGCCTCGCCGATTAGCCCGTTTGCGACAGCCTTGGCGGCAATCCTGGCTTCGTTCAGGCCGCATCCGTCGTCGCTGATGGCGATGATGATCTTGTTGCCCGATTGACGCGCCGCGATGCTGAGCAGACCCGCCGCAGGTTTACCTGCCCGGGCCCGGTCGGCGGCGGATTCTATGCCGTGGTCGATCGCGTTGCGCAGAATATGCGTCATCGGATCGCGGATCATCTCGATCATTTCGCGATCGAGCTCGACATCGCCGCCCTCCAGCTCAACCATCACCTGCTTGCCCAGTTCGGCGGAAAGGTCGCGGATCAGGCGCGGAAAGGCGCTGAACAGAAGTTCGAGCCGCTGCATGCGCATGCGGGTAATGGCATCGCGGACATCGGAAAGAATAGTTGAAAGCCTCTCAAACGGGCCGTCGATCATCGGCTGGTTACCCGCTTCGCGCAATCGATGCGCGAGGTCGTTGCGAGCCAACACCATGTCGGAAACGCCGCTCATCACCCGGTCGAGCAGTTCGACCGGAAGGCGGATCGAACGCTGCGGTGAGGCGGGAGAGTGTTCCCTTGTCACCGGCTGGTCGTCGGTAGCCTGCGCCGCATTGCTCGGATCCGGACTATCCGGCGCGCCCGCATCGCTACGCGCGGCCAGGGCGGCGATCAGTTCGGCATCTCCGCTTGTCGGCAGATCTTCCCCGGCTTCGAGCAGGCCGACAAGGTCCATGATCCGGTCGATGATCGCCAATACTGCGCTGACCAGCGCGCTGTCGGCCTGTCGCTTACCCTGTCGCACTTCGGCCAGTGCGTCCTCGGCGGCATGACTCAGCCGTTCGAGGTGCGGGACATCGAAGAAGCCGGAATTGCCTTTCACGGTGTGAACGAAGCGGAAAATTGCGTCGAGACGGGCGGTATCGCCCGGATTGGATTCCCAGGCGATAAGCTCGCCTTCGCTTGCTTCCAGCATCTCGCGCGTTTCCGCGACGAATTCAGCCAGCAGGTCGTCCATTGTCCGCAATCTCCCGAAACCGCGCCAACGCTATGCAGGATGATGGTTAACGAATGGTCACCGGAGTTTTCCTTTGCGTCCTTGCACAATTGGAAGTCGCAGGAGTTGCGACCGGGCTGGCCGTGCGATAGGCGGGGACTTCCGAACCAGCCACGGAGAGTGCGCGCCGATGTCGCAGATGACTGTTAACGATCGACCGGTGCAGTTCGACATGGCCCCGGATACGCCGTTGCTGTGGGCACTGCGCGATGCGGCCAATCTCACCGGCACCAAATATGGTTGCGGCAATGGCGATTGCGGTGCCTGCATGGTGATCGTCGATGGTGCAGCTCTCAGGTCGTGTCTCATCACCATTGCCGAGGCCGAGGGGCGCTTCATCACCACCATCGAAGGGCTGTCGCGCGATCGTGCGCACCCGGTGCAGCAGGCGTTGGTGGCCGAACAGGCGATCCAGTGCGGGTTCTGCACACCGGGTATCGTCATGGCCGCAGCCGCGCTGCTCCAGCAGAATTCTGCTCCGGGCGAAGCGGAAATCAAGGCCGCGGTTCCCAATCTGTGCCGCTGCGGGGTCTATCCGCGGCTGGTGCGCGCTATCGAGCGGGCGGGCAGGGTGGCACGCAGGCAGGAAAAGATCAGCGCTGCCCCTGCGCCCGGGATCAGCGCCGAGGAAGCCGCGCGCGAAGTGCCCGCGTTGCGGCCTGTCGTTCGCAACGGCGGGGCCTGACCATCGAGACCGGCGGGCAGTACCGCCGCGGCGTTCTCACTGGCCCCAGACCTGTCTCAGCCGTGCGTCGCGGCCGCAGCCCCGACGGTAGAAACTGTAGCGGAGCGGATTCTTTTCCGCATAGTCCTGATGATATTCCTCGGCCTTGTAGAATGGCCGCTTGGCGACGATCTTCGTTGTGACTGAACGCCCCAAGCGTTTTTCCACGCTGACCTTCGAGGCTTCGGCGAGTTTTCTCTGCGCTGCGTTCACCGGGAATATTGCGGCACGATACGATGCGCCCTTGTCGCAGAATTGCCCGGCGGGATCGAAGGGGTCCACATTCTTCCAGAACACGTCGAGAAGCTGCGAATATTTGAGCCTGGCAGGGTCGTAGATCACGCGCACCGCCTCGTAATGCCCCGTGCCCCCGGCGCTGACCTGCTCATAAGTGGGGTTGCGCGTGGTCCCGCCGGTATAGCCCGACACCACCTCGATCACGCCCGGTACCGCTTCCATGTCGTGTTCGGCGCACCAGAAGCAGCCCATGGCAAAGTAGGCCTCGGCGCGGGGCGGCGTGTCCTTGGCCTGCGTGAACGCCGACAACAGCGCGGCAACGGCAATCGCCAGGATCAACCTCATGACGATTTCGCCTTGCGTGCGGCAGCAACGAAATCGAGCGCGTCGCCGTTGATGCAGTGGCGCTTGCCGGTGGGCGGTGGCCCATCGTCGAACACATGCCCCAGATGACCGCCGCAGCGGCGGCAATGCACTTCGGTGCGGGTCATGAACCAGCTTTTGTCGATGCTGGTGCCGACGTTACCCTTGATCGCGCGCACGAAGCTGGGCCAGCCGGTGCCGCTGTCGAACTTGTCGGCAGAGCGATATACGGGGAGCGCACAGCCGGCACAGGCATACACGCCGTTGCGCTTTTCCTTCAGCAGCGCGCTGCTGAACGGGCGCTCGGTCCCCTGCTCGCGTAGTATGTAGTACTGTCGCGGGGCCAGCCTGCGTTTCCACTCGGCATCGCTGTAGGCGACCTCGAACTTGCTCGCGGGCTTGGCGCTGGCGACTTGCGCGCGCGAGAACAAGCCCGCGAGCAGACCGGCACCAGCGATCATCACATTACGTCGGTTCATTATCTTCACCTCATGGCGAGATACGCGGCAGTGGCCCGTTTGGTTACAAACGCCCTATTCGTGCTGCGATGCTCTGACCCTCGCCTTGGGCGCGCAGCTGTAGACCAGCCGTTCATTGGGCTGCGCGGGAAGCAACGAGAGGATTGCCCCCTGCTGTTCGCCCAGGTCACGCGCAGCGTTGGTGATGCCGCATTGGGGCGGCGTATATTCGGCACGAACCGCGCGCACCATCTCCATCGCCTTGCGGCTGAGAGGATAGCGATCAGAGCGGAAGGTGCGGCTAAGCGGATCATAGCTGTTGACCGCCACCGCGTCCTCATCCTCAGCAACCAGCACACGGCGCCATTCGCCATCTGCGAACCCGTATTGTGTGCGCCCGTTGACGCAACCATCCGCCGCCCATTCGAATTCAACATCGTCCATCCTGGCGCCCGTAACCCGGCTGCGCTCGGGAACGAATGTGCACAGCATCGTGCCTTCGCTGGCCTGCGATGGCGGATCGGCCGGATCGGGCGTTCCTTCATCCATGGCCAGCCGCACGCGCTCGTCTATCTCTTCAAGGCCGGGGCGTGTGACCCATAGCAGTATGGTGCCAAGCCCGCCGACAACGGCAATCACGGCAAACGAGGCCACACGCTTGCGCAGCCCGCCCGCCCGCCGCTGCTGCAAGGCGAAATATCCGCTGCCAAGTGCCACGAGCAGCGCGATCATCGCAGCCGCCATGAAATTCTCGCGCTGGCTCTGGACCGCCAATTGCGCTTCGAGCTGGGCCCGGTCGAGCTTTTCGCGTTGCGCCATCTCGCGCGCGGCGACCAGGCCTGCCGCCTCCGCACGCTGCGCGTCCATCATGGCGCGCTCGGCCTCGTCAAGTTCGGCGAGGCTGCGACAAGGCAGCGCGTTGATGCGTGCTTCGATGCCGTTGGCGCGCAGGAACGGAATAAGTTCGCGCGTCGATACGGCGAAATAGAATTCGGCGTCGGTTCCGTCGGACGTGGCACCAAAACTGTTTACGCCCAGCACCCTGCCGCAATTGTCGAGCAACGGCCCGCCCGAGTTGCCGCGCGCCAGCGGTGCGGTGTGGAGCAGCGTATCGAACTGGCGGCTTGGCCGTGAGCCCGAAATGAAGCCACGGCTCTTGACCGGAGGCTGCGCGCGAAAAATGTCGCCGATATCCAGCCCCTGGGCCTGATCGACATTCATCGGATAACCGACTGCTGAGACATCGTGAAGCTCGTCTACAACGCCGCCGGCTATCGTGAGCGGCGGCAGACGCAGCCTGCCCTCGGTGATCTCGATTAACGCCAGGTCGTTGCGCGGGCTTACCGCCACCGCCCGGCCATAGGCGGCGTCCTCGCCTTCGGGCGGCACGATCCCGATCCGCAAGGTATCGTCGAGCATCGCCTCGCGCACGACATGAGCATTGGTGACGATTTGCGTGGGAGATACCGCAAAGCCGCTGCCGTGACTGACGGGATAGACCTCTTTCCCGTCGGTGCCGATGATCACAACCCTCACCACGCCGCGCGCGGCGGCGTCGATGTCGGCTGGGTCGGCGTTGGCAGGGCCGGGGAACGCCAGCGCGAGGATCGCGCCGACGAGCATGAGGATGTGTTTCATGCGCCGAGTGTGGCGCGTGTTTGCTTTGACCGCAAGCTTCGGGACGCGCGCAGATTTGCGAGCCGCTATGCAAGGCTTCATAACACGGAGACCAAGCATGACTTATCGCATCACCGGACTTTCGCCAGAACCCTTCGCCGCGCTCTTCGCGCTCAACGATGCGGCACTAACAAAACGCAACGCCAGGCGCGTGACCGCCGCGGCCGATCGCGGGTTTCCCTGCCGGGTTTCGTTGCGTAACGCGGACAAGGGCGAGCAATTGATCCTGCTCCACCACACCAGCCATGACGTCGCCACGCCCTATCGGAGCGCCTACGCGATCTATGTGCGCGAACTGGCGCAGGAGCCTGCCGACTATATCGACAAACTGCCGCCGGTGTTCGAAGGCCGTCCGCTAGGTATGCGCGGCTTCGGGGAGGACGGGCTGCTCAAGGATGCGCGTCTCGCACTGCCGGGGCAGGCCGATGCTGCAATCTGCAACCTGTTTGCGAACCCTGAAATCGCCTATATCCATGCGCACAACGCTGCGCACGGCTGTTTTGCCGCGCGGGTAGATCGCCATGAAGGAGCGGCAGGATGATCGCGGTGGATGAAGCCTGGCAGGCGGTGCTGGGGCGCGACCGGCGGTTTGACGGGCGCTTCGTCACCGGCGTGCTCACCACGGGTATCTATTGCCGCCCGTCCTGCGCGGCGCGGCACCCGGCGCGCGGCAACGTTCGCTTCTTTGCCAGTGGAGCGGATGCGCGCGAGGCGGGGCTGAGGCCATGCAAGCGCTGCCGCCCCGATGACGTGGCGCGCGACGAGGCAGCGGTGTTGGCGGCAATCGAAGCAATCAAGGCCGGCGAACGGGCATCGCTGGAGGAACTTGCTGTCATAACCGGCTATTCGCCCGCGCATTTTCAACGTCTGTTCAAGCGCGCCACCGGGCTTTCGCCCGCCGCCTATGCCCGTGCGCTGCGCGAAGAGCGCGCCAGGGACGCACTTGTAAGATCGCAGCGTGTCACCGACGCGATCTACGATGCGGGTTATGAGGCACCGAGCCGGTTTTACAAGGCAATGGAAGGGAAGTTAGGGATGAACGCCAGCGATTGGCGTAACGGCGGCAAGGGGCGCGTGATCCATTGGGATGTGATCGAGACGAGCCTCGCCCCGATGTTGGTCGCCGCAACAGAGAGGGGCGTTTGTTGCCTCGCTTTCAACGAAGGGGAGGATGAGCTGCGCGCGCGCTTTCCGATGGCCGATCTGGTGCGCGCAGGGAGCGGGTTCCGCACGCTGTTCGACGAAGTGACGCGCGCGGTCGAACAGCCCGGCGTGCTGCGCGACATTCCACTAGATGTGAAAGGAACGGCATTCCAGCAGCGCGTGTGGCAAGAATTGCGGCGCATCCCGCCGGGCGAAACGCGCAGCTATGGCGAGCTTGCAGCATTGGTGGGCAATCCAAAGGCCTGCCGCGCGGTGGGGGGCGCCAACGGCGCGAACAACATCGCGGTGCTGATCCCCTGCCACAGGGTGATCCAGGCTGACGGCACGCTCGGCGGCTATGCCTATGGCACGCAGATAAAGAGCGAGTTGCTTAAAAGGGAGCGGGCGAAAGGCTAAATTTGATTGCTCTGGTATCCGATCCGCGCCATCGGTTGCGCGTTTCGGGAGGCATTCGAATGACAAATCCGCTGTGGCGCAGAATCGCCGATTTTCCGCTTGTCGCACTTGCGATCGCATTGCTGGCGGTCGTCGGCTCAACATCGGGTTTCGGTTGGCTGGTGGAGCATTTGCCGGACATCGGCAGCCAGGACGCGAGTCGTACCGCCAAGGTCATTGCGCTCATCGCTCTGCTGCTGATCATCTACAAGTTTTTCATTCGGCATCTGGGGGATGCGCCGCATGATGACCTGCCGTGGCACCGCGCCTCGCGCGAATTGGCACAAGGAACGCTGCTTGCCTTTGGCTTGTTCTCGGCCATTGTGGCGATTGCTGCCGCGCTGGGTTCCTATCGCATCGTCGGCTGGGGCGGCGGCGAAGATTTCGTGATGATTCTATTTGTCGCCGGTTTTGCCGCCGGTTTCGTCGAGGAACTGATGTTTCGCGGTGTCCTGTTCCGGTGGCTTGAGGATTTTGGGGGCAGCTGGTTTGCGTTGGCTGTGACTTCGGGTCTGTTCGGATTTGCCCATATCAGTAATGACAATGCCACTTGGCTGTCATCACTGGCGATCGCCCTGGAGGCCGGCATATTGCTGGGCGGGGCCTACATGGTGACTCGTTCGCTATGGTTTGCAATCGGAATTCACTTCGGTTGGAACGTCACCCAGGGGTTTATCTGGGACGTGCCAGTGTCAGGCAACGACGTCGACGGCATGGTCGAAGCGCAACTTCATGGCAACGAGCTGCTGAGCGGCGGTGCCTTCGGGCTCGAAGCATCGGTGATCGCTATGGTGGTGGCAACTTCGGTGGGTGCCTACCTCGTCTGGCTGGCGTCGCAGCGCGGCGAGATCGTGCGCCCGTGGTGGGTGCGCCGCCGCCTGGCGCGGCAACAGCCGGTCGCTGCGATCGCTCGCGATTAGTCCAGCTTTGGCGGCATTCCCGGTTCGGCCTTGGCCATGGCGCGCTGATAGGCTGGGCGTGCGCCGATCCGCCCGAGCCAGGCGCAAATATTGGGGAATTCCGCCATGTCCGGCCCGCCGAACAGCCGCGCGGTGGTGAGGCCGAAGCCCATCATCACGTCGGCTGCGGAAAATTCACTGCCGCCGAACCAAGGGTACTCGCCCAGGTGCTGTTCGATCATCTGCCAGCTTTTCGCCCCGCGATTGGCGACGAATTCGGGCAATTCGGCAGCGCCCGCGGCATTGGCCACCAGCGCCATCATGGCATTTGTCATGAATGTACTATTGGCGTGATGAAACCAGAACAGGTGCAGCGGGAAGTCCGGACTGTCGAGCGCGGGGACGAGCCGGCCCTTGCCATGCTTCGCGAGCAGGTAGTCGATGATCGCGCCGCTTTCACCCAGCACCAGATCGCCGTCCTCGATTACGGGCGCGATCCCCATCGGATGCAGCGCCTTGTATTCATCAGGCGCGAGCCGGTTGTCCTCGCGGCG
>PNJY01000008.1 GCA_013822125.1 Erythrobacter sp. | reverse complement strand
GACCCGCGACCGCATCCGGGAAATCGCGGCGGCACGCGGTTACCAGCTCAACGTCGCCGCGCGCAATCTGCGTCAGAAGAAGACGCGCACCATCGCGGTTGTCATCGAAATGCTGCCGACCGAACAGAGGCCGATGAGCGACCCCTATCCGCTGGCGCTGTTGGGCGGGATCATCCAGGAACTGTCGACCGCGGGCTACAGCGCGATGCTGTCCACGGCGGACAACTTCGTTCGCCAACCGCCCAGTGTCGATGCGGTCATCCTGCTCGGCCAGGGTGTCCATGATGATGCAGTTACCAGCCTGGAGCGCTGCAACCTGCCGTTGGTGATCTGGGGGTCGGCCCGCAACGACGTGCGGCACATCATCGTCGGCAGCGACAATTTTGCCGGCGGGGTGCTGGCGGCGCAGCGGTTCAGTGATCTGGGCCGCAAACATGCGGTGTTTCTGGGCGATCCCGAATATACCGAAGTGTCCGACCGGCTCGATGGCTTCCTTGCACGTCTCTCAGCGAGTGGCGGCGAATTGCTGGTGGCGATCCCTTGCGATTTCACGCTCGATGAAGGTGCCAGGGCAATGGAGGCCGCACTCGACCGGCACGGCGACGCGATCGATGCCGTGTTTGGCGCAAGCGACAATATCGCCATGGGTGCAGTGCGCGTTCTGGCGCGGCGAGGTTTCCAGATTCCCGCGCAAGTCAGCGTGATCGGCTTTGATGATGCCGCTGCCGCCACGCTCTTCGTACCCTCGCTTTCGACGATTCGCCAGAACTGGCATGAATCGGGCCGCTTGCTGGCGAGCAAGTCGCTGGCGCTGGCACAGGGCGAGCGAGTCGCGTCCGAGACGCTTCCTGTCCAGATCGTTATCCGTCAAAGTTAACGCTGTTATTCAATAGGATGTTTGTCACCGCGACTAAATGACATCGATACCTTGACATCGATAACATTTTGCCGGATTTTCTATCCTGCCGAAGGGCACCGGATCACAGGTGCCTGCGGGAGGAGAGGGTTTGACGATTTCACCACCCCAAAGCGTTGACGCATGGTCGATCGAGCAGTCGTCGTTCGATCCCGCTACGCTTGCGCGTGACGGCGCGCTGTTCGCCCTGGCGAACGGGGCAATCGGGGTGCGCGGAGGAATTGACGAGCTGCTCCATATGCATGCCTCATTCCTTCCATCGGCCTATCTCCGGCGGCCGGTCCGTTACCACGAGAGTTTCCCCGGTTTCGCCGATGGCACCGATTCGCGGCTGACCGGACCGGGCCTGACGATGATCCAGGTCGAAATCGACGGGACCGCGATCGACTTCGAAGTCGCCGAAATGCTGGAATTTCGAAGGACCCTCGACCTGGCGACCGGAGTCCTGGCGCGTTCGACGCTGTGGTTGCTGCCCGATGGCCGCGAGCTGGAGATCGATGTGCGTCGCATGGTGCCCTTCGGCGCAGGTGCGGTTTGCGCCTCGCGCTACGCGGTCAGGCCGGTCAATTTCGCCGCAAGTATACGGGTCCTTTGCCCCGTCGCGCTTTGCGATCCGGGTGCAGATGCCTTCGATGCCGATGACCCCCGGATCAGCGCGCGCGCGCATCTGGCGCAGGTTTCGGCCCGCTCGACCATTCAGGGTCACGAATGGTGCTTTGCGCCGGCAACCGGCGGCAAGCCAAAGGTTACGATCGCACAGTGGATCGCCGGTAGTAAGGACAATCTATCGGTTTCGGCCAGGCTGGCCACCGGTGAAGCGCTGACGTTCGACCGGTTTGTCGCTGCTTCGACTGCCGAGGGCGGCGGAACCGCCATCGAAGCCGCCGCGCTCGCCCAGGTCGAAGCTGCCGAAGCCGCCGGGTTCGATCGCTTGCTGGAACAATCGCGCCTGGCGCTCGAAGGTTTCTGGAAGACCGCGGCCATGGGGATCGAATCCGATCCGGCCCTGCAATTGGCCGTGCGCTTCAACCTGTTTCACATTTTCCAGTCGGCGAGCAGAAGTGGGGGTCAAGGCGTCGCTGCCAAGGGCCTGACCGGCGAAGGGTACGAAGGGCACTACTTCTGGGACACCGAAGCCTTCGTCCTGCCGGTATTGGCGCTGACAGCGCCAGATCTGGCCCGCCACCTGATCGAATACCGCGTATCGCGCCTTGCCGATGCGCGCGAACACGCACGGGCGATCGGCCATGCGGCGGGCGCGCTTTACCCGTGGCGTACCATCGGCGGGCGCGAATGTTCGACCCACTACCCCACCGGCTCGGCGCAATATCACGTCAACGCCGCCATCGCCTATGCGGTGGAAATCTACGTTGCCGCCACCGGCGACCGATCGATCCTGGAGCACGGCGCGGCCGAGATGCTGTTTGAAACGGCCAGACTGTGGATGGACACTGGGCATTTCTGCGAGCGCCGGGGCGGGGCTTTCCTGATTCATGGTGTAACCGGCCCTGACGAATACAGCGCGCTGGTCGACAACGATTTCTACACCAACGCGATGGCGCGGCGCCACCTGCTGTTTGCAGCCAGTGTCGCGCGTGACTTTGGCGCAGTCGCGGCCGACGAAATCACCAGCTGGCAACGCGCAGCGATGCACATGTGGCTGCCGGTCGATCCGGTAACCGGGGTGCACCCGCAGGATGACGGCTTCATGGACAAGCCGCCGTTTCCGCAAGGCGCCCGTGATGCGTCCGGCGCACCGCTGCTGGTCAAATACCATCCGCTGGTCCTGTTTCGTCACCGTCTGTGCAAGCAGGGCGATGTGGTGCAGGCGCATGCGATCGGCGCAACGCACGCTAGCCAGGCGCAAATTCGCCGCGACCTTGCCTATTACGAGCCGCTGACGACGCACGATTCGACGCTGTCGGCAACCGCGTTTGCCATCGCCGCGGCCCGCTGCGCGGAAACCGCCGACGCGCTCGACTATCTGCATCAAACAGCATTTGTCGATCTTCACGATCTGCACGCCAACACCTGGCATGGCTGCCATCTGGCCGCGATGGCGGGCAGCTGGCTGGCATTGGCGCAAGGCTGGGGCGGGCTGACGATAGCGGATGGAGTGCTCTCGCTCGCCCCGACCTGCCCCGATCCGTGGAAGTCATTTTCATTCCGCTTCCACTGGCAGGGCGCCACGGTCGAGGTTGCGGTCAAGGGCGGCGACGCTCGCTATTCGCTGATCGACGGGCCTGTGCCGATATTCTTCGACCGCGGGCGCGAGGTCGATCTTTCGCGCGGACCGGTGCTGATGCAGCCGCCCGCCTTCGATGCGGTCATCTTCGACCTCGACGGGGTCATCACCGATACTGCCGAGGCACATTACCTCGCCTGGAAGCGACTGTGCGACGAGGAGGGGATTGCGTTCGACCGATCGGTCAACGAAGGGCTCAAGGGGGTTGATCGGTCGCAATCGCTCGCCCGCATTATCGAGGCCGCCGGGATCGAAGTCCCCGTCCCGAAGTTCGAGGCGATGCTGGTCCGCAAGAACGGGTACTATCGTGAGGCGCTGGCGGGTTTCGGCCCCGGCGACCTGTTTCCCGGCGTCGAACGCCTGCTCGCCGACTGTCGCAATGCCCGCCTCAAGATCGGGCTCGCTTCGGCCAGCCGCAACGCCGGCGATCTGATCCGCAGGCTGGGCATCGAAAGCTGTTTCGATTTCGTGGCCGATGCCGCGAAAATCGCCAACGGAAAGCCGCATCCCGACATCTTCATTGAAAACGCGCTTGCGCTCGGCGTGGCACCGGATCGGTGCGTCGGCATCGAGGATTCGGCGGCCGGTATCACAGCAATCCGCGCGGCAGGCATGCTTGCGGTGGGGGTTGGCAATCCAGGCGTGCTGCCCGGAGCCGACCTCTATTTCCGCGAGACCGGAGACATCCGGCTCGCCGATTTGTTCGACGTGGCAGCACAACCAGCCAACAGTATGCAAGAGACCAAAGACGAGGAGAAAGTATCATGAGGAATTATCACAGAATTTTGTCGTATTCGTCGTTCATGGCGCTAGCCGTATCGGCTTCCGCGCCCGCCTGGGCGCAGGGCGAGGACGCGGCAGCGGAGACAGACGAAGGCAGCGAAATCATCGTTACCGGTACCGCGGGCGGCGCCGGACTGCGCAAGCAGGATGCGAGCTTCGCCATCACGTCGGTTTCAGCAGACGATCTGACGATCGCCGCACCCAAGAGCACGGCTGAAATCTTCAGCCTGGTTCCAGGGGTCTGGGCGGAAAGCTCGGGCGGCAAGGGCGGTGCCAATATCGACGTACGCGGTCTGCCCGCTGGCGGCGATGCCCCGTTCGTGACCTTGTCCGTGGCCGGTGCCCCGATCTTCGGCACGCCGACCCTGTCGTTCCTTGAGCAAAGCACGATCTTCCGCGTTGACGACACGATCGCTTCGGTCGAAGCGCTGCGCGGTGGCCCCAGCTCGGTGTTTGCCCGGGGCGAGCCGGGTGTGACGCTCAACTTCCGTCTGCGCGAAGGCCAGGACGATACCGAAGGAGGCATTCGCTACACCGCATCCGATTATGACCTCCAGCAGGTCGACTTCTATCTGTCGGGCGCGCTTGGGGAAGACCTCTATTACACCGTCGGAGGTTATGCCAGCACCTCACCCGGCATCAGGGATGCGCAGTTCAATTCGGAACGCGGGTTCCAGTTGTCGGGCAACCTGACCTACAAGTTCGATCGCGGCAAGATCAGCGCATGGACGCGCCAGACCGACGATGTGGGCCAGTGGTACCTGCCGATCGCACTCAATGCCGGACTTGATCTTGGCAACTTCTCGTTGCTGGGCAATGCCACCCGCCTGCGCGAAATTCAGATCGACGCCGACGGCAACAGCAAGATTTTCGACTTCCGGCGCGGTCGCGGCTGGAAGGGTAATCTGTCAGGCCTGAATGTCGAATTCGAAGTTTCGGACAATATCACCCTGCGTGACAACCTGGCCTATCTGAAAGGCGATGCCGATACATACGGGCTCGTGCCGTCGGGCGCAGCGGTAACTGCCGGGGCCGTCAGTGCGGTGACGGGAAATCCGGTGCAGACACTGGGCGGGGTCACGCTTGCCAGCACCGATTTCGTACAAACTTATGGCCATTGGGTGGTCGAGAAGGATCTCGAATCGCTGACCAACGACCTCAGCCTTGCCTTCGATCTCGGCGACAACGAAGTCACGGTCGGCTATTACCGTTCCTCGTTCTCGTCGGATGACTGGTGGTCGCTCGGCAACCCGGTCGGTGTGCAGCTGACGCAGAACGGCGACATACTGGCCAATGTAACCCCGCAGGATATCGAAGCCGCCGGTGGCGGCGCCGGTTTTGCCTTCGGGTTGCAGGGCGTGGGCGATGCCAATGTCAACGCGGTATATCTGGCCGATTCGTTCGATGTTACCGACAAGCTGCGGATCGATGCCGGTGTCCGTAACGAATGGGTGGAAATCAATTATGTCGTCGATACCGGCCCGGGTTTCCCGGACGGGACCAGGGACAGGAATATCCATTATACCAATAACGAGATCTCGTGGACTGCCGCGGTGAACTATGCGTTCAGCGACACCTTCGGTGCCTTTGTGCGCTTCTCGGATGGTGAAACCTTCCCCAACTTCGATACCTTGCGCGATGGCGTGGACCGCACCTTCGACATCAAGCAGCTTGAAGCCGGACTGAAATATACCTCGGACCACATCCGTCTCTATGCAACCGGATTCCGCAACACCAACGAGCGGTTCCAGAGCACCCTGGGGGCAAATGACGCCACGGCGTTCGATACCAGGGCCTATGGCCTTGAACTCGACAGCACTCTGACGTTCGGGATGTTCAATCTCGCAGCCATTGCGACGTTCCAGGATGCGAAGATTACCGAAAACACCGCCGATCCGACGATTGTCGGGAACAGGGTCCATCGCCAGCCCAGAATCCAGGTTCGCGTGTCACCGAGCGTCGATTTCGAGGTGGGCGATTGGAACGCCAATCTGTATGCCGCCGCGCAGATCGTAGGAAACAGGTTCGAGAACCTGGCAAATACGGTGGAGCTGGGTTCGTACACGAAGGTCGATCTCGGTGTGCGGGTTAACACCCCTTCGGGACTCTATGGCCAGATCCATGCCGACAATCTGTTCGACTCGCATGGCCTGACCGAAGGCGACCCACGCAGCGCAACCGCGCCGAACGGTCGCCCGATCCTGGGCCGTTCGTTCCGCTTCTCGGTCGGTTTCCGGTTCTAACGGATCAACGATCCTCCCTGAAGGGCCGCGCTGTCAACCGATGGCGCGGCCTTCTTTTTTCAGAGTACAGGCTTTTTCAGGGCACAGGCTGTAGGAAGGATGGGCATGCGAAATCTCGGCATCATCGTCGCGCTGGTTCTGGTTTACATGCTGTTCGGCATCCTGCTGAACAGTGTCGGCACGGTCATTCTGCAATCTATCGCGACGATGGGGCAGACCAAAGCCAGTGCCTCGATCCTCGAGGCGTTCAAGGACCTGCCGATCGCGGTGATGTCGTTCCTTCTGGCTTCGCTGCTGCCGCGCTTCGGCTATCGCCGGGCGATGATGACCGGGGCGGCGATGGTGGGCATCGCCTGCCTCATCATGCCGCTGGTGCCGACATTTGCCATGGCCAAGCTGCTGTTCGCGGTGACGGGCGCCTCGTTCGGCCTGATCAAGGTTTCGGTCTATTCCTCGATCGGGCTGGTGACCGAAGGGCCGGCGCAACATGCCAGCCTGACCAACGTGATCGAAGGGCTGTTCATGGTCGGGGTGCTGTCAGGCTACTGGATCTTCGGCGCCTTCATCGATCCCGCAGCGCCCGCCAGCCTCGCCTGGCTCGATGTTTACTGGTTGCTTGCCGCGCTCGCGTTCGGGGTTTGCGCACTGCTGTTCTTCAGCCGGCTTGACGAGCGCGCGGCCCGCCCCGCCTATCGCCGCCCGCGCGAGGATTTCGCCGGAATGCTCAAGCTGGCGGCGAGGCCACTGGTGCTGGTCTTCGTCCTATCTGCATTCCTCTATGTGCTGATTGAACAGGCGATCGGCACCTGGCTGCCGACGTTCAACAACGAAGTGCTGCATCTGCCCCAGGCGATGAGCATCCAGGCCACGAGCATCTTCGCAGCTTCCATCGCAATTGGCCGGTTGGGTGCCGGAGCGATATTGACACGCATCGGCTGGTATCCGCTCGTCAATATCTGCATCGTTGCAATGGCGCTGCTGGTGCTGGTCAGCCTGCCTTTGACCCGCGGAATATCCCCTTCAGCGGACATAGGGTGGCTCTCTGCCCCGCTTGCTGCCTATATCCTGCCACTCGTTGGGCTGTTCCTCGCTCCGATCTATCCTGCGATCAATTCGGCCATGCTGTCATCGCTGCCAAAGCCAGATCATGCCGCGATGACCGGGCTGCTGGTGGTATTCTCCGCGCTCGGCGGCACTACCGGTTCGTTCATCACGGGCCAGGTGTTCGCCGCATTCGACGGGCAGACCGCGTTCTACCTGTCGATCGCGCCGATGGGGCTGCTGCTGGTTTCGCTCGGGTTCTTCGCACGGATGCGCGCATGATGAGGTGGCTCGCAATCTTCTGCCTGCTCCTGCTGGGCGCACGGGCCGACGCCGCGCCCGACCTGAGCTTTGCGATCACCGAAGGGCGTATCCAGAACCATTTCTTTCGCGATGGCCCGGTTGCGGCGCACGCCGTCCTGCGCTCAGGCCCCGCGGCCCGGCTGGTGTTCGCGTTCCCTGCAGGCAATAGCGGTGCGGGCCTGTGGCTGAGAGAAGCTACGGTGTGGCGGCTGACCGCGCCGTTGCGCGCGGCACAGCGGCAACAGACCGGTGGCGGTAGGCTCCGCGGGATCGTGGCCGAGCTGGAGGCGGATGCAGCCCGGCTCACCGTGAACCGCGCCCTGGTAGGCAGCATCCGGGTGCTCAGAGACTATGGCTATGGCAACCCCATTCCTGCCGAAGTCGAGGCCATGCCGGTCATCGCGGCGGGCAAGGTCACCTGGGAGCGGCGCCGGATTGACGGTGGCCCCGGTTATTCGCTGGTGGTGACGGTGCTGAACGGGCAGGCCGAAATGCGCGATGGCGCGGTTGTGCTGACATCGCACAAGGGCCCGCTGCGGCTCAGGATCGCCGCATTGACAGGGGAGGAACCGTTGACGCCGCTGAGCGTGGAACAGATCTTCAATCACCCCGACCGCGAGAACCAGCTGCAACGGTCCGTGGCCTTCCTTGCCTACCGCGAGAAGCTGCTCGCCGGGTCGTGGCAGTACGAGACCTATTTCGGGCGCGATACGCTGATGACGCTGGCGCTGATGATGGGGGAATTGAGGCCCGAGCCAATCGAGGCAGGGCTGGGTTCGGTGCTCGAACGGCTCGATTCCGGCGGCGAAGTCGCGCACGAGGAAGACATTGGCGAATTCGCACTGATCGGCAGGCCGGGGCACGACGTGCGGCATCCGGTGCTCGACTACAAGATGGTCGATGACGATTTCATGCTGGCACCGGTGCTGGCCCGCTATCTGCTCGAAACGCCCGAGGGCCGCGCGCGCGCAGCCGCCTTTCTTGCACGCAAGGATCGGTCGGGTGTTTCGTTCGGCGAGCTTGTTCTGCGCAATCTCCGATTTGTCGCGGCGCGGGCACGGCCCTTTGCGGCAAATCCCGGCGCCGAACGACTGATTTCCCTCCACGATGGGCTGACCGTGGGCGACTGGCGCGACAGCCAGAACGGCCTCGGCGGCGATGGCCGTTACTCGTTCAGCATCAATGCGGCGCTGGTTCCGGCGGCGCTCGACGCCGGAAGCCGTTTGCTGAGCAGCGGCCTGCTGCGCGATTACGGGGCGCAGGGAACCGAACTTGGCGACATGGCCGCGATGGCGAAAGTCTGGGCGAAGGAAGCACCGATGCAGTTCGCCGTGTCGTTGCCTGCAGATCAGGCCGAGGCGCAACTGGCGGCATTTGCCCAAACGTCCGGCATTGCCGCGCCACATCCAGTTGCCAGAGAGGTCCGCTTCATGGCCCTCGCGCTCGATGCTGCAGGGCGACCGGTGCAGGTGATGCATTCGGATGTCGGCTTCCTGCTGTACTTTCTCAAACCCGACGATGCGACCATTCAGGCGGCGCTTGGGCAAGTCATCGCGCCGTTTCCATCGGGCCTGATGACCGATGCCGGAATGCTGGTCGCCAATCCGGCCTATGCCGGTGCCGAGCGTGCGGCGACGTTCGACAACACGCGCTATCATGGCACCGTGATCTGGTCGTGGCAGCAGGGATTGCTGAAGGCGGGGATCAGCTGCCAGTTGGCGCGCGGCGACCTTGCGCAAGGCACGCGTGACCTGCTGTTGCAGGCGGAAACTGCGATCACAGCGGCGATCGAGCGGACCGTGTCGTTTCGGGGTTCGGAACTGTGGTCATGGCGACTGGATGATGGGCGTATCGTGCCGCAGCCCTATGGGCAGGAAGCGGGCCACGAAACCGAATCGAACGCGGTCCAGTTGTGGAGCGCAATCGCGTTATCGAAGGCAAGCATCTGCGGCTGAGACCCGCCTGTACACGGTCATCGTCGGGATAACGGATCTCGCCGGGCCCGGCCTCAGGCGGCGGCTGAGCGTGGCTGGACCATGGGCGGCGCGGGAATCTTGCTGGCGAACCATACCTGACGCCGCCCGTTGTCCTTGGCCTGATAGAGCGCCTCGTCGGCGGTGGCGAAGGCGCTGCCCAGATCGACTGTGTTATGACGCGGCAGGATCGCAACGCCGATACTGCAACTCACTTCCAGCGTCTCGCTGTCCGGCACCTCCTCGGTCCAGCGCAAGTGCTGGTGGCACAGCCGTTCGGCAAAGGCGCGAATACGCGCCTCGCTATGGAAGCGGGCCAAGGCCACGAACTCCTCGCCGCCGAAGCGTGCGACAATATCCTCGGCGCGGCAGGCATCGCGCAGCCTGGCTGCAAATTGCCGGAGAATTGCGTCTCCAAACGAATGGCCGAAGCGGTCGTTGACCAGTTTGAAATGGTCGATGTCAATTATCATCAGCGCGTGCAGCCCCGGCCTGCGATCGGGCCTGGAAAAGATCGCGTCGAAGCGGTTGATGAATGCGCGGCGATTGGGAATGCCGGTCAGCTCGTCGGTCTGTGCCAGCTGCAATATCCGGTCGCGTTCCTGCGCGATCATGTCACGCTGGCGGCGTAGCGATAGTGCGCGCAACGCCACCACAACGCTGGTGGTGAACGCCTCGATCAGCACCGCTATATAAAATCCGAGATCGACGATCGGCAGATCGGCAATCACACCGTTGGCGCGCAGAACCCGACTGACCGCGACCAGCCCCACGCCCGCAAGCCCCATCATTTGCAACATCGCCATCCGGTCACCCTTGATGGCATTGCGTGCCAACGTGGCAACGACGGTGAGCACCATCGCGCCAAACGCGATATGGATGATCTGCGCGCCCACGAACGGAAGCCAGGGTGAAGCCAGAATGATCGCAAAGGTGATCGCGCAGCAGCCCAAACCTGCAATGTGGAGCGCGCGCAGCCAGGCCGTGCCCATAAGCTCGCGGCTGCACAGTCTGCCGATCAGCAGGCAGGCCGACATCGCGACCCAGCCGAGCGCGAGATAGACGGTGATCGAACGGTACGCCATTGTCGCGTGCGGGAACAGGTCGAAGATGATTCCCGACCAGGCTATGTGATTGACGATCAGCCCGCACACCATCATCGTGTGGAACAGGATGAACTTCTGCCGCAGCGCGAGGAAGAACACGCCGTTGAGCAACAGCGGAGCGAACAGCAGGCCCATGACCAGCGCGCTGACCGTACGGCCATCGTTGTGGAGCGCAATGTCGTCCGCGCGCTCGGCCAGCTCGATGTCGTACCAGTTGGTCGGATCGAACGGGTTGTCGATCTTGAGCAGGATGGTTTCAGGGCGAACCCCAGCATCGTCCATATAGGGCAGCGACACGGCATACGGCGCCCGCCAGCGCGCGGTCTGGTCAGCCAGCGAATGGTCGGTGGTTATGAGCCGCCCGTCGGCATATTGCCGGGTCAGCGTGAAGGCGCCGTGGCGCGACGTGCGCACCCGCAGAACCGGATCGCCCAGCCCCTCGTCCGCCGCGCCGATATCGGCCACAATCCATAGATTGAAGGTGGCCTTTTCCAGCTTGTCCGGCCCACAATCGAACGCGGCGCGCCGCGACAGGACTTGCGCTGGGCTTGCGTCGGCGGAACCGGCGAGCGTGCACAGCTGCGGGCCAAGCTGGCGCAGATCGGCAGCATGCGCCGGCGCCATGCCGATAACGGCAAGCACAAGCCACAGGCTGATCCATCTTGCGACCCCGAACAATGCGTCCCCCTTCCCTGCCAAAGGGGCAATAGCCTGGGACGGTTAAGAAACCTTGTTCACCAGATGTTTGCGGTGCCTTTGGGGTATGAGGCAAGGACTGCACCGGGGCAGTTGGTGGCCGAATTAGAGGCGGGCGCAATCGATGGAATTTGGTATGCTGGCCCCCGGCGATCGTCACGCAATTCTCGCCGCTTGACACCGCGGTCGCTAAGAATGTCGTGGAGATCGATTTTCGTTGAGCCTGGCTGTCGGCAACGGCGTTGAACAAGGGGCCATTACGCACTGTGAAAGGGTCTCGTCATCGTTGAGCTCGCGAGCATGGGCGCGACCCCATTCGCACAGCGCGAGGATGACCGGCTCAAGGCTCAAACCCAGGGCAGTTGCGCTATAGTCGACGCGAGGCGGAACTTGCGCGAAGATCTTGCGAGTGACCAGGCCGTGGGCCTCCATTTCCCTGAGTTGCTGGATCATCACCTTCTGGGTGACCGAGGGAAGTATCCTGCGTAGCTCGGACAACCTCTTTGGGCCCTCGAAAAGCTGATAAAGGATGATGGCCTTCCAGCGGCCCGAGATCACCTTCAGTGCGCGCTCGACGGGTAGCATGGGTAAGCGCTTCATCGGATCGGCCATAGTTACCTCTTGGTTAGTATGGAACAAATCTGTGTGTAGTTGTAACCAAGTCTATATTGCTAATTGAGGTCTAACATCAAGGCTCAAATAGCGAGATCAACCATGACGATGATGAATGCGATAGTGCTTGACCGATTCGGCGACCCCGACACCCTGAGATTGACCAGTGTAGCAAAGCCCAAGCCGGGAGCGGGGCAGTTGCGGCTAAGGGTGAATGCCGCCGGGATCAATTTCGCTGACACTTTGATGCGACAGGATCGCTATGCCGTGACGCCGCCGCTCCCCTCGATTCTGGGATCGGAAGCTGCGGGTGTTGTCGATACCCTGGGCGAAAGCGTAACCGGGTTCGTGCCCGGACAGCGCATCGCCGCTCCCTTGTTTGCCGCCGGCCAATACTATGGCGGTTATGCCGAATATGTGCTGATCGATGCCAACTATGCGGTGCCGATCCCCGCGGAAGTCTCGTTCGATACTGCTGCGGCGCTGCTGGTGCAGGGACTGAGCGCACTTCACCTCACCCGCCAGGCGTCGCCCCAGGGCAAGACCGTGCTCGTCAACGCAGCAGCGGGCGGCGTCGGCTCGCTCCTCGTTCAACTCGCACGGCATGCTGGTGCGGCCCGCGTAATCGCAGCGGCAAGCACGGCGGACAAGCTTGCCTTCGCCCGCGAGATGGGCGCGGATATTACGGTCAACTATACCGATCCCGATTGGGCTGGACAGGTAGCCGAAGCGACAGATGGTGTGGGGCCGGACATCGTCTATGAATCGGTCGGTGGTGCCATTTGCACGGCAAGCTTGGCCATGCTCGCTCCCAAGGGACAGATCGTAATTTACGGGGCGCTCAACATCCAGGAATTCGCGCTTGGCGTGCCGGACCTGCTCGCGATGATCTTCAAGAACCAGTCGCTGACGGGCTTCGCACTGGCACCCCTGCTGACGCCCGAGGGGCTTAAAGCCGATCTCGGCGAGCTATTTGGGCTGGTGGCCTCGGGTGCGTTGCGCGTGACGATCGGCGGCCGTTTCGGACTCGAGGCGGCTGCTGAGGCCCATCGCCAGCTCGAACAACGCGAGACCCGCGGCAAGCTCCTGCTGACGCGAGACGCGGACTGATATCGAAACAAGGGAAGGCGCGGCGGCGGGAAAGTCGCTGCGCCGGACCGAATCTCCCGTGTTTGTAACTGCCTCATGCAACGTGCACTTCGCGCCGCACGGTACCTAAAATCAAAGGATATTTTCAGGTGGACACGAATCGCATGAGTGAAAATACTTCTCGTCACCTTAGTCGGCGGGACGTCGTCGCTGGCGTCGCTGCGGGCGTCGCCACGGGCACTGCCGCGCTGTCATTCGGGGCATCTGCCGCCACACGTCCTTCGATCAAGGCAATCGCCTTTGACGGTTTCCCGATCTTTGATCCCCGATCGCTGGCAGCACTCGCTCGCCAGTCCTTCGGCGAACGCGGCGATATGCTGGTTAGCCTATGGTCGAACAAGCTGTTCGGCTATACTTGGCTCAATACAAGTGCCGGTCGATATGTGGGTTTTGAGGCGCTCGCAGACGCATCATTGCGCTTTGCAGCAAACAGCCTCGGACTTGCCCTGCCCGACGGGTTGCGCGGCGAACTGGTCGGGGCTTATTCCAAGCTCGACATCTGGCCTGACGTCAGGCCTGCACTTGTACGGCTGCGCGGCGCAGGAATTCGCCTGATTTTTCTCTCCAATCTCAGTGAAGCGATGCTCAATGCCAATATGGACAATGCCGGTATCCGCTCATACTTCGAGGCAGCGCTCAGCACCGATCGCGTCAAACAATACAAGCCTGCGCCAAAAGCGTATCAGATGGCGATTGACGTGCTCGGTTTGCCCAAGAAGCAGATCGGCTTTGCGGCTTTTGGCGGCTGGGATGCCCTTGGCGCAACCTGGTTCGGCTATCGCACGGCCTGGATCAACAGGACAAGGCAAGCGCCCGAGACGCTCGACGTGCAACCAGCGATTATGACCGGGAATATTGACGGCGTATTGGCACTCGCAGGCCTGGTTTGAATAAACTGTTTGATCATTAGCAGGCTGGCTCTTTCGATCAGTCAATCCCCGTCCCCTCCCCTGAAAGTGAAGGGTGATTGCGCGCGTTAGCCTGCCCGAACGGTGCGGCTTTCCTGCTTCTGGACAGTGCCGAATGTGTCGCATTGCTGGATGGCGCTACCGTGCTACTCGCTGATTGAGCGCGTCCTTGTGTTCCGCACGCTCATCTTGGCGCAAAGGCGCTTTCGAGCAGATCGGCGATCCTGAGGCCCGCCTGCTGGATGCGCCGCTGCGCGACGGGAAGCGCCGCGACGATATCCTCCTGCGTCAGCGCGGTTTCGCCGGGCAGTTCGCCCGAGCAAGGGTCGGAATCGAAGGCATTGGGATAGACGAAATCGCGCGCCGCCTGCCAGCTTTCCCGCCCCCAATCCGCCGCGGTGCCGCCCGCCAATTCCGCGCGCTCCGCAGCGCTGTAGCGCCGCACCAGCGGCGGCTGAGCGCTGGTGATCGCGCGTTCGGCCAGCGCACTGTCCCAGATCGAATGCAAATTGCGATTTGGGACGATGCCGTAATCGGCCACCCGGTCGTTGCCGCCGCGATCGTCCCTGTCGCCCGAATGGAGCGGTTGGTGAATGTCGCCCGCGAAATGGACGAGAAAGGCCAGCGCCTCGAGCCGGATATGCGCTGGCAGGCTTTCATCGGATAGCAGGCGATGGCTGCGCTCGATCTGCGCGATCACGCAATTGCCGCCCGCGCAGTTGCTGCGCGGATCGTAGGGCTCGCAGATCGGCGTGGTGCGGTAATGCCAGGCAAAGGTATAGCCCCAGCGCCAACCCTCGCCGCGCAGGCAATCGGGCCAGACCGCGGCATCTTCGAGCGAGGCAAGGTCGCAGCCCGGAGTCGCGAGTTGCGGCGCGGCGCGCAGCAGCCGGGCGATCTCGGCACGAGTTTCAGGGCTGACATTTGCGAGTGCGATCTGCGCCGTCACCCGGTGACCGTACCCGCCCCAAGCATGCGCAGGAACGGGCAGAACCGCCATGCCAAACAAAGCCCCCAGCAGCACCAGCCGCGCGGCCAACCGCGAGGCGACCCGCGCGATCACCTGGCGGGAACCTCGAAACTCTTGATCACCCATTGCTCGTCTTCGGCCGCCTTGACCCAGGCCTGCATCCATTCATGCTCCCAGATCGCCTCGGCGTAGGATTGGGCAAAGCCGGGCAGCCTGATACCATAGGTGACAAATCGCGACACCACAGGCGCATAGAACACGTCCGCCGCGCCGAAGGTGCCGAACAGGAACGGCCCGCCCTGCCCGAAGCGCGCGCGCGCCTCGGCCCACAGCGTCAGGATGCGCACTACGTCGGCGCGGGTTTCATCGCTGATCGCAGTCAGCGCCACGCGGCCGCGGACATTCATCGGGCATTCGCGGCGCAGCGCCTGATATGAGCTGTGCATTTCCGCCACCATCGCCCGCGCCAGCCCGCGCGCGGCATCGTCCCGGGGCCAGAACCGTTCACGCCCGACCCTGTCGGCGAGATATTCGAGGATCGCCAGGCTGTCCCAGATCACAGTTTCGCCGTCCCACAGGATCGGGACCTTGCCGTGGCTGGGCTGGACCTCGCTCATTGCGCGCTTGGCAGCTTCCCACTCCTCGCCGCCGATATTGACCGTCAGCTCTTCGAACATCAGCCCCGACTGCTTGGCCGCCAGCCAGCCGCGCAGCGACCAGCTCGAGTAATTCTTGTTGCCGATGATGAGTTTCATGATGCCCAGCCCTAAAGCTTCGCACAGTTGCTGTCGAGGCTGGAGGGTGCCCGCCGCGCTTGGCATAGGCGCACGCACGCGGTATCTGGCCGGTCATGAGCCTGCGCCCATTCCACCTCGCGTTCCCCGTCGATGACCTGGCCGCCGCGCGCGACTTCTACGTCGCGGTGCTGGGATGCCGCGAGGGGCGCAGCAGCGACGAGTGGATCGATTTCGACTTCCATGGCCACCAGATCGTCGCGCACCTTGCCCCCGATGGCGGCGACCGCGCCGCCAATGCGGTTGACGGGCACCAGGTGCCGGTGCCGCACTTCGGCGTGGTGCTGACGATGGAAGATTGGCAGGCGCTGGCCGGGCGGCTGCGGGCCGCGGGCACGCACTTCGAAATCGAACCCACAATACGGTTCAAAGGACAGGCGGGCGAGCAGGCAACCATGTTCTTCCGCGATCCGGCGGGCAATGCGATCGAAATGAAGGCGTTTCACTCGCTCGATCAGATGTTCGCCACCTGAGCGACGCGAACCAGGTCAGGATCAAGCCGGACCGCACCCCCGGCAAGCGTTGTCCCTGGAGACGTTGAGGGTGCGCATGGCGGGCTTCAACCCGTCGAGAATGTGGAGCCTGCCCCATTGCGGATCGCCGAACGTGCTGGCGCCGTCGAGCAACAATCGCACCGCCTGCATCGCCGCGAATGTACCGACCCAACCGGCCATCGCGCCGAGCATCCCGTCCTCGGCGCACGAATCGCAATCTTCGGCATCGAATGCATCGCCGACATAGCAGCGATAGCAAGGTTGGTCGGGCAAATGCCCGGCAAAGGCACCTACCTGTCCCTGAAAGCGCCCTACAGCAGCGCTGAGCAGCGGAATACCGCAGGCAACGCATGCATCGGAAACCGCGAGTCGAGTGGCGAAATTGTCGGTCCCGTCGAGCACAAGATCGGCGCCCGCGATCAATTCGGCGGCGTTCCCGTCCGCGATTCGCGTGTCGCTGATCCCGACTTTGAGCGCAGGGTCGAACCCGGCCAGCCACTGGCGCGCGGCAACCACCTTGCCATGCCCGACATCGCGCGCGGTAAAGATCGTCTGGCGTTGGAGATTGCTGACATCGACCAGGTCGTCGTCGACCAATGTCAGGTGCCCCACCCCTGCCGCCGCCAGATATTGCAGTGCAGGCGATCCGATCCCGCCCAGCCCGACCAGTGCGACATGCGCCTTGCTCAGCGCGACCTGACCTGCACCGCCGATTTCGGGCAGCACGATGTGCCGCGCGAATCTGGCAACACGTTCGGTGGGCAGGTTCACGGGCTGGCGATCTCGTCGGCGCGTTCACGCCTGAAGCCGTGCATGCCGTTCCACCATTGGGCGGCGATAACTGCGCCCTTCGCCGGTTGCAGCGTCGCAAAAAGCGATAGCAGCGCCAGCGGAAAGACCACCAGCGCCATCTGCATGGTGGTGAGCGCAAAGTCGCCCGCCAGCATGATGATCACCGGCGCAAGCAAGTGGCCCGTCACGAAGATCGCGATATAGGCGGGGAAATCGTCTGCCCGTTGCGGCCTCAAGTCGAGCGCGCAGGAAGGGCAGGCATCGCGCGGCTTGAGCCACTTGCGGAACAACCCGCCATCGCCGCAGCGCGGGCAGCGACCGCGCAGTCCGCGCGCAACCGCGCTGCGGAAACTATGTGGCAGTGACTCGGTGCTTGGCGGGAAGTGGGAATTGCTCATTCGCGCCCCTTAAGCCTCAGGACTACGGCCTGTCGACAGACTTGTGCAAAAGCTGCCGAAATGCCCGCATCGGACCTGTCGAAAAGCCTGTCGGATTCCTGTGCAAAGCCCTGTTGGCGGCTTGTGGAAATGCTGTTGGGCCGATGTGGAGCGACAGTGGAAAGGCGCTCAGCTCTCCAGTTGGCGCAGCAGGCTGCGCACATCGCCATCCATATCGGCGTCGCGCTGGCGCAGATCCTCGATCAGCCGCACGGCGTGGATCACTGTCGAATGGTCGCGTCCGCCGAACTTGCGCCCGATTTCCGGGTAGCTGCGCGGGGTCAGCACCTTGGCCAGATACATCGCCACCTGGCGCGGGCGCACCACGGCGCGGGCCCGCCGCTTTGACGACATTTCGGACCGGTCGATGCGGTAGAACTGGCACACGGTGCGCTGGATTTCGTCGATCGTGATGCGGCGGCGATTGGCGGAAAGAATGTCGGTAAGCTGCTCTTCGGCGAGCTGCAACGAGACTTCCTGCCCGGTAAGCTGGGCATAGGCGATCAGCTTGTTGAGCCCGCCCACCAGTTCGCGCACGTTGCGCGTGATAGTGCGCGCGAGGAACTCGAGCACGTCGCCGGGCACTTCGAGCGGGGCGAAGCGCGTCAGCTTCGATTCGAGGATCGACCGGCGCAGTTCGATATCGGCCGGCTGGATATCTGCGACCAGGCCCATCGACAACCGGCTGAGCAGCCGCGGCTCCACCCCGTCCAGCGCCTGCGGCGCACGGTCGGCGGCAAACACCAGCCGCTTGCCCTCGGCGAGAAGCGCGTCGATGGTATAAAGCAGTTCTTCCTGAGCACTCGCCTTGCCGATGATGAACTGGATGTCATCGACCAGCAGCAGATCGAAGCTGCGCAGCCGCGCCTTGAATTCGATCATCTGGTTGGCTTTGAGCGCCTGGACGAATTCGACCATGAAGCGTTCGGCCGAACAATAGAATATCCGCGCACGCGGGTGCGCAGCGAGGTAGGCATGGCCGATCGCATGCAGCAGATGCGTCTTGCCCTGGCCGGTCGCGGCCTTGAGATACAGCGGCGAAAACTGCGGTTGCTCGGTCGCCGCCATGCGCTGCGCCGCGTTGCAAGCCAGCACATTGGCTTCGCCGGTAACGAACGCGGCGAACGTCAGCGAAGGGTCAAGCCCGACCGAGGAGCTGAATCCCGCATCGCCCATCGCCCCGGCGCCAACCGCAAATGAACGGCTGTCCAACCCGTCATTGGCCGGGTGGCGACCGTTTTCTAGCCTGAGTTCAGGTAGCTTGCGCCTGCCGGGATGGACCTGGATGCGGACCTTGCGCACTTCGCTGCGGGCAATCTTCCAGGCCAGCTGGAGCCGGTCATGAAAGCGGTCGTTGACCCAGTTGGCGGAAAATTCGGTCGGCAGGAAAAGGTCGAGCGTACCCGAATCCTTGCAGAAACTGCCCAGCTGGATCGGCCTGATCCACTGGCTGTGGAGCTGATGCCCCAAGTCCTTGCGAAGACCCTGGCTGATGTCCGCCCAATCGGCTGCAAGATTCACCGCTTCGGCGTCTTCCATCAAGTCCTCATCGCGCTTGCGCTTGGTAATCTGCGCATTTTCCTGATTGTGCAACATTGCCGTAATTTCGCCCTGTTCCCCTGTTCGGTCCGCGAACCGAACACCCCTGTTTTTCAGCCCTTTTACCGGCCTTCCCCCGGCCGTGCTTATCAGTCCGTGCAATTGAGCTTCAGGCAAAGCTTCGCCGTCGCTGCGAAGCCGCCGACTTCGCGCACCCCCCAATCATCCAAGACTGTAAACACCCAGGCTGTCCCGCGCCAGGCAAGGCCGATTTATCTACGCCTTTGCGCAATTCGCAAGGGGGTTAAGTGTAAAAAAACCGAAATAAAGAGGTTGACAGGGGGTAAACCCGCGGACTGCCGTTGATGTATTTGAATTTTATGCGTTTTTCACCATGAAATGGCGCGAATCGCGGGAAATCCTAGGGTTTGCCAGGCCACGATGGCGGATTCGCCGGGCAAGCGAAGGGGCCGCACCCGCAAGGGCCGACCCCATCTTCATTTTCCAACGCAAAATGCCCGTTCAGGGCAAGCGAATCAGAGCGAGGCGACTCGCCTGGTCAGGCGCGACATTTTGCGCGCCACAGTGTTCTTGTGCATCACCCCGCGGGCAATTCCGCGAGCCAGCTCGGGCTGGGCTGCGCGCAGAGCTTCCTCGGCGGCCTTGCGGTCACCGCCTTCGATCGCGGCTTCAACCTTCCTGACGAAGCTGCGAATGCGGCTGATGCGTGCGCCGTTGATTTCGGCCCGGCTGGCGTTGCGGCGGATGCGCTTCTTTGCTTGCGGCGTGTTGGCCATGTTCGTCCTTGCTGCGGGTCACCTTCAAGGCGACCATATCCTTGTCTGAAACCTGTGTGCTGACACGGCGATTCATCGCCGGAAAGCGGGCCACATAGTGGGGCGGCGGATAAAGGTCAAGGATTCGCTTAGCGTTGGCATTTCGGACAATACCAGCTGCTGCGTCCCCCTTGTGCAATGCGGAGGATGGTTCCGCCATCCTGGCGCGGGCACGGCTCTCCCTCGCGATCATAGACGGCAAAGCGGGTACTGAAATAGCCCAGCTCGCCATCGGGCCGTACATAGTCGCGCAGGCTCGACCCGCCATCGTCGATCGCGCTGAGCAACACCTCGCGAATCTCGGGCACCAGCCGCGACAGTTGCGCGCGTGTGACCATACTGCCCGCCCGACGCGGGTCGATACGGGCGCGATGAAGCGCCTCGCACACATAGATATTGCCCAGTCCCGCAACGATCCGCTGGTCGAGCAGGCAGGCCTTGATTGCCTGCTTTCGCCCCATGAGCGCACCGCGAAGATGGTCAGCGGTAAAATGGTCGCCCAGTGGCTCAGGCCCCAATACAGCGAATTGCGGCCAGGATTCGAGCGCAGCGGTTTCGGCGAGATCGACCGTGCCGAAGCGGCGTGGATCGCACAGCGCGAAACTGTGTGCGGCAGTGTCAAGATTAAGGTGGTCATGCTTGTCGGGCGCAAGTGGATCGATCCGCCAGCGTCCGCTCATTCCCAGGTGGAAAATCATGCTCATGCCGCGATCAAGGTGGATGAGGCCGTATTTGGCCCGGCGGCCAAGGCCGATAACGCGCGCGCCCGATACCGCTTGCACCAGATCGGGCGGAAACGGGCGGCGCAGGTCCGGGCGGTTCAGCGTGACCCGCTCGATCCGCTCTCCCTCAAGGAAGCGGGCGAGCCCGCGCACTGTCGTTTCCACTTCGGGCAATTCAGGCATGGCGCAGTGCTTAACACCCTTTGCCAGCCACGCAATTCATCCTAAGGCCGCGGCCATGACAGACACTGTTTCCTTCGGCTACGAAGAGGTAGCGCCAGAGGAAAAGACCCGCCGCGTGGGCGCGGTCTTTTCCAGCGTCGCGTCAAGCTATGACGTGATGAACGATGCCATGTCGGGGGGAATGCACCGGCTGTGGAAGGACCGCTTCGTGCGCCGGATCAAGCCGCAGCCGCATGAAGTCATACTCGACATGGCGGGCGGAACCGGCGACATCGCCTTCCGCATGGCCGAACGCGGGGCCGAAGTGACCGTGGCCGATATCAACCAGGACATGCTCGATGTCGGGGTCGAGCGCGCGATGGAAAGAGGGATTGATGGCTTGGTCTGGTCGAACCAGAACGCCGAGGCGCTGACATTTCCCTCGCGCTTTTTCGATGTCTATACCATCGCATTCGGGATCAGGAACGTGACCGATATTCCCGCCGCACTGAAGGAGGCGCACCGCGTGCTCAAGATCGGCGGGCGGTTCTTCTGTCTCGAGTTCTCGACCACGCAATGGCCCGGCTTCAAGGAGGCCTATGACCTCTATTCGCACCATCTGGTGCCGCGCATCGGCAAGGCGATTGCTGGCGATGCGGATTCCTATCGCTATCTGATCGAATCGATCCGCCGGTTCCCCGACATGCCCCGTTTCGAGGCGATGATCCGTCAGGCGGGCTTCGTGAACACCCGGGTCGAACCGATCATGGGCGGTCTGGTGGCGATCCATTCGGGCTGGAAAGTCTAGCGGTGCCCACTTCCGCCACGCATATCTACAGGTTGCTCAAATGGGGGCGCACGCTTGCGCGGCACGGGGCGTTGCGCGGGATCGAGCGCGATGCGAATACTCCGCTGCCGGTCAAGCGGCTGGCGCGCGTCGCGCGGTTTGGTGCGCGCGAGCTACCAGAGCCCGATTATGCCGGCGCGTTTCAGGCTATCGGCCCTGCTGCTATCAAGCTCGGCCAGACGCTGGCAACCCGGCCCGATCTGGTGGGCGAGGTGGCTGCGCGCAATCTGCTGACATTACAGGACAGCCTGCCGCCGGTGCCCTTTGAGGAAATCGAGGCCTCGATCGCGGCCAGCTTTGGCCGGCCGACGCAAGACCTGTTCAGTCAGATCGATCCCGAACCGGTGGGTTCAGCCTCGATCGCGCAGGTCCATCGCGGCGTCACCACTGATGGCAAACAGGTGGCGATCAAGGTGCTGCGCCCTGGCATTCGCGAGCGCTTTGCCCGCGATATCGCGACTTATGAATGGGCAGCCGCGCATCTTGAGTCGCTGGGCGGCGAAGCGGCGCGGCTGCGCCCGCGCCTGACCATCGCCAATTTCAAACGCTGGACGGGCCGCGAACTCGATCTGCGGCGCGAGGCGGCATCGGCTTCCGAACTTGCAGAAGCGATGACGGGTATCGAGGGCTATCGCATACCTGCGGTCGATTGGGACCGCACCAATGGCCGTGTGCTGACCATCGAATGGATCGACGGGGTCAAGATCAGCAATGTCGAAGAATTGAAGGCACGCGGGCACGATCTGCCGCGCATCGCGCAGCGGCTGGTGATCGCGTTTCTGACCCAGGCGATCAGCGGCGGCTTCTTCCATGCCGATATGCACCAGGGCAATCTGTTCGTGCAGGACGATGGAACGATAACCGCGATCGATTTCGGAATCATGGGGCGGATCGACCGCCGCGCGCGCGCCTGGCTGGCGGAAATCCTGCATGGCCTTACCACCGGCAACTACAGGCGCGTCGCCGAAATTCATTTCGAGGCGCAGTACGTTCCGGCCTATCATTCGGTCGAAGAATTCGCGACGGCGCTGCGCGCGGTGGGAGAACCGATGCGCGGCAAGCCCGTTGCCGAACTGAGCGTCGGGCAGATGCTCGACGGGCTGTTCGCCATCACCCGCGATTTCGACATGCAGACGCAGCCGCACCTTCTGCTGCTGCAAAAGACCATGGTCATGGTCGAAGGAATCGCCACCCAGCTCGATCCGCAGATCAACATGTGGGACGTTTCGGCGCCGTTTGTCCGCGCCTGGGTACGCGACGAGCTTGGCCCCGAAGCGGCGCTGGCCGACCGGATTCGCGAGGATGCCAGGACGCTGCTGGGCCTGCCAGCGCTGCTCCGACGGTTGGAAGAGAAATTTCCGCCCAGGGGCGGCGCACCCGAACCGCCGCCGCTGCCCGAAGTCGAACTTCTGTGGGAAAGGCGCGCGCGCCATGGCGCGGACCTTGCCGGCTATCTGCTCGCCGCGGCGCTGGGCGCGGCAACGGTGGTTGGCGCGCTGATGCTGGGCTGGATTGGCTAGAGTTTGTTCCACTTGCGTGACTGCGGTGCCAGCCCACTCCCCCACCCGGCCACCCACAGCTTGCCAGGATTGGGTGGCCGGGTGGGGGCGTGGGCCGGTGCCGGACCGTTTCAGTGTAACTGAAACAGGCTCTAACCCTCTTCGGGTTCGAATGCAGTGTGCGGCAGGAGACGGCTTCCCGCCAGAGCCAGGATCGACGTGACCGCTTCGATCAGCATCGGCTGCCACCACCCCTCATGAGATCCGGCGGTCGCCAGAGTCACGATGCGGCCTAGCAGCGCAATCCCCATCAGACCGGCGGTGACGAGCAGCGGATCGCCCCGGCGCCACCACGCGCCCCACACCAGGCAGGTTCCTGAAATGACGAAGAACGCGGTCATGTCGGCGCGGATCGAAGCCAGCCCCAATGTTCCCTGCGGGACCATCCCGAAATTGCTGCCCGCTCCAGCCGGATCGACTAGGAAGCTGAGGCCCATCAGGATAAAGAATATTCCGCCCAACAGCAGCGCCGCGCGCAGGATAACCAGCATTTGCCTTGCCTCCCTTGAATTTGCATGCAGTCTTGCGCCCCAATCGGGCATAGCGCTAGGCAAAATTTAACCACTATGTCGCAGGGTTGGCTAGGGCCTTGCTTGCGGCTAGGCATGTGTCTGGCAAGGACAAGTGAATCATTGGGGTTCTGAGGGACGATGCGCATTTCTCATTCCGTTGGTGCGAAGCTGAACTGGTGAACGAAACCGTTCCCAGAATACTTCTCGTCGTGGGGGGCGGCATCGCGGCCTACAAGGCCTGCGAGCTCGTGCGCCTTGTGCGCAAGGGCGGCGGCGATGTGACCTGTGTGGTGACCGACGGCGGGCAACAGTTCGTCACCCCGATGGCGCTTGCCGCGCTCAGCGAGAATCCGGTCTATACCACGCTTTGGGACCTCAAGAACGAGGCCGAGATTGGCCATATCCAGCTCAGCCGTGAGGCCGATCTGGTGGTGGTCTGCCCGGCGACGGCTGATCTGCTCGCCAAGATGGCGGCAGGCATTGCCGACGATCTGGCCACCACGCTGATCCTCGCCACCGACAAGCCGGTTATGGCAGTTCCGGCGATGAACGTGCGTATGTGGGAACACGAGGCGACGCAGCGCAATGTCGCTTGGTTGCGGCAGGCTGGCGTCGAAGTGCTCGACCCCGATCAGGGCGCGATGGCCTGCGGCGAATTCGGCTATGGCCGCCTGCCCGAGCCAGAGGCGATCTGGGCAGCAATTGGCGCTCACCTGGGCATTGTAGTCGAAGTGCCGGTGCCTGTTGCTACTGCGGCACCGGTGCCCGTGGCAACGGACGAACCGGTGGCCGGGACGATCGAGGTCGAGGCGATCGAAGCCGAGCCCGAACCCGAACACGAATCGCGGCTCAGCAGCCTTGGCAGCCTGCTCTCCTCGATCATTCCGCGTTCGACCCCCAAGCGCAGCGCCGAGGAGCTTGAGGCCGAATATCTCGAGCAGGACGAGGCTGTCGAAGCAACTGACGAACAAGATATTGCGGATGCGGGCGAAGTCGCTCCCGATGCCGTGCCCGATCTGGGTGGGCCATTGCTCGCCAGGAAGGGTGGGGCAAGTTCGGCACCACCAACCGATCCCGCCGCGATGAACCATCTGGTCAGGACCGGCGCCAGCGCTGCCCTTCCCGAGCCGATCGATGGGGATCCCGTCATGCCGGAAGCGATCGAAGAGCGGATCGAGGACGCACTGGGCGGCGAGCAGTTTGCCGTGGCCAAGGGGCATCGCCCGCTCAAGGGCCGCCACGTCCTTGTGACCGCTGGCCCGACCTGGGAAGCCATCGATCCGGTGCGCTACATCGCCAATCGCTCGTCGGGCAAGCAGGGCTTCGCCATTGCCGCCGCCGCCGCCGCGCTGGGGGCAAAGGTCACGCTGGTGGCCGGGCCGGTTTCGCTGATGACGCCCAAGGGGGTCGAGCGGGTCAATGTCGAATCCGCCAATGACATGGCCGAAGTCGTGCGCCAGACGCTTCCGGTCGATGCAGCAATCATGGTCGCCGCCGTGGCCGACTGGCGGCCTAAGGAATATCGCGGCGAAAAGTTGAAGAAGCGCGGCTCGGCCCCGCCCGCGCTGATCCTCGAGGAAAACCCGGACATCCTCACAAATGTTGCAGCGAGCGACAAGCGCCCGACCCTGGTGGTGGGCTTTGCCGCCGAAACCGAAAACGTGCTCGAGCACGCCAAACAGAAGCGCAAACGCAAGGCGGCTGACTGGATCGTGGCCAATGATGTCTCCGGCCCCAAGGGCAAGAGCGTGATGGGGGGCGACACCAACCGGGTACACATTGTGACGGGCAATGGCGTCGAAAGCCTTGATGAAATGCCCAAGCTGGAAGTGGCTATCGCGCTGCTTGAACGGGTCGCGGCGGCGCTGAAAGAAGCCAAGGATGCCTGACGCCGTGGGTGTCGCGGTTGCCCGCCTGCCTCACGGTGAAGGACTGGACCTGCCGCATTACGCCACCTCCGGCGCGGCGGGCATGGACGTCGTTTCCGCCGAAGACGTAACGCTAGCACCGGGTGCACGCCATGCGGTTGCTACCGGCCTCGCTGTGGCCATTCCCCCCGGATATGAAATTCAGGTCCGGCCGCGATCGGGCCTCGCGCTCAAGCACGGTATCACAGTGCCCAACACGCCGGGCACGATAGATTCTGATTATCGCGGCGAGCTGAAGGTGATCCTGATCAACCACGGCAGCGAGCCGTTCGTGATCGCGCGCGGCGACCGCGTGGCACAATTGGTGCTCGCACCGGTGACGCAGGCGCGCTGGATCGAAGTATCCGAACTCGATGCAACCGATCGCGGAGCTGGCGGCTTCGGCTCGACCGGCGGGCACGCACGGCTGGCCGGGAGTGCCTGATCGGAGAATTCGGGGCCTGTGCCCGCTGCTTGCGCTGTTTGCATTCTTGCTTTCCGCCGGACTGGCGGCTGCCGAGCGCGCAATTCTTGTTGAAACTCAACTGCAGGAAGGTGGAGAACCCGTAAAGCTGGAGCTGGTCGTGCACTCGCCCGACGGACCAGGACCGTTCCCCCTGGTGCTCTTCAACCATGGATCTACCGGATCAGGTGACCGACCGGAACTGTTCGGACGAAGTTATGTCGCGGAGGCCGCGGCGGCCTTCTTCACTGCACGCGGCTATGTGGTAGTATTCCCCCAGCGGCGCGGGCGCGGGCGCTCAGGCGGGGCCTATGACGAAGGATTTACCCTCGACCGATCGCGCTACAGTTGCGATCCGGAAAGCGCGGGGCCTGCAGTCGAACGCGCGCTCGACGATATAGGCGCCGCGCTGGCTGCTGCGCGGCAATTGCCGGAGGTCAGCGCCGGCCCGGCGTTGCTGGCCGGCCACTCGCGCGGCGGGCTGCTTTCGCTGCTCCATGCTGCACGCGATCCGCGTGGGATCGGCGCAGTCATCAATTTCTCCGGCGGATGGCTGGGCACAGCTTGCCCCGATTATGCGGAGACAAATCGTGGCCTGTTCCGCCAGGCAGGTAATTGGCACGGACCATCGCTATTCCTGTACGCAGGCAATGACCCGTTCTATCCGCTAAAGACCAGCCGGTCGAACCATGCCACTTTCCGTGATGCGGGTGGCCAGGGCCGGTTCTTCCGCGCGGCACTGCCAAAGGGCATCAACGGCCACCAACTGGTCGATCATCCCGGTGCATGGATATCGGTGGTGGACACATTTCTGAACCGGGAGCCCTGATGATCCACGGTGCCGACCAATGCGGCGCAGTACGGCGCATTGGCGCGCTCGGCCAGGCCCCGTTCGATCCTGTTTGAAATCGCCCGGTCAGTCGCTGTCACCCGCCCTCAACGCAAAACTGCGTGCGCCCCGCACTACCTGCTCACCCACCAGCCGCAGCTGAGCGCGCACACGATCGTCAAGGCATTCGCCCTCGGGCGAGAACAGCCCGTGATAGGTCCGCAAGGTGGCCGCCATCGGAGTGGGCCAGCCGCGAAGCGCGTGGACAATGCTACGCAGGGTCTGGACCGTGCCCATCGCCGCCTGATCACCCGAAGCGCAGGCGATCAGGCCCACCGCACGCCCGTCGAGATAGGGGCGTTCGTCCATCGCCAGGTCCTCGAGGTAATCGAGTGCGTTCTTGACCAGGCCGGATACCGTTCCGTGATAGCCCGGTGCTGCGATCAGCACGCCATCGGCCTGCCGCACCGCTTCAACCAGTTCGCGCCCGTCCTCGGGCCGGTGGCCGGTCCCCAGGAAATGCGGCAGCGTGCACAGATACTCGCCTCCGAACACCAGGACTTCTGCACCTGATTCCTCGGCAGGCTTCAACGCATATCGCAGCGCCATTTCGGTTGCGCTCCCCGGGGTCACGGTTCCTCCGAGGGCGACGATCTTTACTGTCATGCCATTTCCATCCGCTTGAGGAATTGTTCGAGCGCGGCAGCCTGCTCCTGCGAAAAGCGTAATCCCAGCTTGGTCCTGCGCCAAAGGATATCTTCCGCCGTGCGCGCCCATTCGCGCCCGATCAGGTATTCGACCTCGCGCTGGGTGAGCCCGTGGCCGAAATGGATTCCGCAATCAGCCAGCGAGGCCGCGTCGGCGAAAATCGTGAAAGCGGTTGTACCATAGGCCCGGCAAAGGCGGTCAGCTGTGCGCCCATCGAAGAAGGGAAATTCGGCGCGGAAGCGTTCGGTCAGGCGGTCGATTCCTTCGACCGGAAAATCGCCGCCGGGCAGCGGCGCGGTGCCGGTCCAGCCGGGCCCCGCCATTTCCTCGATCCGCTCGCCAAGCACCTCCATCGCCTCCTCGGCAAGATGGCGATAGGTGGTGATCTTGCCCCCGAACACGTTGAGCAGCGGCGCCCCTTCGTCCTCGTCGGATATCTCGAGCCGGTATCCGCGTGTCGCGGCCTCAGGCCTGCCCGAATGGTCATCGACCAGCGGCCGCACGCCAGCATAGGACCACACTACATCCGCTGGGGTCACGGCCTTTCGGAAGAAACGGCCCGCCCCGTCGCACAGATAGGCGATCTCTTCCTCGCTCGCCTCGATATGGTCGAGCCCCCCGGTGTGATCCGCGTCGGTCGTACCGATCAGGGTGAAGTCATGCTCATAGGGAATGGCAAAGAAGATACGCCCATCGGGAAGCTGGAAGAAATAGGCCCATGCATGATCGAACAGACGGGGGACCACGATATGCGATCCTCGCACCAGCCTGAGGCCATGCGTCGCGGGAATATGCACCGCGGCAAGAACGTCGAGCACGCCGGGACCGCCTGCGTTCACCACCGCGCGCGCCAGGAAGCTCTGCCCGCCGGCATCGACGCGCCAGTGATCTTCCACGCGCTTGATGCAGGTGACGCGCGAGTGGGTGCGTATTTTGGCACCGCGGTCGGCCGCATCGCGGGCATTGAGTACCACCAGCCGGGCATCGTCGACCCAGCAGTCCGAATAGATGAAGGCGCGATCGAACTCGGGCTTGAGCGGTGCACCGGCGGGATGGCCCGCCAGAGCGACCGATTGCGTAGCAGGAAGGCGCTTTCGCCCACCGATATGGTCGTAAAGGAAGAGCCCAAGCCGCACCAGCCAGCGCGGCCGCAGCCCGGCGACATGCGGCAGCACGAACCGCAGCGGGTGGATGATATGCGGCGCTATCCCCCAAAGAATCTCGCGTTCTTGTAGCGATTCGCGCACCAGAGCGAATTCGTAATGCTCCAGATAGCGCAGCCCGCCGTGGATCAGCTTGGTCGATGCTGACGAAGTGCCGCGCGCAAGGTCGCCCGCTTCGAACAGGATGACCTTTGCGCCCCGGCCTGCGGCATCGCGCGCTATCCCGGTACCGTTTATACCGCCGCCGATAACCGCAAGGTCAAACATGATCGAAGTTTGGCCCTTCATCCCTACCGTCACCGTTCCAGCGCCACGACATCGTCACCCTGTTGATCGGAAATGATTGTCATGGCAATTTTTCTCCGCGAGCGGCGACCAGGACGGCGTACCAATCCTCGCGGGTCCAGCGCATGGCGAGCGCCTGCGCACCTTCGGCAATCCGATCAGGATTCTGCGAACCGACAATCGGGACAATCCCTGCAGGATGCGCCATCAGCCAGCCATAGGCGGCGACAGAGCGGCTGACGCCCTGTTCGCCACCGATCCGGTCAAGCACCGACGCGACCTCTGCCTCGCGCGGGGTTTCGGGGTCGAGCAGCCTGCCCCCGCCGAGCGGCGACCAGGCGAGCGGGGTGAGACCGAGGCGCATGGCCTGGTCGAGCTCGCCGTTTTCGAAGCAGGCGATGCGCAGCGGGCTGATCTGGGGCTGGGTGGCGGCCAGCGGGGAAACGAGGAAATGGTTCAACGCCTCGATCTGTTGAACCGTGAAATTCGAGACGCCCAGCGTGCGGACCTTGCCCGCCGCCATGGCATCCTCCAGCGTGCGCGCCACCTCTTGAGGATGCGCGAGAATGTCTGGCCTGTGAATCTGGTAGAGATCGATTGTTTCGACATTGAGCCGCCGCAGCGAGGCATCGATCGCGCTGGCTAGGTAGGCTGCGGACTGATCATAGGGCCGGGACGGACGAATGCCGCCCTTGGTCGCCAGAACCATCTGCGCGCGCAATGCCGGTTCGCGGGCCAGGACCGTCCCCAGCATAGCTTCGGCGTCGCCAAAGCCGCTTGCCCCGCCAAATCCGTAGATGTCGGCCGTGTCGAACAGGGTGATCCCTGCGTCGAGCGCCGCGTGCACCAGCCGTGCGGCATCGGCTGCATTGCAGCCGGCGTCTGCCAACCGCCACATACCCCAGGCCAGCGGCGAAATGGCTATGTCCGATTGGCCCAGCTGGCGGTGCGAAGGAGGTAGGGGCAGAGCGGTCATTGGGGGAATCCTCGATTGCGGACCAGTCTGTGCCCGTTCAACGCGAAGGGGCCGCCGGGGGCGTATGACACGGCAGGTGGAACATCAAGGCGGTTGCGGATTGCGAAGCGAGGCCGCCCGGACTTGCCCAGACGCCGCATTCGGCGGATAAGGCGTCAAATCATACAATCGGGTCGGCTGTTCAACATGCACAGGAGGGGTGAGGCATGGCTGTTTCCGATCACGTCGATTTCAACGGCTTCATGGAGGGTGTGAAGCGCAGAAATCCGCATCAGCCCGAATTCGTCCAGGCGGTTCAGGAAGTTGCGGAGGATATCTTCGACTTCATCGCCGACAAGGAAGATTATCACAGCGAGCAGATCCTGCGCCGGATTGCCGAGCCGGATCGGGTCGTGAGCTTTCGCGTCTGCTGGGAGGACGACAAGGGGAACATCCGCGTCCAGCGCGGCTGGCGCGTGCAGAACAACAACGCGATCGGGCCATACAAGGGCGGGATCAGGTTCCACCCCAGCGTCAACGAAAGCGTGCTCAAGTTCCTCGCCTTCGAACAGACCTTCAAGAACGCGCTGACCGGCCTTCCTATGGGGGGCGGCAAGGGAGGGTCAAATTTCAATCCGAAGGGCAAGAGCGTGCGCGAGATCATGCGCTTCTGCCAGAGCTTCATGACCGAACTCTATCGCCACATCGGCGCCGATATCGACGTTCCCGCCGGAGACATCGGCGTCGGCGGGCGCGAAATCGGGTTCATGTTCGGCCAGTACAAGCGCATCACCAATGAATTCACTGGTGTATTGACCGGCAAGGGGCTGGAATGGGGCGGCTCGCTGATCCGCACCGAAGCGACAGGCTATGGCGCGGTCTATTTCCTCGCCAACATGCTGGCGACGAAAGGCATGGACCTCAACGGGAAATCGGCCGTCATTTCAGGCTCGGGCAACGTGGCAACGCATGCCGCCGAAAAGATTGTCCAGCTTGGCGGCAAGGTGCTGACAGTCTCGGATTCGGGCGGCTTCATCCTCGATCCTGACGGGATCGATTTCGAAAAGATCGAATGGATCAAGACGCACAAGACCCACCGGCGCGGACGCATCGAGGAATACGTCGAGGCTTTTCCGGGCGCCACTTTCCATGCAGGCAAGACTCCGTGGCGCGTGCCGTGCGACGTTGCCCTGCCCTGCGCCACGCAGAACGAATTGCTGGGCGACGATGCCCGTGCTCTCGTCGCCAATGGCTGCATCGCCGTATCGGAGGGGGCCAATATGCCGACCGACCTCGAAGGCGTCCACGTCTTCAAGGACGCGCGGATCCTCTATGCCCCGGGAAAGGCGGCAAACGCCGGGGGCGTTGCCGTATCGGGCCTTGAAATGAGCCAGAACTCAGCTCGCCGGTCGTGGACAGAAAGCGAGTTGCAGCAGCTGCTCCGCGACATCATGGACGGCATCCATGCGCGCTGCCTAGCCTACGGCGATCAGGGCGGTGGCCATACCGACTATGTCAAAGGGGCCAACATCGCCGGGTTCAAGAAGGTGGCCGATGCGATGCTGGCGTTCGGGGTCGTATGAAGGCCGAGGCTTCCCTCGAGGAGCGGAACTTTTCGCCCCAGGCGATCCACCTCGTGCGCACGGTGACGCAGACCAACCTGGCGCTGAGCCAGATGGCCGACCAGAAGGCCGGGCTGCTGATGGGCGCCGCATTCGTTGTTTTCACGCTCGCAGTCGGGCAGGCAAGCCGGGGAACCGTGTCACCGACACTGATGGTCCTTGGCGTGTTCGCTTTCCTTGCCGCATGTCTGGCTGTGGCCGCAGTGCTGCCTTCGGTCAGCCCCAGGCCGGTTGCGGACAAGCAGGCCAACATCCTGTTCTTCGGCGTTTTTACCGGCATGGAGGAGGAGGATTTCGCCGACAGTGTGATCGACAGGCTGGGCTGTGACGAGGATATCTTCCGCCTGATGCTGCGCGACATCTACCAAAACGGGCAAGTGCTCTACCGGAAGAAATACCGCTTGCTGGGATGGTCCTATCGCATATTCATCGCCGGACTTGCTCTCTCGCTGACATCGTTCGTCGTTGAACAGCGCGCCGCCATTTCAGCGCTCGGCTGACCCGCACTTCGCCGACAGAGCTTCCGCTACATTCCAGTTGGACCGAAGCGCCGTCTTCAGGTACCGGACGGGCCGGCGCTCTGGCTTGCAATCCAGCGGTCGATCTTCTGCTCGAGCACCGCCAGCGGCAGCCCGCCGGTATTCAGCACCTGCTCGTGGAAGCCCTTGATGTCGAAACGGTCGCCCAGCGCCGTCTGCGCACGCTGGCGCAGGCTCTGGATCGTCAGCGCACCGATCTTGTAAGCCAGCGCCTGGCTCGGAATGGCGATGTATCGCTCCACCTCAGCCACCACTTCGGTGCGCGTCATACCGGAATTTGCCAGCATGAAGTCGATCGCCTGCTCGCGGCTCCAGCCCTTGGCGTGGATGCCGGTGTCAACCACCAGCCGCATGGCCCGCAACTGTTCGTCCTGCAGCGTGCCGTAACGGTTCCATGGATTGGCGTAGAAGCCCATCTCGTACCCCAGCGTCTCGGAATATAGCCCCCACCCTTCGACAAAAGCCGTGGTCCCGCCGAAGCGCATGAACGCCGGCAGCGCCTCGTTTTCCTGCGCCAGGCTGATCTGGAAATGGTGCCCCGGTGCGCCTTCATGCAGATAGAGCGTGACATTGCCCGTGGTCAGCCGGCTGGGCAGATCGTAGGCGTTGAAATAGAATGTGCCCGGGCGCGAGCCATCAGGCGCGCCCTGCTGATATGAACCGCCCGCGCTGAACTGCTCGATCGCCGGATCATAGGGCTCGATCTTCAGTTCGGACTTGGGAAGCAGCGAGAAGTAATCGCCGATCTTCGCATCGACCTCTTTGCCGATATCGTAATAGCTCTGCGTCAACGCCTCGCGGCTCGCGGGTTTGAACTGCGCATCGGTGCGGACGAAATCGAAGAATTCGTTGAGCGTTCCGGCGAAACCGACTTCGGCCTTGAGCGACTCGAGCTCGCCCTTGATCCGCGCGACTTCAGACAGGCCCAGATCGTGAATCTCATCGGCGGTGAGCGGCAGCGTGGTGGTCTGCTCGATCATCATCGCGTAAAGTTTGTCGCCGCCTTTCATCTGGCTGAGGCCCACTCTCTCGCGTGCAACCGGCAGATATTCGTCGCGCAGGAAATCGCGCAGCCGCTCGTGCGCCTTGTAGATATCCTTGGTCTTGGCCTTGTAAGCTGCGGTCAGGCGAGCCTTGTCTGCTTCGGAAAAGCTGTCGGGAAACATCCTGACAGGCCCCATGAACTGTGAATCCGCCACAGGAATGGCGAGCTGGGTATCGAGCTGCTTGATAACCCGGTCGATCGTCAGCTTGGTTTCGACGACACCCGACGCCATGCCTTCGCGAAATTTGGCGATCGAACGGTCGGTGATCGTGATGTAATCGTCATGCCGCGACAGGTTGTCCTCGTAATTGGCGAGCGCCTTGAAAGGTGCCGCGCCCTGCCCGCTGGCAAAGGTGGGATAGAATGTGTGAAAGCCGCTGAAATGGTTCACCGGGCGCACTTCGGTCAGCGCGCGGATCTCGTCGCTGTTGCCCTTCAGGTCCTGCTCCTGCGTATAGCGGAACACGTCATAGGCCAGCTGATCGGTCGTATCGAGTTTGTCGCGATCGATCTGCGCCAACAGCGCGAGGTTCAACTGTATGTCGGTCCGCGTGGCCAGAAACTGTGCATCGGTGAGATAATCGCCCAGCCTTGAGGCGTTGCTGTCGTCACCCCGGAACAGGCGGCTGAGCGGATTCAGCGCAAGATTGCGGGCATCGGCATCGGCAAACAGGGCGAACAGTCGGTCATGCTCGCTGGACTGCCGATCGGCGGCGTTCGCGGGCGTGTCGCCGTGATGATCGGCCAGCGCCGGCGAGGCCGTGAGTGTGAGCGCGGCAGTTGCAAGCAGGGCGTTTCGCAGGATCGTCATTCGATGTCTCGTCCAATATGAGGAGATTGCGGCGCAGCTAGTCCCACCACGCCAGAGGGGCAACGATCCGGCGATGAACAGGCCACCCGCCTCGACCGGCGTTAGTCGATCACGCGCCCGCGCACCATAACCCAATCGACATGCTCGAGCACTGCGACGTCGGCGAGCGGATTGCCTTCGACCGCGATGATGTCAGCCGAATAGCCCGGCGCGAGGCGGCCGATTTCCTTCTCGAGGCCGAGCACCTGCGCGGCGACAGTCGTCGCGCTGGCTAGCACCTCGCGGTCGCTCATCCCGCCCTTGCGCATCAGCGCCAGTTCGCCCGCATTGCGCCCGTGCGGATAGACGCCCGCATCGGTGCCGAAGGCAATCGGGATGCCCCATTTGCGCGCCCGCTCGACAATACTCTCGGCATAGGGCGCGACCGCCCGGACCTTCTCTTCGACCACCGGGGTGTAGAAACCCGTGCCGAGGTTGGTCCTGATGCCCTGGAATGCCATCAGGGTCGGCACCAGGACCGTGCCGTTTTCGCGCATTGCCCTGGCCGCTGCCTCGTCGATATAGGTGCCGTGCTCGATCGTCTGCACTCCGGCCCGCGCGGCCGCCTCGACCCCGCGCGCACCGTGAGCATGGGCGGCGACCTTGAGGCCTAGCGAGGTGGCGGTTTCGACAATGCTGCGCATCTCCGCATCGCTGAAATGCGCCTCGAGCCCGCGCCCCTGCTGGCTTAGCACGCCGCCGGTGGCGGTGATCTTGATCAGGTCCGCCCCGTATTTCGAGGCGAGCCGCACCATTTCGGCACATTGGGTGACGCCGGTGCAGGCAAAGCTGGCGCCAAGCGCATCGTTCACTTCACGCCGAAAGCCGTTGATGTCCCCATGCCCGCCGACAATCGCGATGGTCCGGCCCGAGGTGACGACGCGCGGCCCCGGGACCAGACCTTCGGCGGTGGCGCGGCGCAAGGCCTGCGTCACCTGGTCGCTGCGCGAGCCGAGATCGCGAACAGTGGTGAATCCCGCCAGCGCGGTCAGCCGGGCATTCTTGGCCGCAACGAGCGCCCCCCATTCAACCGGTTCGACCGCCGCGCGCCAGAATTCGCCGCTGGGATCGCCCGAAAGATGCGTGTGCAGGTCGATCAGACCGGGCAGCACGGTGTGATCGGGCAGATGGATCATCGTCGCGCCATCGGGCGTCGGCTGGAAGCCTTCTTCGATCTTGACGATCCGTCCATCGGTAACGGTGATAGTGGCGGGTCCGCTCGGTTGCGCGGCAGAGTCGGTGATGACCGATCCCGCGTGAATCACGGTGGTATCGGCCAGTGCCGAAGTTGCCGCGCAGGCCAATGCCGCAGCCAATATGCCGGTGAATCGCATCGATATTCTCCCTCTCGCCGGTTGGTGCGACATTTTCTTTTGCCGCACAAGGGCGCTCGGGCGCGAGCCAAGGCGATTGCCCCTGCCAGCAAGCTGCCCTAGGGCATGCGGCGAGATGAACGGGCGCATCCATGCATGACTGAACCGAATGAAGCCGCAACGCTGTTCGCGCCGCGCCTGGCAGCGGACGGCATGGTGCTCGACCCTGCGCGATATGCCGGGCGCTCCGCCTGCGTCATCGGCGCGGGTCTGGGCGGGCTGGCGCTGGCCATCCGGCTGCAATCGGCCGGGATTGCCACCACCATTATCGAAGCGCGCCAAACGCCTGGTGGATTTGCCCATTCCCACGAAAGCGACGGCTTCACCTTCGATGCCGGCCCTGCAATCGTTACCGAACCTGCCGGGCTAGAGGAGCTGTGGGCATTGTCGGGTCACGAAATGGCCCGCGATGTCGAATTGGTGCCGGTCGTGCCGCTCTATCGGCTCAACTGGCCAGACGGAGCCAATTTCGAATACTCCGGCGATCCTCAGGCCCTCACTGCCGAGATCGCCAGGATAAACCCTGCCGACGTTGCAGGGTTTGACCGGCTGGTCGAGTATTCGGACGGAATTTACCGGGACGGTTACCGCAGGCTGGCCCAGACACCGTTGCCCGATTTCAGGGCCATGCTGAAATCGGTGCCCGCGCTTGCCCGAATGCGGGCCTGGCAAAGCGTATATGCGTCCGTCGCCCGATATATCGGGAACGAAAGGCTGCGCCAGGCACTCAGCTTCCACACGCTTATGGCTGGCGGCAATCCGATGACTACCAGCGTGGCCAATGCCCCGCTGCTCGATCCGGCGCGGCACGGCGGGGCATGGTGGGCGCGCGGCGGAACGGGCCGGCTGGTGGCGGGCATGGTCCGCCATTTCGAGCGGCTGGGCGGCGCCGTGCGGCTGGGCGACCCCGTCATCCGCATTCACACAATGGGCACACATGCCTGCGAGGTCGTAACGCAGGGCGGATGGATGCAGCGCTTCGACGCGGTCGCCTCCAACGCCGATGTGGTGCATACCTATCGCGATCTGCTCGGCCAGACCAAGCACGGCAAGGATCAGGCGCGCAGGCTCATGCGCAAGCGCTTCGGCCCTTCGTTGTTCGTTGTCCATTTCGCGCTTGAGGGGAAATGGCCCGGCATCCCGCACCGCATGGTCCTGTTCGGCCCGCGCTATCGCGGGCTGCTCAATGATATTTTCAACCTCGGCGTGCTGCCGCGCGACATGATGATCTTTCTGGATCACCCCACGGTGACCGATCCATCGCTTGCCCCGGCGGGAAAGAGCGTGTTTCGGGCGGTCGTTCCGGTGGCGCACATGGGCAAGCTGGCAGTGGATTGGGATCAGATCGGGCCGATGCTGGAAAAGCGGGTGCTCGACGAGATCGGCCGCCGCCTGATCCCTGATATCCATGACCGGATCGTGACCAGGTTCCACTATACTCCGCGCGATTTCGCGCTCGATCTCAATGCGCATCTCGGCAGCGCGTTCGGGCTTGAGCCGCTGCCCTGGCAATCAGGCTGGCTGCGCACGCACAATCGTGACGATGTGATCGATAACCTTTACTTCGTCGGCGCGGGTACGCATCCGGGGGCAGGCTTTCCCGGCGTGGTGGCGGGTGCCAAGGTAACCGCCGGGTTGATGCTGAAGGATCTGATTGTGGAGCGAAGAGTTTGAAACGACTGGCAGTCTATTGCGGTTCCGCCACCCCGGCCGATCCGCGCTATGTTGATCTGGCGTACAAGGTGGGCGCGGAACTGGCGCAGCGCGGCATCGGCCTCGTCTATGGCGGTGGACGGCTGGGCCTGATGGGCGCAGTGGCACGCGGCGCGATCGAGGCGGGCGGCGAGGTGATCGGCGTGATCCCCGAAGCGCTGGTGAATTCCGAAGTCGCCAACCACGCCTGCACCGAGCTGATCACCGTTTCCGGCATGCACGAGAGAAAGGCACGCTTTACCGATCTGTCGGACGGCTTCATCACCATCCCCGGCGGGGTCGGCACGATGGACGAATTGTGGGAGGCGGTCAGTTGGGCCCAGCTTGGTTACCATTCCTACCCGGTCGGCCTGCTCAATGCCTTCGGCTTCTTCGATCACCTGATCGCCTTCAACCGGCACATGGGTGAGGTCGGTTTCATACGGCCCGCGCACCAGAACATCCTGATCGCGCGCGACACACTACCCGAACTGATCGACGCCATGGCCGCCTATCAGCCACACACGCCGATTTTCCGGATGAAGGCGGACGATTTGTGAGCGCGCCAGCTCGGCGCCACGGCGCAGCTTGCGGCGATGGCGGGCGCGGCGTAGCGCTTGCTACAGGGAACAGGGGAGAGAGATGATGAGAATTATGGCAGCCGTCCTAGCGCTGGGTGCATGGGCCACCACGGCTGCACCGGCGCTGGCGCAGGACGATACCAATGCGCGCATTCTGGAAACGGTCGATACTTTCCTGCGTTCGATCAACGAGCGTGACGCAAGCCTTATGGCCTCGGTCACGATCCCCGACGGCAGCGTCACGGCGATCAGGCTGCAACCCGACCGCAACCTGCGGCGGACGCGCACCTTCGCAGACGATATTGCAAGGATCGGCGAAGGTAGCGAGACCCTGAACGAGGTCTATTGGGACCCGACGGTCCTTGTAAGCGGCGACATTGCGGTTGTCTGGGCGCCTTACAGCTTTGACATCGACGGCAGGCGTTCGCATTGCGGGATCGACGTGTTCAACCTCGCGCGGATCGAAAAGTCCTGGATCATCGTCGGCGTCCATTACACGCTCGCCACCGACGGATGCCCGGCAGGCCGATGATCGCCAAGGTTCTTATAGCGAATAGGGGCGAGATCGCCTGCCGCGTGATCCGCACCGCGCGCGCCATGGGCGTGGCCACGGTTGCGGTCTATTCCGATGCCGATGCCAAGGCGCTGCATGTGCGCAGCGCCGACGAAGCGGTCCATATCGGCCCCTCGCCCGCTACCGAAAGCTATCTGGTGGGCGAGAAGATCATCGCGGCGGCGAAGGCGACCGGGGCGGATGCGATCCACCCCGGTTACGGCTTCCTGTCGGAAAACGCGGGCTTTGCGCAGGCGGTGATCGACGCGGGGCTGATCTGGGTCGGGCCCAAGCCGTCCTCCATCGAGGCGATGGGGCTGAAGGATGCGGCCAAGAAGCTGATGCGCGCGGCGGGCGTGCCGGTGACGCCGGGCTATGAGGGCGAGGACCAGTCGGTCGAACGGTTGACGCAGGAGGCCGAGGCGATCGGCTATCCCGTGCTGATCAAGGCGGTCGCGGGCGGCGGCGGCAAGGGGATGCGCAAGGTCGATGCTCCCGAGGACTTCGAAGCCGCGCTCGAATCCTGTCGGCGCGAGGCCAAGGCGAGCTTCGGCAACGACGAGGTGCTGCTGGAAAAGTGGATCACCTCGCCCCGCCATATCGAGGTGCAGGTGTTCGGCGACAGCCACGGCAATGTCGTCCACCTGTTCGAGCGCGACTGTTCATTGCAGCGCCGCCACCAGAAGGTGATCGAGGAAGCCCCCGCCCCCGGCATGGACGAGGCCACGCGCGAGACGATCTGCGCCGCCGCCGTGCGCGCGGCCAAGGCGGTCGATTACGAGGGCGCAGGCACGATCGAATTCATCGCCGACGCCAGCGAGGGCCTGCGCGCCGACCGCATCTTCTTCATGGAGATGAACACAAGGCTCCAGGTGGAGCACCCGGTGACCGAGGAGATCACCGGGGTCGATCTGGTCGAGTGGCAACTGCGCGTGGCGAGCGGCGATCCGCTGCCGCTGAAGCAGGAAGAGCTGTCGATCAAAGGCTGGGCGATCGAGGCGCGGCTCTATGCTGAAGACCCGGCGAAGGGGTTTTTGCCTAGCACCGGCCAGCTAGACTTTTTCGACATCGGAGAATCGCACGCAGTTCGGATCGAAACTGGCGTCAGGCTCCATGGCGAGATTTCACCATACTATGACCCAATGATCGCCAAGATCGTCGTTCATGCGAAAACCCGCGAGTTCGCGGCTTACAAGCTTTCGAATGCATGCGCGAACACCATCGTTGCGCCGGTCAAGACCAACGCGGGTTTTTTGGCCCGTGCACTCAGGCACGAGGAATTTCGATCAGGCGAGATCGATACGGGCTTCATCGCGCGCAATGAGAACGATCTGGTTGGCAACGCTGAACCCCCAAGTCAGGTCGTGGAATGCGCCGCAATGGCCGTTCTACATGCGGAAATGGGCGACGCAGACGCCGTTCAGCTGTGGCGCTACCAATCACGCGAAGAACCACAGCCATTTGCCGGGTCGGTCTGGCGCTCGCTCGCGGGTTTCCGAATGTCAGCATCCCCCCGGATCAGGGTCGCTGTCAGCAGCGAGAACAAGGAATACGTTTTGGACAGGGTGGTCACAAAGCCAGCCATGCTCTCAACGATTATCGACGGCCGTAGTGTTTTGGTCGCTGATATGGGCCAAAGCTGGGTATTCACGTCCACACGCAATGAAGGCACCGGCACCCACTCCGCCCACGATGGCGACATTATCGCCCCCATGCCGGGCAAGGTCATCGCGGTCGATGTGGCCGAGGGCGACAGCGTCACCGCCGGGCAGCGGCTCATGGTGCTCGAGGCGATGAAGATGGAACACGCGCTCACCGCGCCCTTTGCCGGGACGGTGAGCGGGCTCTCCGTCTCGGCCGGCAGCCAGGTGCAGGTCGAGGCGCTGCTGTGCGTGGTCGAACCGGTGGAGAACGGCGAATGACTCCCCCAACCCCCTCCCTTGAAAAGGAGGTGGCTTGCACATGACCTGCCAAAATAGATTCGAAGAACTGCACTTCCGTGCCATTTCGGGCACATTTTCTGCTGCAAGGTTTCTTCAAGGTTTCATGCGCCGAATGCAGGAAGGCGGCCAAAATGCCGAAAACGGAGTCCATGATGCCCACAATCCTTGATCGTCGCCAATTCATCAGCGCAACCGGCGTGGCATTTGCCGCGCTTGCGGCCAGCGGATGCCGCGCGCGGATTGCAGCGGGGACCAGCACCGTCTGGCCGGGCTATGGCGATCTCGTGCCCGATCCCGATGGGCTCCTCGATTTGCCCAAGGGCTTTTCCTACCGCGTGCTGTCAAAGCTGGGCGATCCGATGAACGATGGCGGAACCGTGCCCGATGCCGCCGACGGGATGGGCTGTTTCGATATCGGCAACGGCAAGTGGGCGCTGGTGCGCAACCACGAACTCAACCCCGGTCAGGATGCGGGTGCCGCGCTTGCCAGCGGATATGGCCGCGGACCAGATGGCGCGGTGTTTCCGGGCGGAACGACCAATCTGGTGCTCGACGCCGCAACGCTGACCGTGGAGCGCCAGCTGCGCACGCTTGCCGGGACGATCCGCAATTGCGCCGGCGGGGTGACCCCCTGGGGAAGCTGGCTGACCTGCGAGGAGCCGGGATCGCGTGCAATGCTGGTGGCGCGCGACCATGGCTATGTGTTCGAAGTTCCGGCCACGGCAACGGCGCTGGTCGATCCGGTGCCTTTGAAGGCGATGGGCCGCTTCAATCACGAGGCTGCCTGCGTCGATCCGCGCACGGGCATGGTCTATTTGACCGAAGACCGCGATGACGGGCTGCTCTTTCGCTTCATCCCCAAGGCAGCGGGCAGATTGGCCGAGGGCGGCAGGCTGCAGGCGCTGGTGCTGGACAACGGCCCCGCCGACACGCGCAATCACGATGGCGCAGCGATGGAGAGGCGGCGCAATTACACCGCGCGCTGGGTCGATCTCGACAATGTCGAGGCGCCCGAAGACGACCTGCGGCTGCGCGGCGCTGCGCAGGGTGCGGCCATTTTCTCGCGCGGCGAAGGGCTGCACATGGGCGATGGCGAGCTCTATTTCTGCTGCACCAGCGGCGGCGTGGCGGGCCTCGGGCAGGTCTTCCGCCTTGTCCCCGCAGCGGGCGGCAGGGCCGACATGCTCGAGCTGTTCTTCGAATCCGACAGCGCCGATCAGTTCAACTATGGCGATAATCTGTGTGTTGCCCCAAGTGGGCACCTGATCGTGTGCGAGGATCAATATACCGACGTGGTCGACAATCACCTGCGCGGGATCACGCCCGATGGGCGCGCCTATCCGCTGGGGCGGCTGCGCCTACAGACCGAACTGGCGGGAGCGTGCTTCTCACCCGATGGCAAGTGGATGTTCGTCAACGCCTTTTCACCCACGGCCACGCTGGCGATCACCGGGCCCTGGGCGGCCTGACCGGCACGGATGAATCACGGCTTTGCGCTGGCGCTGGTGCTGGGCCTGGTCGCGGCGCAGCGAGGGCATGCGCAAGCGATCGTTGCCGGGCTGTCGTCCCGGCTCGGACGTTCGCCCGCCATGCTGCTCGCTGCGCTGGGTGCGGCGTTGCTTGCCTCGATGGCAGCATCGCACGCCGGGGCCTTCGTGCACGCGGTGCTGCCTTCCGCCGTGCGGGACCCGGTTGCAATCGCAGCACTGATTGCCGCGGGGATAATCCTGCTCCTGCCCCTGCGCCCTGATCCGCTGCGCGAGCCGACTCGCTCGCTCGGCGCGATCACATTGGCACTCGTGATGCGGCAATCGGTCGATGCCCCTCGCCTGTGCCTCCTGGCGCTCGCGATCCTGCTTGGAACGCCTTGGGCAATCGCGATGGGCGGAGCGCTGGGAAGCAGCCTGGCGCTCGTCATGGGGTGGGCCGTGCCGCGATGGTTTCTGAGGCAGACGCTGAAATAGGCGCACGCATACGAATTTTGTCGCCCTGACAGCGGTTTACTCTAGGCGCAGGCTCCGCATTTGCTTAAAGCGATGGTCATGGCGCAAGTCAGGTTCATCGAAGGCGCAGGTCCGGCGGAGATTGCCGACTGGATCGGGGTGCGGTTGGCACGGCATCTGGCCGTAGGCCAGGGTCCGGTGGCGATCACCGTGCCCGGTGGGTTGACACCGTTCCCGATCTTCGCCGAACTGACGAAGCAGCCGCAGGAATGGCCGCGCGTCCAGGTATGGCCGGGCGATGACCGGATCGTTCCGGAGGATCATCCGGCTTCGAATACCGGCAGGGTCCGTTCGCTGTTCGAGCCGCTGGGCGCGCATGTGATGCGGCTTCAGGATGCGCGCGAAGTCCCGCATTTTGCGCTCGCCTGGCTGGGCATGGGTGGCGACGGCCACATCGCGTCGCTGTTCCCCAACACCGATCCCCGCGCCGACGATCCGCTGTCGATCCGGCGCCTTACGCCCGACCCGCTCCCGCCCGAAGCCCCGTTCGAGCGGATCACGTTGACCATCCCGGCGCTGCTGGCAAGCGACGAGCTGATGTTCGTCATTCGCGGGGACGACAAGCGCGCCGTCTTCGATCAGGCGGTACGCGGGGACAGCGATCTGCCGGTCGCGCGGCTGCTGGCGGCATCGCATCAGGGCGTGACATGCTTCACCTGATACCCGCCCGGCTGCACCGGGCCCTGCTGCCGATGGCGCATCGGCTACGCCATCATTGGCGCAGGCTGCGCGGCGCGCCAATTGCGGGCTGCGCGATTATCGTCCACGACTTTTCCGGTGCGGTCCTGATGATGCGGCACAGCTATGGACCGGCGGTATGGGCCCTGCCGGGCGGCGGTATCGGCGCGCGCGAACAACCTGAACAGGCCGTACGGCGCGAGTTGTTCGAGGAGACCGGGCTCGTCGCCGCCAACCTTGCCTTGGTGGCGGTCATCGACGAGGAGATTTCCGGATCGCCGCATCGTTGTTACCTGTTTTCGGCGGTCTGCGATGGACTCGCCCGGCCCGACCAGCGCGAGGTGGTGGAGGCGCGATTCTTCCCGCTGCACTCGCTGCCCCACCCGCTCGGCGCCGCTGCCAGGCATCAGCTGGAGATCTGGCACGATTGGAAGAGATCGCAATAGAGCGATTTCGAGCGCGGTAGAATTACCGCGCGGCTCGGAAGTCGCGGTAAAACAGACATCTGGAACGGTCGATCTGATTCAATCAGATCGGAACCCGCTCTAGAGCCTGTGGGGATACAGCACACGGCCCTAGCCCGAGCTGCGACCAGATGCGGCCTATTCGGGGCGCTATTCGTGCTTGCCCTTGTCCCAGCCGTGGCCGGACAGCACTTCGCTGGCGAAACTGTCCGCCCCTGATTCGAGCGAGGTCCCCATGCTGTCGTTCCAGCGGTTGAGGAAACCGAACAGCGAGACCACGCCGAGAATTTCGACGATCTCCTCGTCGCTCCAATGCGCGTGGAGGGCATCGCCGATTTCCTGCGTCACAGCATTGGGCACGCATGCCGCCGCCACCGCAAAATCGAACGCAGCACGCTCGGCGTCGGAAAACAGCGGACTGGCCTGGTATTCCCAGATCGCATCAAGCCGTTCGCGCGATGCGCCATAGCGCTTTGCGGCAAGCGCGGTATGCGCCTGGCAATAGCGGCAGCCGCTGGCGAGGCTGGAGAGCATGCCGATGAAGCGCTTCTGCTCGGACGTAACGCGGCCGGCATTCATCATCACAGCCTTGTTGAGGTTGATGAATGCCTCGGCAATTTCAGGGCGCCGCTGCATCGTCAGCACGCTGTTGGGGGTGAAGCCCAGCGTCTCGTCGAAGAAAGCGGCTAGTTCGGCCACCGCCGGCGACGAACCCTTTTCGAGCGGCGTGACAAGCAACATGCAGGGGTGACTCCGTCAAGAGATTGTCGATCGCTGCGGTCCGGCCAAGTGCAGCCTAGCCCCTTGCGTAGATGGTGGGCGCGGCAGGGATTGAACCTGCGACCCCACCCGTGTGAAGGGTGTGCTCTACCACTGAGCTACGCGCCCGCGCATGATGGCGCGGCAGTGCCAAACCATCCGGCAGGCGCGCGCCATAGCGAGTTCGCAGCCGCTTTGGCAAGTGCAGTCTTGGCCGGTTAGGAGGTGGGGGCGGCGCGCTAGAGAGGAGAGATGCGCCGCCCCGATTGCGTCAGAACCTGACTTCGCCCGTGACAAAGAAACGCCGCGGATCGCCATAGAAGCCGGTCAGCGTGCCCTCCCGGCCCAATGTCGATACGAACGGCGTATTGATGCCGTCACCGGTCACAAAGTTATAACCCGATACGATATAGCGCTTGTCGAACAGGTTCTTGCCGTGGACCCCGATCGAAAAACGATCCGAATCGTCCGTATAGACGATGCTGGCATCGACCAGAGCGAACCCATCCTGATCGAGGAACGGATTGGGAGTTTCGAACTGGCTGGCGTCCGACCTCAGCGAGACCGAACTGAGGAAATCGACGATGCCGCTCGCCACCGGCAGGCCTAGCTCGAACCCCATGTGCGCGGTGATATCGGGCGTGTTCTGGAACGCCCGTTGATCGGCCACGTCGTTGCCGAAAGCATCGATGAAGGTGTTGAACTTGGCATCGATCACGCCCAGCGACCAGTTGACCGTGAACTTGCTGCCGGCACCGGCGAAATTGCGCCCGACCAGTGCGGTGCCTTCGAACTCGAAGCCGTTGACGTCCGCGCTTGCCGCGTTGGAAGTGATCCCGATAAAGGTTTCGTTGACCCCGTCGCCATTGGAATCGACGCCGACCGATCCGGGGATCTGCACGTTCTTGTAATTGCCGAGGAACCCGGCGAGGCTGACGTTGAGCCGGTTGTCGAGCAGCGAGGCCTTCCAGCCCAGTTCATAGCTGTCCACCGTTTCGGGTTCGAAGCGAAGAAACTCGAACTGGTCGTCGAAATCCCGGTCGCCGTCACCGTCGAGATCGGGGGCCGCGCTGGTCTGGCCGCGCGGGTCAAACCCGCCGCCCTTGAAGCCGCGCGAATAGGTGAAATAGATGTTGTGATCCTCGTTGGGCTTGAAGCTGATCGAGCCGCGCGGGGTGAACTCCTCGAAGGTCTCGCTTCCCAGGAAATCGCTGGTCACCGCAATCGCAACGGCGGTGGACGGCGGGAAGAGGTCGGAAAAACCGCCGATAAAGGTCGTGCGCAACACCCTGCTGGTGCGCTTGTCGCTGGTGAAGCGCCCACCGAGTGAAACGCTGAGCTTTTCGGTGATGTCATAGGTGAAATCGCCGAAGACCGACCAGGTCTTGGTATTCACATCGCCAAGCGTTTGCGCATTGAGGCCGGGCAGGCCGATCAACGCCCCGGTATTGAACAGCGCCACGTCGAAAGCGGTGAAGGCATTGGCATCGAGGTAATAGAAGCCGAGCACACCGTTGAGCCTGTCGCCTTCGTAAAGAAGTTGCAGCTCCTGGCTGAATTGATCGTTTTCATAGATCGCGGGCACGTCGAGATCGGCTGCCGGCAGACTGTCAAAATCGATCGGCGTGGTGGACTTGTCCTCGCGATATCCGGTGATCGACTTGAGAGTGATGGTATCGCTCAGCTCGACCGCGATGTTGAGCGCGCCGCCATAGGCCTCGACCTCCTGATCGACGACATTGAGCCCGGCGCGGGTATCGAACACGTCATCGAGCACGGGCGCACCGGTCAGCAGGCCGGGGATCAGCCGGTGCCCCTGACGGGCCTCGCTGTTGTCCTTCACATAGTCGCCCGACAGGCGGATGAAGACCGGGCCGTTGTCGAACTCGAGCGTTCCGCGCGCAGCCCACACGTCCTTGTTGTAATTCTCGGTGCCGAGGTTGAGGTTGTCGCCAAAACCGCCGCGCGAAAGCCGCGCGCCGCTGGCCCCGATCTTGAGATTGTCGGTCAGCGGGGTCGATGCGGTCACGACCAGATCGGCCTGATCGTATTTGCCATAGGTTCCGCGAATCTTGACCTGCGCCTCGTCGGGCAGCGGGGCGGTGACATATTTGATCGCGCCGCCAATAGTGTTGCGGCCATAGAGCGTGCCCTGCGGCCCGCGCAGAACCTCCACGCGCTCGACATCGTAAATATCGAGCACGGCGGCCTGCGGACGGTTGAGATAGACGTCATCGACATAAAGCCCGACGCCCGCCTCGAACCCGGCAACCGGGTCCTGCTGGCCCACGCCGCGGATGAAGGCGCTGAGCGTGGTGTTGGTCCCGCGGCTGACCTCGAGCGTGACGTTGGGGATCTCCTGGGCGATTTCGGTGATTTCGAGCGTTCCGCTGCGGGCGAGTGCTTCGCCGGAAATCGCTGAAACCGAGATCGGCACGTCGAGCGCCCGCTCCTCGCGCCGCCGGGCGGTGACGAGAATCACATTTCCGTCATCATCGCTGCTCGTGGCCTCGCTGCCCGAAGAGTCCTGCGCCATGGCGCCAACGGGGGCGAGCGTTGCGGCAATCGCCAGGGTGCCGCAGGCGACCAGGAGGTTGCATGCGACGGAACGACCAGATTTTTCGATTCTCATTTTCATCTCTCCCTGAGTGAATCGGACTCTGTATATTGAAAGTTGAACCACCTTTCAAGTTTAGACTTGTATCGCCCTTTTTCGGGGCCTAGGAATGGGCCAGGGTGGGGTCTGAGGCGGGAAGGGCGATGGACAAACCGGTCAAGGCAAATCCCAAGACTCCGCGTACCGATCGTGGGCGGCGTACCTTGCGCAAGCTGCTTGACGCGGCGGCGGCCGAGTTTGGTGAAAAGGGCTTCTACGAGGCTTCGATCAGTTCGATCACCCAGCGCGCGGGCATGGCGCTGGGCAGCTTTTACACATATTTCGACAGCAAGGAGGCGCTGTTCTCCGCTCTGGTTTCGGACATGAGCGAGAACGTCATGCACGCGGCGCGCGGCGCGATTGCGCCGGACATGTCAGCGCTTGATGTCGAACAGGCTGCGCTGGGCGCCTTCCTGCGCTTTGCCGCCGAGCACCGCGAGATTTACCGCATTATCGACGAGGCGGAATTCGTCGATCCCGCAGCCTATCGCAGGCACTACGAAACCACTGCCCAGCGCATCGCCGGGCGACTGGAACGCGGAAGCGCGGACGGCGATATGCGCCCGGGACTAGGTGAACTGCACGCGTGGGCGATCATGGGAATGAACGTGTTCATCGGCCTGCGCTATGTGGTCTGGGGCGACGGCACTATCGACCCGGAAACGATTGCGCACGAGGTAAACGACCTGATCGCACACGGGATCGCCGCGCGCGACGATAAGTGAGCACTCAGGAGGTCGTTCCTCCCCTCCCGATTGCCCAGGCCTACTTGCCCAATTCGGTTGGATCGGGCGGCGGCGGGAAGACCGGCGAAGTGCTCTGCTCAAGCGCCTGCAACACCACGCCGATCGCAGTTTCGAGCTGCGTGTCCTGACCGCGTTCGAGCGCCACCGGATCAAGCTCAACCCTGATATCGGGCGCAACCCCTTCATTCTCCACGCTGTAACGCCCGCTGGCATCGAAGAACCGGAAGAACGGCACTGTCAGGAACCCACCATCGATCAGATTGGGGTTGGCGCTGATCCCGATCAGCCCGCCCCAGGTGCGCGTGCCGATCAGCGGACCCAGCCCCGATTGGCGGAAGGCATAGGGCATCCAGTCACCGCCTGAACCCGCGTCCTGATCGATCAGCATCGCCTTGGGCCCGTGGATAGCGCCGCCCGGCGTCGCCCAGGGTAGCCCTTCGCGATCCTTCCAGCCCGCCAGCCATTTGCGGCTGAGCACGTCGATGACATAATTGGCAGCCTGCCCGCCGCCGTTCGATCGTTCATCGACGATCAGCGCCTGCTTGTCGGTCTGGGCGAAATACATCCGGTTGAAGAAGGTGAAACCCTCGTCCGCGGTGTTGGGCATATAGACATAGGCTACGCGCCCACCGCTCGCCTGCTCGACGCGCTTGCGGTTGCCCTCGATCCAGGCCCATTGGCGCAGTTCGCCTTCATTCGCGACCGGTTCGACCACCGAATTGCGCCGGGTGCC
>PNJY01000007.1 GCA_013822125.1 Erythrobacter sp. | reverse complement strand
GATCGCAATTGCGCCAACCTGGCCCATCACCTTGCCTGCTGCATTTGCGAGTGCGTTACCGCTGTCGCCATTATCAGGGCCGATGGCGATATAGGCCCAGATCACAAGGACATAGATCAATGTGACGGCCGTAACCATAGCGACGATGGCGCGCGGAACATCGCGCTTGGGCCGCTTCATCTCACCCGCCGTTTCGACCACGTTTTCGAACCCGATAAAGGCGTAATAGGCGAGCAGGATTACCGATTCGATCTGGGAGAATTGCGGCAATACGATTTCCCCGCGCGCACTTCCGACCACTGCGGCCGCCAACAACAGTGCGGCGAGCGGGACCAGTTTGATTGCAGTCAAAAGGCCCAACGTGCCCACAGAGGCCCGCATCGAATAGAGGTTGATCATGGTGATCGCCGCGATCGCCACTGCAACCGCCACCGGGCCGGCTACCGGCCCGCCGAGCCCCGGAAACAGGGCGGCAAGGTAAGCGATCATCACATGCGTATTCGCCGCTGCGGTGACAATCGCGCTTGTATAGCGCGCCCAGCCGGCCTGAAATCCGACGAAGCGCCCGAACGCGGCCTCTCCATACAGGACCGATCCTCCGCTGTGGTCGAAGCGCGTCGCCATCCACGCATAACATAGCGCAAGCGGCATGAAGAGGACGCCTCCGATCAGCATCATCCATGGGGCAAAACTGCCGACAGCAGCGTAGATTACAGCGGGAAGCGCGAAAATCCCTGCCCCGATCATGCCGTTCAACGGAAACAGCGCGGTTCCCCAGAAGCCCACGGTGCGTGGCGGCGCAACAATCTCGCTCATCGATCCTCCAAATCCTGTCGCTTGCTGCCTGCTCGAAGCATCGAGTGCAAGCGATTGAGATTGTTTTTGCCCCGGCCTATGGCTCGGCGATGGCGCGCACTAGTGGAACCTCATCAGCTGGATCGCCGTACGACCCGCGGGGCGCCGAGCGTTTTCACGAGGAGCGTGCGACTTATACCGTGGCCAGCGCGCAGCCCGATCTGGCAGCGGGGATTGCGGCGATTCGCGCCACGGTGAAGACGCTGAGGCCCATCCCCGGGGTTTATCGGATGCTCGATGCGCGCGGCGATGTGCTCTATGTCGGCAAGGCGCGCGCTCTGAAGAACCGGGTGGCGAACTACACGCAGGTGCAGGGGCTGACCGGCCGGTTGCAGCGTATGGTCAGCCAGACGCGCAGCATGGAGATCGTCACCACCAATTCGGAAGCCGAGGCGCTGCTGCTTGAGGCGCAGCTGGTCAAACGCTTCCGCCCGCCGTTCAACGTTCACTTGCGTGATGACAAGAGCTTCCCGTTCATTCTGCTGCGCGCTGATCACGATTTTCCGCGGATCATGAAACATCGTGGCGCGCGCAAGGCCAAGGGTGATTATTATGGACCCTTCGCCAGCGCGGGCAGCGTCAACACCACGATCAACGCGCTGCAGAAATTGTTCCTGCTCAGGAGCTGTACCGACAGCTTCATGGCCCGGCGTGACCGGCCGTGTCTGCTCTACCAGATCAAGCGGTGCAGCGCGCCGTGCGTGGGGCGGGTCGACAAGCAGGGCTATGAGAAGCTGGTCGATCAGGCGAAGGCGTTCCTCACCGGCAAGTCGGGGCAGGTGCAGCACGAGCTCGAACAACAGATGCAGTATGCGGCCGAGTCGCTCGATTTCGAGAGCGCCGCGATCCTGCGCGATCGGTTGCGCGCGGCGACCTTTATCCAGGGTTCGCAGGCGATAAACGCGGCAGGTGTCGGCAATGCCGATGTGTTCGCGCTGGCAGCGAAGGGCGGGCAGGTAGGTATCCAGGCCTTTTTTATCCGTGGCGGGCAAAACTGGGGCCACCGAGCCTTCTTCCCAGCGCATACCAGGGAACTGGATGAAGCGCAGGTACTGGCCGATGTGCTGCTGCAATTCTATGAGGAGGTTCCGCCGCCGCCAACGGTGTTGGTCGACCGCGATTTGCCTGAGAGCGAACTGATTGCAGAGGCGCTGGGAACTCTGGCGGGGCGCAAGGTCGCGCTTTCGGTCCCGCAGCGCGGCGAACGGCGCAAACTGATGGAACAGGCGCAGCGCAACGCTACCGAGGCGCTCGATCGGCGCATGGCCGAAAGCGGTTCCAAGGCGAAGGTGCTGCGCGAACTGGCCGAATTCCTCGAACTCGATGCGCCGCCCGACCGGATCGAGATCTACGATAACAGCCATATCCAGGGCACCAAGGCGGTCGGCGCCATGGTGGTTGCCGGACCGGAGGGTTTCCGCAAGAACCAGTACCGCAAATTCAATATCCGCGAAGCGCAGACCGATGACGACTTCGGCATGATGCGCGAGGTCATGCGGCGGAGGTTCCGTGATCTGGCCGTCAGCAGCGAAGGTTCAGACCCACCTCCAACCCCTCCCGCACGCGGGAGGGGAGCGAGACTTGCCGAGCCCGAAGGTGAGGATAGTCGCAGCGGGGTGGGTACTCGTGACCACGGCAGCGCCTGGCCCGATCTGGTGCTGATTGATGGCGGCAAGGGTCAGATGAGCGCGGTGCGCGACGCGCTGGAGGAGCTGGGAATCGAGGACGTGCCCTTGATCGCCATCGCCAAAGGGCCGCATCACGGGCGCGAGGGACGCGAGGTGTTCCATTTCCCCGACGGGCGCGAAAAGACGCTGCCAACCAATTCGCCCGTGCTGTTCCATCTGCAGAACCTGCGCGACGAGGTTCACCGATTTGCCATCGGCGCGCATCGGGCGAAGCGCAGCCGGGCGATTTCGGCTTCACCGCTTGACGAAATCCCCGGCATCGGCCCGGCGCGCAAGCGCGCACTGCTGCTGCATTTCGGCACCGCGGGCAAGGTGCGCGCCGCTGCTTATGAGGACTTGATGCGCGCGCCGGGAGTCAGCGCCACGGTCGCGCGAAAGATCTACGATTTCTATCATGCGGGAGTGTGAGGGGTGAGCAATGCCTCACCCCTCTGCAACATTCAGAACGTGATGAGCTGACTGCCATCGCGGGTGTATTGCGACAGGTCGATGATGCCGCCAACGCCGGGAATTTCGCGCTCGCGGATCAGTTCGAGGCCGGTGTTGGCGAGGCTTTCGGTCGCACCGAACACATCGGCACAGCCGCCGCATGCGCCGCGCACAATCGGCAACACCGCCTGATAAAGATCGTGGCCGGGATGGCCGGGCTTGCTCAGTTCCGCCGGCCAACGCACGCCTGCACCCTGGAAAATGAGTGTGGCATTCTGCCCGTTTTCATTCATTTCATAGGCGAGGAACATGGCGTTGAACACGCGGCCAAGCGATTCTTCGCCCTGGATATCGGCGAGCACAACAATTGCGGTTTTGGTCATGGGAGCTTCCTTATAATAATAACCGAACGATCGGTAAAACGTCGATTATGGCTTGACGTAACACATGTCAATGATATTTTACCGATCATTCGGAAAAGGAATTTGACATGGGACGCGCCCAGGCAATCGATGATGATGAACTGCTCGCCAGACTGACCACGACCTTCCGCGAGGTCGGCTATGAAGCTGCATCGCTCTCGTTGCTGGCGGATGCCGCAGGGCTCAAGAAGGCCAGCCTTTACCACCGCTTCCCGGGCGGCAAGGAGGAGATGGCGCAGGCGGTGCTGCAATCGGCTGCCGATTCGCTTGATGTGCAGGTTCTGCATGTGCTCGAAGGCGAGGGGCCGCCGGAACGCCGGGTTGCACAGGCACTCGATGCGCTGAAGCGCTTTTACGCGGGCGGCAAGCAGGCGTGCCTGCTCAACATGCTGGCGGCGGGGCATATCGCCAGCAATGCCTTCACCCCGATGATCACCACCATGTTCGATCGGCTGACGCGCAGCTTCGCCCGCGTCGCGCGCGATGCCGGACAGGGCGAGGGGCAAGCGCGCATGGCGGCGCGGCGAGCGGTGATGCTCCTCCAGGGCTCGCTGGTCATGGTGCGTGGAACCGGCGATTCTTCGCTGTTTGATGAAGCGCTCGAAATGATCCGCTCCTCCTTGCTGGGAGAGGGCGAATGAGCAATTTCTTCGATATCGCGTTCAGCCCTGCGGCCCTGCGCCAGCAAACGGAGGCGGGCAGCTTCGAGGCATATGAGCGGATGCGCGCACGCATGGGCGATCAGGTTGATTTGGGCCCAAGGGAGCGCGAGTTCATTGCCGGGCGTGACAGTTTCTACCTCGCCACGGTGACCGCAGATGGCTGGCCCTATGTCCAGCATCGCGGCGGACCGAAAGGCTTCGTCAAGCTGCTCTCCGCGTCCAGCTTCGCAATCGCGGACATGAGCGGAAATCGTCAGTATGTGACGTTGGGCAATTCAGCCACCAGTCCGCGGGCTTCGCTGTTCTTCATGGATTATCCTGGGCGCAGACGACTAAAACTGTTTGCCGAGATCGAGATCGCCGACCGGGACTTTGCCGTGCGCGAGCAGCTGGTCGAGCCTGCGGCGATGGACCGGGTCGAACGGTCGATGATCTTCCACTTGCGCGGCTTTGACTGGAACTGCCCCAAATATATCACGCCGCGCTGGACCCGCGAGGAATTGGCAGAAATGGCCTGAGGTCAGCTCCTCAGCCGGTCGATCGCCTGTGCCAGAGCGACGTAGAGCTTGCCCACATCTGAACTGAGAACAGTCACACCCAGCACATTGCCGTCGCGCGTCGACAGCAAAGAGCGCAGCATGAACTCGAAATCGTGGACGTAGTGGTTCACATGATCGCGGAACTGTTCATCCTGCTGATACTGTGCGCTGATTTCGCGCATTTCGCTGGCGTCGAGCAAGCGCACAGCGCGGCGGGTGAATATCCCCCGATCACCCTTGAGATAGGCATTCCAGGCGGTGTCCGAAACCTCGGATGAAAGAATGCGCGTGAGGTCGATCGCGTTGGAATTGAGACTTTCGGTGATCAGCGCCATCCGCCGCGCAAAATCATTGTCGGTCTGCTCGCGCGCCAATTCGCGGGCGCGCTCGACGCGCTTCTCGATATTGACGGCCAGTTCGTTGACCTTGGCCAGCTGGTCGCGCAGTTGCAGCGCGGCCTCGCGTCCGACGGTCGAGGCATTCTCGGCGGCGTGTTCCAGAGTTGCAATGGCCTCGGCGCTGCCCGCCACCAGGGCGCGGTCAATCGCCTCTGCGGCGCGCTCGCCGACGTGCTGCGCTGCTTTGGCAAGTTGCGCTTCATTGGCGGTTTCGAGATTTGCAAACGCGTTACGCGTCGCCTCGTCGAGCTGGCTGATTGCCGACGTCAGCTGTTCGCGAGTCCGCTCGCTCAATACCGCGCTGCGTTGCTCAAGCTGGGCGAGCAAATCGCGCAAATCACCAAGCGTTTGCCGACTGGCGTCGCTATTGTCGGTGAACCGCGCAAAAATCGTATCGATCGCGCTGCCCGCGCTTTCGAGGCCGCCGCTTGTGGCGATGACATAGTTGGACAGGGCCTCACCACGCTTGCCCGTCTCATCCATCCTTTCGCCGAGTGCGATGGCGCGCTGTTCGACCGCGGCAAGGCTTTCTACCGCATCTTCGATCGCGCGCGGCAGGTCCTCGCGGCTCTGGCGGGCGCCAGACTGCAGGATTTCAAGCAGTCGCACACTCGAATCGGTCAGCGAAGCCAGTGCAGTTTCGGTTTCGTGCAGTTTAGCCATGTTGGCAGCGATATTCTGCGAGAATACCGCGATCCCCTGATCGAGCTGCTGGCGCGAGCCTTCCGCTCCGGCAGAAATGGTTTCGAACAGGCTGTTGAGTTCTTCGATGCGTGCCGCAATCGCCTCTCCCTGCTGGGCCAGCTCGGAAGTGCGGGTTGCCTGTTCGGCACTGCGGCGCGTCGCGGAATCGTCGATCCGCGCCATCTGCTCGTCGAGCCGTCCGGCTTCTTCGATCAGTGCCGCAAGCCGTGTGCGTGCCGAAGCGACCACCTGCTGATCGATCGCATCGAGCCTGGCGACAACCTCGGCAATCTCCTCATATAGCCGTTCCTTTGCCTGTCGCATCCCGGCAAAGGCTTCCTCCTCGTTCTGGCGCAGCGTCGCGGCCAGCGTCTCGCTTTCGCCCTTGAGCGTATCGAGGCGCGAGCCGAAAGCGGCAACGCATTCGTCTTCCTGCTTCGCAAGAGTCTCGCGCAATGCTTGGATCCCATTGCGTAATTCGTCTGCGCGGCTACGCACTGCCGCCAATGCTTCGACCTCGCGGACGTCGAGCGTCGTGCGGAAGGTCTCGCTCTCATGCCTGAGCGCCTCGAACCGTGCCTCGGCCAGCTCGCCAAACCGGGCAATCTGCTCCTCGAAGGTGCCGATAGTGCTTTCGAGCGTGCCGGTCAGAGAACCGACCTGGCGCTCGCTGGCAAGGCCGAAGTGGTTGAGCCGATCAAAGCCTGCGATCAACCGGTCAAGCTGTTCGTGCGCGGTGCGGCCGGCATTGCCGATCTGGTTGGAAACGTCGCGCGCCGAATTGGCGATCACCGGCAGGTCGTCGCGCAGTTTTTCCATATTGGTCAGCGCAGTGGTGCTGACGCCGGCGATCGCATCCAGCTGAGCGCCATTGTTCTGGATCAGATCCTGTAGCTGACTTGCATTGGCAGCCAGTCGTTCGGCAGCCACGCGGCCCAGCGATTCGAGACCGCGAGCCTGGCTGGCAAGGAACTCGCGCGCCAGACTGAGTTCGCGATTGACGATCGTAAGCCGGGTTTCAAGGTTGGCAGATTCGCGCGCAAGCATTCCAGCAGAATTGGCGAAGCGCGCCGATTCGCGGCGGCTGTTGCGCATGGCGAGTAGCCACAGGCTGACGATCAGTAGAACAGGGATCGACCAGTCAATCGCCCAGTCGATCCACTGGCGAGGCGTTCCACCCGCAAGAATATCCTCACGATAGGTCCAGCCGAAAAAACCCGTCCATGCAACAGCAGCCAAAGTGGCCAGAACAGGGGCGACCCAACCAAACCGCGCGGTGGATTCCGATTCCTCGGGCTCTTCCCATTGCTCCTGAACCGGCAGATCCTCGGGCTCGCGATTGGCCCCGGTCCCTGATTCAACACCCGGCGAAGCGTGCTTCGCATCTTCCTGGCCTACGGCCCGGATATGTTTTCCGCCTGACATTTGCGGAATCTAGCCCAAAGTGCGGGCAGGTTAAACCCTGCTTAACCCTGTTTGCGGTATGGATTTGCACATGGCATTCGAAAGTGGGGCACTTGACGCGACAATCGCGGCGGCTGCGGGCGACGACGCGGCGCTGATCGCGGAGCTGCGCGCGACCTTTGTCGAGAGCGCGCGGCGGCAGCTCGATCTCCTGCGGCGCTCGCGCTGTGATGGCAACTGGTCGGTGGCAGCCATGCGACTGAAAGGGCTCGCGGCAAGCTTTCACGTTGAAGATCTGATGCAGTTGGCGCAGCAGGCGTTGGACGGCGTCCCGGGCGATCCGGCAATCCTGAGGCAGATCGACGGAGCCATCCAGAAGCTGTCAGGGAACTGATCACAAGACACTTGGCACAAAGGTTCGGTGCAGCCTAAACCCCGTCGAAAGAGGGGGATTGCACGGTGCGCACGGCATTGCTTTCGACAATTGAACGCTGCGAGCCGGATGAGTCCGGCGGGGAGGGCGATCCGCGCGCCTGGTGCACAATGGGTGGGCGACCGATCATCGAATGGCAGCTCGATCTGGCGCGCGACCTGGGCTGTGATCGCGTTATTTGCCTTGCCGACGGGCCGTCGCCGCAGCTTGAGCACTTTCGCGAACGGGTGGAGGCCTTCGGTCTTGATTTTCAGGCGATCGGCGGGCCGCGCCAACTGGCTGGGCTGGTTACGGCAGATCAGGATCTGGTGGTGATCGCCGGTGGTGTAATCCTCGACCGGGAGGCGCAACGCGGCGTGCTAAACGAGCGGCGCGGTGTGGCAGTAGTCCCGGCCGAGGCTGGAATCGCCGTAGGGTTCGAGCGTGTCGACGCCACCCATGCCTGGGGCGGGTTGCTGGTTGCGCGGGGCAGGATTGCCGAGGGTCTGGCCGAGATGCCGCCCGACAGCGATACGGTGTCGCTGCTGCTAAGGCTGGCCCTGCAAGCGGGAACTCCCCTGGTCAATATGCCTCCCGAATGGCTGGCGGATGGCACATTGATGCTTGCTACCAACGCCAGGCAGATCGAATTGCGCGAGGCGGCGCTGCTTGATCGCAGCACGAACGATATTTCCTGGTTTGGACCCTTCGATGCCTCGGCACAAAGGCTGGCGCGGCGATTGGCTCCTGGGGCACTCGTCCATGGTCCAAATGCTTCGTCCGGATCAAGCCTGGGGCTGATCGCAGGCGCGATCGCGCTTGCCTACTACTCGCGCACTGCAGAGGCTTTTGTCGCACTGGCGCTGGCCGCGCTCATGGCCTCGCTTGCGATCGGATTGGGTGGGCTCAGGGCGCGTTTGTTGGGCGCGGTGCCCTCGCGCAATATCGTGTTCCTGTTCAAATTGTTGCTCGATGCTTCGGCCATCCTGATCATGGTCGGGCCTTGGGGTGGCGGTCTGCCGCCGGCGCAAGTCTCGCTTGGCTTCCTGATCGTCGGGCTCTGGCGACTGGCCGAACGCGTCGGGCCGAGCTCGATTGCACCCTTGTGGCAGGACCGGACGCTGTTTGCCGCAATCCTGGCGGCTGCAAGCTGGCTGCATGCACTTGCTCCGACGTTGCAGGCACTCGCCCTGATGGCGCTCGCCTATTGTCTCGTTTTTGCCTATCGACCGGGGCTAACGCGGGCTTAACCATAGCCGCGCTATGCTCCCGCGATGAACAGGGCTGTCATGAAGGCTGCGCCACAGGGCAACGATGTTGAGGCGGTAATGCGTCAGGAGCTGGCGCTGGGCGATCGTGCCTTGGCCTCGGTCGCGCCGGTGCTGGGACATCTGCTTGCCACTCCCGGCCAATCCCTGGTCAGCGATGATCTTGTGGCGCGGATGCGCGGAATGCTTGCCGACATTGCGCGCCAGCTACTGGCGGCACAGGCGCAGGCGACGGGCGCGAGGCTGGGGCCTGCTGGAACGGACCTGCGGATCGACGCACTGGCGGGAAAGCTTGCAAACAGCTCGACCTTGCTGAGCCATTGCTACGCGCTGGCGATGGAGGGGCTGATCGCACGCCAACTGGAGCAGCAGGCTGGCATTGATCCCGTGCTCTCGCCGCTGATGCAGGAACTCATTTCCTCGAGCGATGAAGCGACCTCAGAACTGGCGATGACCGCAATGGCCTCGCAGGCCAGGTTCATGCAGTCGCACCGACGCATGAACCTGCCGCTGGTCGATCTTACCGCCGACCTGTTCCACGAAGCACTGCAGATATGGAGTAACTTTGCCCGGTCGGACGGGCCCGAGGTCCTGTTCAGGACCGAAGCGCGACTTCGCAAGGGATACGACGAGGGGGCGAGCAGACCAGGCCTGCTTTCGCGGTTGACAGCCACCTTGAACGGCGATGCCAAGGCGATGCTGGCGCTGGAGCACGCGGGATTCGCGCTGTTTGCCTCGATCATGGCCAGCGCAACGCGGCGGCCGCGCGAGCTGGCCGTGCTCGCCTGTCACGAGCGGCAGGTTGCCCGGCTCGCGCTCACCCTGCGCGCAGCGGGACTGGATGCCGACGATGTCACGCGGCAGATCATGGTGTTGCACGCCAATGTCAGCCTTCCGGATGGATTTGCGCAGCTCACCGAAACTCAGGCGCTGGACCTTCTGGGCAGCTCCTCCGTTGATCGGCAAGGGTGAGACCATGGCATCGGGCGAGGCAATGCTGGCAGCACGGGGGTTGACCGACGATGAGGATCGTTTGGTCAGCGCCGACGCGCCCCTCGCCGAATTGCATGAGCGGTGCGGCGGTGTGGTTTCAGGGACACTGGCTGTTCCCGAACTTTTCGAGCTGGTCCGGCAGAGCAGGCTGATGGGCCTGCGTCTGGCGCGTGAATTCACCGCCTTCGATGGCGAGGACCAGGTAACCGGATTTGTGCGGATCACTCCGCTTGCGGGCGAGGATGGCGGCGGCTGCGAGATGCTGGTCGAGAATTGGCGCAGAACCGGTGCCTCCACGGTCGATCAGGGGGAAGTAACGGCAAGGCTCGATGAAGTTGACCGCAGTACGGCCGAGCTGGTCGCCCGGCTTGACAGTGAGCAACGGGTGCAGACGGTCGATAGTGAGGCGATCGACCTGCAGGAACTGGTTACGCGAATGCGCCAGCGCCCTGCACCCAGTTGGGCCGGATTGGTCGAGCTGGCAGGTATCGCGCACGAGCAGCCCCTGCATTGGCGCCTGATCGATGGGTGTGTGTGCAAAATCGCCGGTTCGCAGCGCAACTGGCGCGTGCGTTTGCTGCCGTTGGGCCCGGTCTCGGGTCCGCAAGCTTTCGAGCTTCTGCTTATCGCCGATCATCCGCTCCCTGAAGGCAGTGACGGGCAGGGAAAGGGTGAAGGCGAAGATCGCCCCAGTCTGATCGGCGATGCGCTGACTCCGGCACTGCGCGAGCCGATCGCGCGGATCATCGCCAATGCCGAAACCATCCGCACGCGGCTCGCCGGGCCACTACGTCAGGAATACAGCGATTATGCCGCCGACATTTCCTCGGCCGGACAGCACCTGATGAGCCTGTTGGACGATCTGGGGGATCTCGAACTGGTCGAGGCTGCCGATTTCCAGACCGCAAAGGAGCGGATCGACCTGGCCGATGCTGCACGGCGCGCAGCCGGGATCATGAGCGGCAAGGCGCGCGACAAGGGGATCGCCATCCTGGTTCCCGAAGCCTCCGAACAGGCAATTGCCACTGGCGAGTATCGCCGGGTGCTTCAGATCCTGCTCAATCTGCTGGGCAATGCGATCGCCTACTCTCCTGCCGAAAGCACGATCGCAATGTCTGTGGGCAGGGGCATCGCCAACCGGCCGTGCGTAAGCGTGGCCGATCAAGGGCCGGGCCTCACCCCCGACCAGCAGGAGCGCATTTTCAAGAAGTTCGAGCGGCTCGGGCGCGAGGGCGACGGCGGATCGGGCCTTGGCCTCTACATTTCGCAGCGGCTCGCCGATGCCATGGGCGGCAAGCTGGAGATCGCCAGTGCGCAGGGCGAGGGCGCCCGTTTCACTCTGATCCTGCCCGAAGCTTGACGAAGCGCCCGTGCGCTATCGCTGCTCAACCGGGATGTAGTCGCGTTCGGTCGGGCCGGTGTAAAGCTGGCGCGGGCGGCCGATGACCTGCCCTGGATCGGAGATCATCTCGTTCCACTGCGCCACCCAGCCCACCGTTCGGGCCAGCGCGAACAGCGCGGTGAACATGGTTGTGGGGAAACCGATCGCCGACAGGATGATGCCCGAATAGAAATCGACATTGGGGAACAGCTTCTTCTCGGCGAAGTACGGATCGCTGAGCGCGATTTCCTCGAGCCGCAGAGCGGTTTCGAAAATCGGGTCCGTGACGTTGAGCGCCTCGAAAACCTCGCGCACGGTCTTCTGCATCACGGTCGCGCGCGGGTCATAGTTCTTGTAGACGCGGTGGCCGAAGCCCATCAGTCGGAATGGATCGTTCTTGTCCTTGGCGCGGTCGATATAATGACCGATCCGGTCGGGCGTGCCGATTTCGCGCAGCATGTTGAGCGCGGCCTCGTTTGCTCCGCCATGCGCCGGACCCCACAGACAGGCGATCCCTGCGGCGATGCATGCAAAGGGATTGGCGCCCGACGAGCCGGCCAGCCTCACCGTCGAAGTCGATGCGTTCTGCTCGTGATCGGCATGAAGGATGAAGATGCGGTCCATCGCCCGCTCGACCGCCGGGATCACTTCATATTCCTCGGCCGGAACGCCAAAGGTCATCTTGAGGAAATTGCCGGTGTATGACAGGCGATTGTCCGGGTAGATGAACGGTTGGCCGACCGAATACTTGTACGCCATGGCGGCGATGGTGGGCATCTTGGCGATCAGGCGGTGGCTGGCAATCTTGCGCTGGTGCGGGTCGGAAATGTCGGTGCTGTCATGATAGAATGCCGACAGTGCGCCAACCACACCGCACATGATCGCCATCGGGTGCGCGTCGCGGCGGAAGCCGCGATAGAACTGGAGCAGTTGCTCGTGCAGCATGGTGTGCCGGGTGATGGTGAATTCGAACTCGTCTAGCACCGCCTTGCTCGGCAGTTCGCCATTGAGCAGCAGATAGGACACTTCCATGAAGCTCGAATGTTCGGCCAGCTGGCCGATCGGGTATCCGCGATGGAGCAGCACGCCTTCGTCGCCATCGATATAGGTAAGGGCACTTTCGCAGCTGGCGGTCGACTTGTAGCCCGGATCGAATGTGAATGCGCCGGTCAGGCCGTAGAGCTTGCGGATATCGACAACGTCCGGGCCCGTGCTGCCTTCCAGCACCGGAAATTCATAGGTCTGCCCACCCAGTTCGAGCTTCGCGTGCTTATCCGTCAAAGCGTATCTCCTTCAAATTCCTCTTTCGCGTTCAATCCGCCGCGACGGCCTGCGCGTCTATACGCGCCAACGCTTCCTCTCGCCCCAGAAGGACCAGAACATCGAAAATACCAGGCGAAGTGGTCGACCCGGTCAGCGCCGCCCGCATGGGCTGCGCGAGCTTGCCGAGACCCAGTTCGAACTCTGCGGCGATCGCCTTGGTAGTGGCTTCGAGCGCCTCGATTGTCCAGTGCTTTTGCGCCGCAAGACGGGACGAAATGACCGCCAGCAACCGGCGAGACCCATCGTCAAGCAGCGCGGCGGCCTTTTCGCTCATCGCAAGCGGACGCGTAGCGAATAGAAAAGACGCACTTTCAACCAGTTCATTGAGGTTGCTGGCACGCACTTTAAGCACCGGCATTGCGCGCGTGAGCAGCGCAAGGTCAACCTCACCCGGAATCCTGGGCGCGATAAGGCTTGCCAATCGCGCATCGTCGGCTTCGCGGATGTAATGGCCGTTGAGGTGTTCGAGTTTCTTCAGATCGAAGCGCGAGGGGCTCTTTCCTACTGCGTCGAGGTCGAATGCCGCAACTGCTTGGTCGCGGGTGAATACTTCCTGGTCGCCGTGGCCCCAACCTAGCCGCAGCAGATAGTTGAACAGCGCTTCGGGCAGGATGCCCAATTCGTCACGATAGGCATCGACCCCTGTGGCGCCATGGCGCTTCGACAGCTTGGCCCCGTCCTGGCCGTGGATCAGCGGGATGTGCGCATAGACGGGCTCATCCCAGCCTCCTTCGATGGCCTGCATCGCGCGATAGATCGGCAGTTGCCGGAAGGCATTGTTGAGATGATCGTCGCCGCGGATCACATGGGTCACGCCCATGTCGTGATCGTCGACCACCACCGCGAGCATATAGGTGGGCGTGCCGTCGGCGCGCAAGATGATGTAATCGTCCAGTTCCTCGTTGCGAACAGTCACATCGCCCTGCACTCTATCGGCGATCGTCGTTTCACCATCTATCGGGGTCTTCAGCCGGACCACGAAGGGTGCCCTCGGCGGTGCTTCGGAGGGATCGCGGTGGCGCCAGCGCCCGTCGTAGCGGATCGGCTGCCTGGCGGCGCGCTGTGCCGCGCGCATTTCCTCCAGCTCTTCCTGGGTGGCAAAACACTTGTAGGCATGGCCGTGTTCGAGCAGCCTTTCGGCAACCTCGACGTGGCGAGAGCCGCGTTCGGACTGGAACACCGGAGCCTCGTCGAAATCGAGCCCGAGCCAGTTCAGCCCGTCAAGAATCGCGTCGATCGCCTCGGTGGTCGATCGCTTGAGATCGGTATCCTCGATCCGCAGTAGTACCTTGCCGCCATGATGGCGGGCATAGAGCCAGTTAAACAGCGCGGTGCGCGCGCCGCCGATATGGAGGAAACCGGTGGGCGAGGGGGCAAAGCGGGTGACGATTTGGCCGGTCGCAAGGCCGGTTTCGCTTGCCATAAGCCTTTGTTTCCTTTCCAACGACCTGATGGCGATCAGCGAAACGCCAAGGGTCCCGATGGGCGATGTGCCCGCGTTTGATGATGTTGCAGTGCAGCGCAATTGGCGCAGTCTGCGGCACTTGTCCAGCATTGCCGTGCGGATCGATCGAATGCTGGGCGAGGCGGCATTTGACCGCGGCCCATGGACGGTGATCGTGTTCGCGGCGGGTATCGCCAGCTGGTTCCTGCTCGATACGCCTTGGCAATGGAGCGCAGCGATCGCCCTGGCCCTGATCGCGGCATTGGGCTCGCTGGTCCCGATGCAGGGCGAGGTTGGGGACCTTGCCCACCTGCGCCGCGCGGTGACGATGGCGGCGCTGGCCTTTGCAGCGGGAATTCTGGTCATCTGGACGCGATCGGGCGTTGTCGGGGCCGAGCCGATAGAGCGTCCGAGAATCGAACTGATTCAGGGGCATGTGCTGGAACGTCAGGACCAGAGCGCGCAGGGCCGGGTCCGCCTGACGCTGGCGGTGCGCGATGCCTCGGCGGGGATTGCGCGCAAGTACCGGATCAATGTTCCGATTGACGCAGCGACCCCGGCAATGGCGGAAGGAGCGGTGCTGCGCCTGCGGGTGAGGCTGATGCCTCCTGCCCCGCCGATGCTGCCCGGATCATACGATTTTGCCCGCGTGGCATGGTTCCAGGGTTTGGCGGCAACGGGGAGCGCGCTGGGCCAGATCGAGATTGTCGAAGCGGCCCCTGAGGAAACGCGGATATCAGCGGTGCAGCGCGCGCTCGCCGGGCATGTCCGCGAGCGAGTCGATGGGTCTGCAGGGGCGATTGCCGCGGCGTTTGCCAGCGGGGATCGCGGCGGGATCAGCGAGGCGGACGAGGCGGCAATGCGCGATTCGGGCCTGACGCACCTGTTGTCGATCAGCGGATTGCATGTAAGCGCGGTGGTTGCGGCGGCGTGGCTGCTGGCGATCAAGCTGCTGGCGCTGTGGCCCTGGCTGGCACTGCGCGTGCGCCTGCCGGTCGTTGCAGCCTCGTGTGGAGCATTGGCAGGGATCGGATATACACTGCTCACGGGCGCTGAGGTGCCTACAGTGCGCAGCTGTGCCGCCGCGATCCTGGTGCTGATCGCGCTGGCGCTGGGCCGCGATGCGCTATCGCTCAGGATGGTGGCGGTGGCGGGCTTCTTCGTTCTGCTGCTGTGGCCCGAATCGCTGATGGGGCCGAGCTTCCAGATGAGCTTTGCCGCGGTGCTGGCAATCGTGACCTTGCATACGTCGAGCAGAGTGCGCGCCTTCCTTGCACCGCGCGAGCAGGGCCGCCTTGCTGTATTTGCGCGGCGCGGATTGATGCTGCTGCTCACCGGCGTGGTGATCGAGCTCACGTTGATGCCCATTGTTCTGTTCCATTTCCATCGGGCGGGGGTTTACGGCGCGTTGGCCAATGTCGTGGCGATCCCGCTGGTGACATTTGTCGCCATGCCGCTGATCGCTCTGGCGCTGGTGCTCGACATTTTCAGTCTCGGTGCGCCGGTCTGGTGGCTGGTTGAGCGGGCGCTGGACCTGCTCCTGACGCTGGCGCATCTGTTCTCGTCGCAGCCGGGCGCGGTCAAGTTGATGCCGCAGATGGGAGTTGGCACTTTCGCACTCTTCGTTGCGGGCGGGCTATGGTTCGCGCTGTGGAGCGGGCGTCATCGCATCTGGGGGCTGGTTCCGGTGGCGATTGCAACCCTCTCACTCATGTTCACCCCGGTCCCCGATGTGCTGATCTCGCGCGACGGGCAGCAGGTCGGCGTAACCACCGGTGATGGACGGTTGCTGAGCCTGCGCCAAGGCCGATCCTCTTACGCCGCAGGCAACCTGATGGAGCTGGCTGGGGTCGAGAGCGAACCGATTGCCCTTGCCGAATGGCCAGGCGCGAGGTGCAGCCGCGATTTCTGCGTGCTCACCATCGAGCGTGGCGAGCGGATCTGGACGCTGTTGATGGCCCGAAGCCGTGAACTGGTTGAAGAGCGAGCACTAGCCGCAGCTTGCGAGCAGGTTGACATCGTAATCGCGCCTCGCTGGCTACCTGCTTCTTGCAGGCCGCACTGGCTCAAGGCCGATGGCAGGTTGCTCGGTCAGGCCGGCGGGCTGGCGCTCTATCTTCAGGACGAGTGGATCGACAGCGTGGCCAGCAGCCAGGGTGAGCATGGCTGGTGGCGTACGTCACAGCACTGAACGGTCCGTCCGTCAGTGATACCGGCGCAGCAGCCCGGCGAGCTTGCCCTGAACCACCACCTCATGCGGAGCGTAGATCTGCGGTTCATAGGCTCCGTTGGCGGGATCGAGCCTGATCCTGCCGTTTTCGCGACGCAGATATTTGAGCGTCGCTTCCTCGCCGCGGACGAGGGCCACCACGATTTCGCCGTCGCGAGCGGTATCGGTACGGCGCACCAGCGCATAATCGCCATCGAAAATGCCCGCTTCGACCATCGAATCGCCCGAAACCTCAAGCGCATAGTGCTCGCCCGGGCCAAGCAGCGCCGCGGGAACGGGGAGGCTGGTCTGTCCCTCCAACGCTTCGATCGGGGCGCCCGCCGCGATCCGGCCATGGAGCGGAATATCAATAACGTCGTTGGCCGCAGCACGCGGCGACGGCGCGGAACCGGTGGCGCGGGTCAGAACATCATTCACCGCTCGCGAGCGCGCGGTGGGCGTCACGTTCTCAGGCTGCTTGATGACTTCGAGCGCGCGCGCGCGATTGGGCAGGCGGCGGATGAACCCGCGCTCTTCCAGTGCGGAAATCAGCCGGTGCACGCCGGACTTGCTCTTGAGGTCGAGCGCCTCCTTCATTTCCTCGAAAGAGGGCGAAATGCCCGTTTCCTCCAGCTTGCGCTGAATGAAGCGGATCAGTTCGTGCTGTTTGGCTGTCAGCATTGCAGGGACCTCCTCCAGCCATCAATCGCCACGGCCGTCATGCAAATGTTCACTTCAGGTGTGAACGAATGCGGAACAAGTAGGCAACTCGATTCGCCGAGTCAAGCAATTCCGCCATTTTCAGAGCAGTATCACCGGAACAGATGTTCCCGCTTCGGCCTCATCCGAGTGCGATGGGCGGTCGATCAGGCAATTGGCCAAGGCGAGCGATCTCAGCGCGCTCGAATCCTGCGAACCGGCGAGCGTGACCTCGTCGCCGTCCCACACACCGCGCGGAAACTCATACCGCGATCCGGTTGCAGGCAGCGAGTTGCCCAACCGCACCATGAAGCGAGCGGGCAGGGGCCGGCTCGCGCCCATGCTGGCACGGATCAGCGGGAGCAGGAACAGCGTTGCGGTGACGAAGCACGATACCGGATTGCCCGGCAGGCCGAGAATCACCTGCTCGCCGCGCCGCGCGACCATCACCGGCTTGCCCGGCTTCATCGCGACCTTCCAGAAGTCGATTCCAGCACCCCAGCGTTCGAGCGCCGGGCGGATGAGGTCATGATCACCCACCGATGCCCCGCCGCTGGTGACTAGGATATCCGCGCCTCCGACTGCTTCGAGCGCTTGCGTCAGCGCCCCCGAATCGTCCGCCACCGGCCCGACGCGGGTCACATCGCAGCCGAAGGGGCGGAGCATTGCTGCAAGCATCGCACCGTTACTGGCGGGGATCTGGTCGCCGCGACAACTAGCGGGGTCGGCGGCAAGTTCATCGCCGCTATCGAGTACAGCCACGCTAGGTGCGCGCCCCACACCAATCAGTGAATGGCCCGCACTCAGCGCCAGCGCGATCTGTGCCGGGCCGACCTGCGTCCCGGCGACGAGCAGCACGTCGCCCTCGGCAAAGTCGAAGCCGCGTGCGCGTACATGCTGCGCAGGGCGGGGCAGGTCCTGCGTGCAAGTGACAAGCGCCCCATCGACCTCGGCGTTTTCCTGGATAAGGATGCGGTCGGCCCCCTGCGGGAGATGCGCGCCGGTCGAAATGCGCACCGTTTCGCCAGTCGAAAGCGATCCGGCAAAGGGCGCGCCAGCGCGCGATTCTCCAACGAGCCGCCACGGGCCGTTGCCGCAAATGGCGTAGCCATCCATCGCGGACAGATCGGCAGAAGGCTGAGTGCGCAGCGCGACCAGGTCCCCCGCCAGATAACGGCCCAAGGCTGCCTCTGGCGCAAGCTGTTCGGTGCCCATGCGTGAGGCCATCTGTAACAGGCGCTGCTGCGCCTCCTCCAGGCCGAGCATCGCCATCAATCGTCTGCGCGCCAGTGACCGGATTTGCCGCCCAGCTTCTCGATCAGGCGGATTTCGCCGATCACCATGCCCTTGTCGAGCGCCTTGGCCATGTCGTAAATTGTGAGGAGTGCAACGGAAGTAGCTGTCAAGGCTTCCATTTCAACGCCGGTTCTGCCGTAAAGCGATGCCGACGCGGTAACGTGAACCCCGTCTTCCACGAACTCGAAATCCACTGTCACGGCATCGAGCGCGAGCGGATGGCACAGCGGAATGAGTTCGGCGGTGCGCTTTGCCGCCATGATTCCGGCAACCCGCGCAGTGCCCAGCACATCGCCCTTGGGCGCATTTCCCGCCTTGATCGCCGCCAGAGCCCTTGCACTCATGCGGATCACGCCGCTGGCCACGGCCTTGCGCACCGTTTCCGCCTTGCCGCCGACATCGACCATGTGCGCCGCGCCGCTTTCATCCAGGTGAGTTAGCCGTTTGCTCATGCATTTGCCCCGCCCGTTTTCATACTCGGTTCGTCGCACGCAGGGAACACTTGGAACACTTGGAACACAGTCCAAATGTAAAGATTCAGCCGATTGAAAACGAGGCGCCTGATCGCCTTGTTCGATGACGGTTCCGGATGATCGTGGGCTGGCATGGTTTACCAATGCCAGTTTAGAGCAAAGTAGGACAGCTCAGCCATTGAGCAGCACGCGCGTCGCAGCCTCGATATCGGCCTGTCGCATCAAGCTTTCGCCCACCAGAAAGGCGCGCACGCCGATTTTTGCAAGCCGCAGGCAATCGGCGTGGCAGTTGATCCCGCTCTCGCTGACCAGCTGCGCGCCCTCGGGAGCCAGAGGCGCAAGCCGCTCGGTTGTGGCAAGGTCGGTGGTGAACGTCCTGAGATCGCGATTGTTGACACCGATCAGCCGCGATTTGAGCCGCGCGGCGCGCTCAAGTTCCACCTCTCCGTGCACTTCCACCAGCACATCCATGCCAAGCTCGTTCGCAGCATGCTCGATTTCCGCCATCAACGCATCGTCAAGCGCGGCGACGATGATCAGGATGGCATCGGCACCCATGCTGCGCGCTTCGGCCACCTGCCAGGGATCGACCATGAAATCCTTGCGCAGCACGGGCAGATTGCAGGCGGCGCGCGCCGCGACGAGATAATCCTCGTGCCCCTGGAAATACGGCGCATCGGTGAGCACCGATAGGCAGGCCGCGCCGCCCGACTGATAGGCGCGGGCGTGCTCTGCCGGTTGGAAGTCCGCCCGGATCAGGCCCTTGGACGGGCTGGCCTTCTTGATCTCGGCGATCAGCGCAAAGCCGGTCCTTGCCTTGGCACGCAGCGCTGCCTCGAAACCACGGGGAGCGGTTTGTTCGGACGCGCGCGATGCAAGATCGGCAAGCGAAAGCCGCGCCTTGCGTGCCCTTACTTCTTCGCACTTGGCGGCGCAGATTTCCTCAAGCTTGTTCATCGCGCCAGTTCGATCCAGCGGGCCAGCAACCGCTTCGCCGCACCATTGTCGAGCACTTCAGCCGCCATGGCCGCGCCTTCGACCCAATCCTCGGTTTTCCCGGCGACGATCAGTGCCGCCGCCGTATTGAACTTTACGGTTTCGCGATAGGCCCCCGGCGCGCCTGCAAGCAATGCAGCGAGCGCCTTTGCGTTATGGACCGGATCTCCGCCGTGAATTGCTTCCAGTGGCGCGTGCTCCAGCCCGGCGATTGTCGCATCCACCCGCCGCATGGTGAACTGATGCCCGGTCACGTCGGCCAATTCGTTACCCCCGGCGAGGCTAAGTTCGTCAAGCCCTTCGTCGCCTGATACGATGAACGTCCGATCACTTCCAAGCCGCGCTGCCGCGTCGCCATAGATCGAGACATAGCCGGGGCGGGCAATGCCGATCAACTGACGCAATACGCCAGCCGGGTTGGACAGTGGCCCCATCAGGTTGAAGATTGTGCGGCGGGCAAGCTTCTTGCGGATGGGCTGGATGCGCACCATCGCCGGGTGGTGGTTGGGAGCAAAAAGGAAACAGATGCCGATTTCCGCCAGCGTCTTTTCCGCCGTGCGCCCGGCGGCAACCATGTCGAGCCCCAGAACTTCGAGCGTATCGGCAACGCCCGAAAGCGAGGAGATTGCCCGGTTGCCGTGGCGGGCGACCGGCACACCGCAGGCTGCGACCACCAGCCCAACCGCGGTAGACACATTCAGCGTATGATGGCCATCCCCGCCGGTGCCGCACACGTCGATTGCATTTGCGGGACCAGCGACCGGAATATAGCGTGCACGCAGCGCACGCGCCGCACCCGCGATCTCGTCAGCCGTCTCGCCGCGATCGGAAAGCGCGATGAGGAAGGCGGCGATTTCATCCTCGCTCGGTTCGCCATCGAGCAGATAGCCGAACGCCGCTTCGGCTTCGGCTTCGCTCAGATGATGTGTGACATCGGGCAGCCTGCTCGTGCTCATGCATGCGCCTCCGGCTCGATGCCGCAGAGCCGCAGGAAATTGGCGAGCATGGCATGGCCGTGCTCGGTGGCGATGCTTTCAGGGTGAAACTGCACCCCGTGAATCGGCAACGTGGCGTGGCGGAAACCCATGACATGTTCATCATCGGATGTGGCGTTGACCAGTAGTACCTCTGGCTGATCCTGCACCACCAGGCTGTGATAGCGTGTGGCGGTGAAGGGCGATGGTATCCCGGCGAACAGGCCGGTCCCGTCATGCGTCACCGGCGAAGTCTTGCCATGCATCAGCCCGCCGCGCACCACCTTGCCGCCAAAATGCTGCCCGATAGCCTGATGGCCCAGGCAAACGCCCAGCAGCGGTTTGCCCGCATCGGCGCAGGCCCCCACGAGATCGAGGCTGATCCCTGCCGTATCGGGCGTGCAGGGGCCGGGCGAGATCAGGAACCCTGCGGCATTGCTAGCCACCGCTTCGGCGGCGCTCAGCGCGTCATTGCGCTCTACCCGCACTTTCGCCCCCAGTTCCATCAGGTAATGGACCAGATTGAAGGTGAAGCTGTCGTAATTGTCGATAACCAGGATCATGGCGCGCCATTCTCCCGGTTGGAGACAACAATCAAGGGCCCAAGTGGCACAGCGCTGTCGAGCCGCTTCGCCACAGGGTTCCACAGCGCCGAGACAGTGCCGTCGAGGTAGAGCGCATTCTGCGCCTTCACCTGATCGCGGAAATAGCGCGCCACCAGGCCGAACGAGACGGGTGTTGCGGAAATCACGAAATGCGCCTTGCCGTCCGCATCGACGCCCACCGCGTTGCGGATCGCGCGCGATGGGCCATCTTCGGAGATATCCGGGTGGAGCGCGCCATCGATCAGGAGCATCGGCCCCGATTGGGTGCCGAATTGCGGGCGCTCGCTGACCGAGGCGAAGAATGCATCGGCGCTGAGCACCTGCCACTTCCCGTCGCTGCCGAAAAACACCCCATTGGGCTTCATGTGGAAATTGCCCGGCCCTTCGTTGCGGTTGAGTTCCTTGAGCCGTTCGCCATTCTCGACGTAGTAGCCCACCGGCTTGCCCTCTGTGTCGAACATCCCGCCGTTCATCACAAAGGCGATATTTGCGGCCCCGTCGCCAAGGTTATCGCGATAGGTCTTTAGCGAACGAAACGGCGCGCCATCCGCGCCCGCCAAGGCCATGGCGATGCTGTGTCTGGCCGGGTCGGCCACGCAATCGGTCAACCGCTGTTGCTCGAATTCGACGCTCTGGCAGGGCGAGGGCAGGGCTTGAGCCGGAACTTCAACCTTCGCGGGTTCTTCGCTGTGCTTGCCGATTTCGGTGCGCATCACCGGCTCACCCGCAGGCTCGGGCTTGCACGCGGCAAGGATAAGCAGCGCGATGGGAAGCAACCGCTTCACTGCCCGAACTCCGCTTCGCCAGCGATGCGCGCCGCCTCGCGCGCAGCGGCGATCAGCGCTCCTGCCTTGGCATGGCACTCGCGCAGCTCATATTCAGGATCGCTGTCGGCAACGATCCCTGCGCCCGCCTGCACGTGCATCACACCGTCCTTGACCACCGCAGTGCGCAGTACGATGCAGCTGTCAACTGAGCCATCGGGCGCGAAATAGCCTACGCCCCCGGCATAGGCGCCGCGCGTCTCTGGTTCGAGCTCGGCAATGATCTCGCAGGCGCGAATCTTGGGTGCGCCGCTGACAGTGCCGGCCGGGAAGCCAGCAAACAGCGCGTCGAGCGCATCGCAATCGGGTGCGAGTTCTCCCACAACATTGCTGACGATGTGCATCACGTGGCTGTAACGCTCGACCGTGAAGCTGTCGGTCACCCGCACGCTGCCGCGCGCGCTGACCCGACCGACATCGTTGCGTCCCAGATCGAGCAGCATCAGGTGCTCGGCCCGTTCCTTGGGATCGGTGAGCAGGCTTTCCTGGTTGGCGCGGTCCTCCTGCGGGCTGGAACCGCGCGGGCGCGTGCCAGCGATCGGGCGGATCGTAACCTCACGATTGCGCACGCGCACCAGAATCTCGGGGCTTGATCCGACCACTGCGAAGCCGGGAAGGTCGAGGAAATAGAGGAAAGGCGAGGGATTGACCCGCCGCAGCGCCCTGTAAAGCGCCAGCGGAGGCAGCGGGAAGGGACAGGTGAAACGCTGCGCCAGCACCACCTGGAATATGTCCCCGGCGGTGATGTAGTCCTTTGCGCGCAGCACCATGTCGCGGTAATCCTGCGCCGCAGTGACTGGCTCGAGCGCCAATTCGGGAATTTCGGATAGGCGCGGTGCGCATGGAACCGGCTCGGCCAGCTTGCGCAGCACGTCGTCTATACGTTCGCCCGCATGTTCGACCGCTGTCTGCGGGTCGCCCGCTTCCCAGATCGGTGCGATACAGAACAGCTCGTCGGTCAGCCCGTCAAAAACCAGGATAACGGTGGGACGGACGAACAGCATATCGGGCAATTGCAGCGGGCTTTGTGGCGCGCGCGGCAGATCTTCGACCAGGCCGATCGTTTCATAACCGAAATAACCGACCAGACAGGCCAGTGCCGGCGGCAAAGCTGCGGGAACATCGGCCGTGCAACGCGCCGCGAGCGCGCGCAGTTCTGCCAGACTATCCTGCGCGCAAGGCTCAAAGGCGTTGCGATCCTGCCGCCAATTCGAATTGACTTCCGCCGCCGCACCGCTTGCCCTGAAAACCAGGTCGGGATCGAGTCCCAAAAGGCTGTAGCGCCCGCGCACCTCGCCCCCTTCGACCGATTCGAGCAGGAAATCGCCGCGCCCCTCCTCGATCAGCCGCGCCGCGGCACCAACCGGGGTTAGCGTGTCGGCGATGACCCTGCGCCATACCAGCGCAGCGCGCCCCGCAGCCAGCTGGCGCAGGGCATTGTCGGCATTTTCGGGAAGGTGGCCAGTCAGCACCGCCCCCTGTCAGGATTCGCCGAGAAGCTGCTTGCGCACAGCCTCGATCGCGGCGTCATTGCGTTCAACGCCCAGCTCCTTGCGCATCGCAGCGACCAGTTGCTCCTGGTACTCGCTGGCGATCGCCGCCCGCATCTGCGCCTGAGTCAATGCGATCAGCGGATCATCGGCGGCAACCTTCTCGGTCGAAATTCTTTCCAGGTTGACCAGATACCAGCCCAGATCGCTCCTCGCAGCCAACCATTTGCTCGTTCCCTGCGCCATGCTGAAAAACAGCGCTAACGGCGGCGGAATCCGCTGGCCCTGGGCAAGCAGTTCCTCCCGGTTCATGTTGATCCGGTCCACAGGCGGAAGCTTCCCATTTTCGGCAGCCAGCGCCCGATCCAGCGGTTCCCCAGCCTTGATCCGTTTGACAATCCGATCAATCGCCTGACGCGCCAGCTTACTGCCTTCGGCAAGGCGCCATTCGAGCGTTACCTGAGGCTTGATCTGTGCCAGCGGTGCCGCAGCGGCGGGAACGATGTCACCAACTTCGAAGATCATGAAATCCGCGCCGCGGACGATCTCGGTAAGCTGTGGCTCGCCTTCTTCCATCTGGAAGGCCGTTTCCACCGTGGCCATGATCTGCGGAGCGGCGCTGAGATTGGGCTGTCCATAGATTCGGCCATCCGCTGTCAGCTCGGGCGAGGATGATACCTCCACTCCCAGATCGCGCGCCATTTCGGTGAGCGACGTGCCGCTGTCGAGCTGCTCCTCAACCCGCGCAGAAAGGTCGGCGAGCGCGGCGGCGCGTTTCTCGACCAGCAATTGCTCTGCAATCTGGCTGGACACCTGCTCGAGGCTGCGCGCTGGAATGCGCTCGATCGCATCGACCCGCACCAGATGCCAGCCAAGCGGGCCGCGCGCTGGAGTGGCGATCGTGCCCGCCGTCGCGGCAAATGCCGCCGAAGCGACTTCGGTGTTGGATTGCGCGGCATAGGCAGAGCGGGATACCGGGCCGATGGCACTGGTGCTGAAGCCTGCCTCGCGCGCCAGAGCAGCCAGCGTAACGCCAGCCTGGGCGCGGTTTCGCAGCGCATCGGCCGCGTCCTTCGTCGGTAGAATCAACTGTGTGAAACGGCGGGTCTCCTGCGGTGCATATTGCGCCTTGTCACGATCATAACGCGCCTTGATTTCCGCCTCGGTCGGTTTGACGCTTTCATCGAGGCTGTCGACGCCGAAACTGGCATAACGGATGACGCGCCGCTCGGGCCGGATATATTTCTCGCGATGGGAGGCATAGAAGGCGCCCAATTCCTTGTCGGTCGGATCGCGCTCGGGTGCGAACACGGCGCTCGGAATATAGGCGACGGCGCCCAATCTGCGTTCCTTGAGCAGCGAAGTGTACTGGGTGGCGAATTTCTGCGGCAGGTAAGTCCCCGTGGCGGCGGGACGGATCAACTGGTCCGAAAGCAGGCTGTCTGCAAAACCGCGTCTTACCATCGCGTCGGTCAGACCCTGCTGGCCTATGGCCGCCTGGTAAGCCTCCTGGCTGAAATTGCCGTCCGGCCCGCGAAATGCAGGGATCTTGAGAATTTCACTGTTCACGAGATTGGCACCCGCCCGAAGCCCGTGCTTGCGGGCGTAACCGGCAAGTGCGTAGCGGTCGACGAGCTGCTCGAACACGGCTTCTAGGCCATCCTGCGCGATGAATTCGGGCATCGTGACGGTGGGATTGTCCTGCCGGACCTGGTCGATCGCCGAGGTGACGCTGCGCGAAAACTCGGCATTGCCGATCTTTTCGTCTCCTACCACTGCCACTCGGTCGCCGCCTGCGATCCCGCCGAAGGTTCCGGTGCCCGCGACGTCGCCGATTCCGAACGCGAGCGCGATCAACGCGATGAAACCGAATGTTATGGCGAGGCCCGTCTTCGAATTGAAAAGGGATCTGATTAGCTGGATCATGGTGCTGGACGTTCTCGAACGATTGAGTGATGGCGTGGGAGCATGCCGACTTGCATGGCGCTTTATCCGGCCTGCGACCTTGCGGCAACAGGTGACAAACGGTTTTGACTGTATTCGCTTCCTCGGCTAGCGGACGCGGCCCGGCGCACCATATAGGTGCCCAAGATTCGATCTGAATGACAGGAATTCCCGTATGGCCCAGCGGCCCTACATCGTCGGTAACTGGAAAATGAACGGCACGCGCGCCATGCTTTCCGAAGCGCGCGCGATTGACCGTGCTGCACAACGCAACATGAAGGTGGAGGTCGCACTGGCTCCGCCATTTACCCTGATTCATGCGGTCCACCGCGAGGTCGAGCAGATCGGCGTGGGCGCGCAGGATTGCCATCCGGGCGAGGACGGCGCGCACACCGGCGATGTTTCCGCCACCATGCTGGCCGACGCCGGGGCCAAGTTCGTGATTCTCGGGCACAGCGAGCGGCGAACCGGGCACAATGAGAGCAACGAACTGGTCCGCGCCAAGGCAGAAGCCGCTCTGGCCGCCGGCATGCGTGTGATCATGTGCTGCGGCGAGGATGCTGCCACGCGCGAGAAGGGCGGGGCCGAGGCATTTGTGCTGGCACAGCTGCGCGCCTCACTCCCGCAGATCGAGAACGCAGCCGAGCGGTTGACCGTGGCCTATGAGCCGATCTGGGCAATCGGCACCGGCAACAACGCCACTCCGGAAGATATCGGCGCGATGCACACTGCGATACGCGGGCTGATGGTCGAGTTGTTCGGACTGGAGGAAGGTGCCGAGGTTCGCATCCTCTATGGCGGCTCGGTCAAGCCTGAAAACGCACGGGAACTGCTTTCCGCGGCCGAGGTGGGCGGGGCGTTGGTCGGCGGAGCGAGCCTGGCGGCAGACAGCTTCATGGGCATTGCATTGGCCGTGGCCGACGCGCCCGAGGGTTGATGGCTCGCGCATTGGCACTTGTGCGGGCGGGCGCGCGACCCTAAGTGCGTCCCAACTTAACCGGGTAAATCTTGATGTCGTTCTTCATATTCCTCACCGTTGTCCAGACAATCGTGGCTGCCGGACTGGTCGGCGTGATCCTCATGCAGCGCTCAGAGGGTGGCGGCCTGGGCATTGGGGGCAGCCCCGGCGGGCTGATGGGTGCGCGCGGCGCGGCCGACTTTCTCACGCGCACCACGCGTTGGCTGGCGATCCTGTTCGTAGCGCTTTCCATCACTCTTGCAGCGGTGGCGGTGGAAACCAGCGGCAGCAGCGAGATTTCGACGACGCTTGATCGTACAGCGGCGCCCGCTCCGGCGGACCTCTTGGGCGGGTCGCCTGCTCCTGCCGGTGAACCCGCATCGGCCGATGAGCCAGCCCAACCGGATGATCCGCTTGCCGGTGTGACTGAATAGATTTTCAGTCCAAGATTGTGGATTGCACCGCTCAAGCGGCCGCAAACCGCTTGCTTCGAATCCACTTCACGGCTTAAGGCCCGACTCCCATGGCGCGGTACATTTTCATCACCGGCGGCGTGGTTTCATCGCTCGGCAAAGGTCTCATGGCGGCAAGCCTCGGCGCATTGCTGCAGGCGCGCGGATTCAAGGTCCGCATCCGCAAGTTCGACCCCTATCTCAACGTCGATCCGGGCACGATGAGCCCGTATCAGCATGGCGAGGTCTATGTCACCGACGACGGGGCCGAAACCGATCTCGACCTCGGGCATTACGAACGTTTTACCGGCGTGTCTGCGCGGCAGAGCGACAATATCACTTCGGGCCGCGTCTATCGCGACATCATAGCCAAGGAGCGCCGAGGCGATTATCTGGGCGCGACGGTGCAGGTCATTCCGCACGTCACCGATGCGATCAAGGCGTTCGCACTGGCCGATCAGGAAGACCATGATTTCATCCTGTGCGAGATCGGCGGCACAGTGGGCGATATCGAATCGCTGCCCTTCATGGAGGCGATTCGCCAACTCAGGAACGAGCTCGAACCCGACCAGACGGTGTCGGTTCACGTCACGCTGGTGCCTTATATCGCCGCAGCGGGCGAACTGAAGACCAAGCCCACGCAGCATTCGGTTCGCGAACTGGCCAGCCTTGGCATCAAGCCCGATGTGCTGCTGTGCCGCTGCGAACATCCGCTGCCCGAGGGCGAGCGTCGCAAGATCGCGCAGTTTTGCAACGTCCGGGCGGAAGCGGTTATCCCCGCGCTCGACGCGCCGTCCATCTATTCGGTGCCGCAGCAATATCATGCCGAGGGCCTCGATACCGAAGTTCTGCGCGCCTTTGGCATTACCGATGCTCCCGAGCCCGATCTGGCGGCTTGGGAGGACGTGACCGATCGCTATTTCAACCCCGAGGGCGAAGTGACGATTGCGGTGGTGGGCAAATACGTCGGCCTTCCCGATGCATACAAGAGCCTGAACGAGGCGCTGATTCACGGCGGTCTGGCCAACCGGGTCAAGGTCAACATTCGCTGGATCGATGCAGAAATCTTCGAAAAGGACCCGGCTGATATCGCCGTCGAGCTTGAGCCGATGCATGGCATCCTTGTGCCGGGGGGGTTCGGCGAGCGCGGATCGGAGGGCAAGATCGCCAGTGTGCGATTTGCCCGCGAGCGCGATGTGCCGTTCTTCGGCATTTGCCTGGGTATGCAGATGTCCTGCATCGAGGCGGCGCGGGCCAGCGGGATCGAGGCTGCTTCCTCAACCGAATTCGGCGAAACGAGCGAGCCAGTGGTCGGCATCATCACCGAATGGATGAGCGAGGAGGGGATCCAGAAGCGCGAGGCGGGCGGCGATATGGGTGGAACCATGCGGCTTGGCGCCTATGAGGCAAGGCTGGCTGGCAACAGCCACGTCTCGACCATCTATGGCGGGGCGACGCAGATTTTCGAACGTCACCGCCATCGCTATGAGGTCAATTCGGCTTATCGCGGTGCGCTTGAAAGCCAGGGGCTGATCTTTTCCGGTATGTCGCCCGACGGCCTATTGCCCGAGATTGTCGAGCGTCCCGACCATCCCTGGTTCATCGGCGTGCAGTTCCACCCCGAGCTGAAATCGCGACCCTTCGAGCCGCATCCCCTTTTTGCCGGGTTCATTGCTGCCGCGGTCGAACAATCTCGGCTGTTTTGATTGCACACTCCCGTTTCGGGACATTAAATTTCAACCGCCCGATCATCCGCATATTTCTCTTGCAAATCTGGTTAACTTGCGACTACTTCCCGAACCGAGTTAGGAAAGCGGGATAGGGGAGGATGCAGGCCTTGGGGAAGGCGGCATCCAATGGATCGGATCATGGTTTGCGATCCCAAATGCTCGATCCGATTTTGTTCGTCTTTTTGCGACCCGGACGGTCAGAATCGGTGACGGGCGGCGTAATGCGCCGCGGGGGCGGATCTTCGGATCCGCCCCTTTGAATTTCAGATCATGTGAAACGCCTCTGCCTCAGGCAGCGTCAGCGGAATCCGTGTCCGCTTCGACCGAAGGTACGGCCTTGAGCGTAGGTTGACCGTTAACCGCGATCTTCTTCGGCTTCATTGCATCCGGCACCTCGCGCACGAGGTCGATCGTCAGGAGCCCATCGGCCAGATCGGCATTTTCGACCCGTACATAGTCGGCCAGCTCAAAACGGCGTTCGAACCCGCGATTGGCGATTCCGACATGGAGCAGTTCGCCTGTGCCCACCTCTTCACGCTTGCGACCCTGGATGATCAGCAGGTTCTGCTGTGCGGTGATGTCGATATCCTGCGGACGGAACCCGGCCACGGCGAGCGTGATGCGGTAATTGTCCGCGCCGCTGCGTTCGATGTTGAAAGGGGGATAATTATCACCGCCGTTGTTGCGCGCCTGGCTTTCGAGCAGGTCGAACAGACGGTCGAAGCCGACGGTCGAGCGGCGGTAGGGGGTAAAATCAAGTCGTGACATTTCACAAATCCTCTTGTTGAGCAATTTGAACCAAGATGGGGACCGGAAAAACCGACTCCCCGATTTTGTCGTCCACGCCCATTGCGGCGCGCGGCGACATGCACCAGATAGGGCCCTGAGCAGCGATTTCAAGATGACGAATGCAACCGGAATCGCCCGCATCCGGACACAGGATCGAGTAACGAAAATGAACACACCCCGGGTCGACATCTACACAACTTTCACCTGCCCGTTTTGCTATCGGGCTAAGCGCCTGCTCGACAGCAAAGGCGTGAAATACAACGAATTCGACGTTTCGATGGGCGGTCCCAAGCGTCAGGAAATGCTCACACGTGCGCCTGGTGCACGCACCGTGCCTCAGATATTTATTGGCGAACATCATGTGGGCGGCTCTGACGATCTTGCCGCACTCGAACGCAATGGCAGGCTGGATGCGCTGCTGGCGGGCTGAGCTTCGATGCGCATAGCGCTGCTCCAGATGACCACAGGCATCGATCCCTTGGTCAGTGCCCGGACGATCGACGATGCGATCGTTGCTGCCCATGCGGGTGGGGCGCAAATGCTGTTCACCCCGGAAATGAGCGGAATGATCGACCGCGACCGTAACCGGGCCGCGGCGAACATCCGGCGCGAGGACGACGATCTGGTGCTGCGTACTGCATGCGATGCTGCGGCACGTGAGGGGATCTTCGTTACGCTAGGATCGCTGGCGATCAAGCGTGACGACGGGCTTTGGGCCAACCGCAGCTTCGCCATCGATTCGACCGGCAAAATCGTCGCACGCTATGACAAGATGCACATGTTCGACGTCGCGCTTGCAACTGGAGAAAGCTGGCGCGAGAGCGCGGCCTATGCGCCGGGCGAGGAGGTGGTGACGGTCCAATCGCCGCTCGGTCTGCTCGGCCTTACCATCTGCTATGATCTGCGCTTCCCCGCCCTGTTCGAGGCGCTGGGGAACCGGCGCTGTAATGCGATTGCCATTCCCGCCGCCTTCACTGTTCCCACCGGGCGCGATCACTGGCATGTTCTGATGCGTGCCCGGGCAATCGAGGCGAGCGCATTCGTGATTGCCGCCGCACAAGTGGGCGAACACGATGATGGCCGCCGCACATATGGCCACAGCCTTGTGGTCGATCCATGGGGCGAGGTTCTGCTCGACATAGGTGCCAAGTCGCCGGGGCTTGGATTTGCCGAACTCGATCTGGCGCGCATCGCGGAAGTGCGCGCGCAACTGCCCAGCCTTGCCAATCGTCGCCCAATCGCCAAATAGCACACGATATGATCGTATTTGACCTCTCATGCGAGCACGGCCACCGGTTTGAAGGTTGGTTCAGCTCTTCGGATGAATTCACCAGCCAGCAGGCGCGCGGTCTTATGACCTGTCCGGTGTGCGGGTCGGCAACGGTGAGCAAGGCACCGATGGCCCCGGCGGTGCCGGCCAAGGGTAATGCCTTGCGTGATGAAAGCGAGCCTGGACCCACTCGGCAAATCCAGGCGTTGGCTAATCGTCCAATGCCCGCCGAAGTGAGAGATGCATTGGCGCAACTGGCTAAAGCGCAGAAAAAGGCGTTGGCGAACAGCACCTGGGTCGGCGGGAAGTTTGCAGAACAGTCGCGTGCGATGCACTATGGCGAGGTGGACGAAAAGCCGATCCACGGGCAGGCGAGCGCTGAAGAGGCAAAGGGGCTGATCGATGAGGGCATTGCCATCGCGCCGCTGCCCTTTCCCGTCGCCGAGCCCGACAAACTTAACTGATTGCCACGCGCGCGATGCATCCGTAGATGGGCGGCGAGCGCCCGTAGCTCAGCAGGATAGAGCACCAGATTCCTAATCTGGGGGCCACAGGTTCGGAGTCGAAGCCGCGCAGCGGCGTAGACGTCCGTAGCGCAGCGAAGGACAATCCTGTCGCCGTGGACATGTTGCGCCGGAGCACCTTGCGGGAATGCGATGCTCCCCCTAGAGGCACGCAAGTGCGCCCGTAGCTCAGCAGGATAGAGCACCAGATTCCTAATCTGGGGGCCACAGGTTCGAATCCTGTCGGGCGCACCAAATTCGGCGGACGCCGTAGGCGTCGCGCGGATTTGGTCCGGAGCATCAGGATCGAACCTTGTTCGGAGACGGAGCGCGTCAGCGCGGAGACGTCCGTAGCGCAGCAAAGGACAATCCTGTCGGGCGCACCAATTTCATGCAAAGCGGGGCACTGCTTGGAGTGTCCTGGCCGGACTTCAGCTGCTGCAGGCAGGACTCGCCCCATGCTCGTTGCGCATCGCAACGATAACCCCCGTCATCCGCTTTTCCTGCTAATGACAGGTAATGAACAGATGCTTGATCCTGGTCTGCCTCATGTTGGCTTTTGGCTTGGCGCCGGGCCCTGCCAAGGCCGAACCGATTGCGATCGACAGCGGGCAAATCGAGGGTTTCGAATCGGGCACAACCCGTGTTTTCAAGGGTATCCCTTATGCCGCCCCGCCGGTCGGCCCGCTGCGCTGGCGACCACCGCAGCCGGCGCCGTCATGGCGCGGGGTGAGAAAGGCCATATCGCATTCTTTCGCCTGCCCACAATTGGAAAGCTATCCTCCAGATGCACCGCAGGAGCCGACCAGTGAAGATTGCCTGACCCTCAACGTCTGGGCGCCCGCGACCAAGGGCGCGGGCAAGCTGCCGGTCATGGTCTGGATCCATGGCGGTGGCCTGATGAACGGGTCAGGTTCATTGCCCCAATATGCCGGTGACCAGCTGGCTGCGCGAGGCGTAGTCGTTGTCACGATAAATTATCGTCTGGGTGTGCTCGGGTTTCTGGCTCACCCGGAATTGAACAGGGAGTCGCCTCATGGTGGATCGGGCAACTATGGCCTGCTCGACCAGATCGCGGCGCTGAAGTGGATCAATCGGAACATCGCCGCATTTGGTGGAGATCCGGACCGAGTCACAATTTTTGGCCAGTCTTCGGGAAGCTTCTCGGTCAGCATGTTGGTTTCATCGCCGCTGGCAAAGGGCCTGTTTCGTCGCGCGATCGGTCAAAGCGGAGCTGTTTTCGAGCCCGTGGAACTCGACCCATTATTTACGCCCAAGGGCGCAGCAGAGGCGGGCGCGCGATTTGCAAATAAAGCAGGAGCCAAATCGTTGGCCGATTTGCGCAGAATGCCCGTGGCATCGTTGCTGAAATATCGCTTCAATCCTCAATTCAACATAGACGGATATGTCCTCCCTGTATCGCCGCACGACACCTATGCGGCAGGCAAGCAGAATGATGTCGATCTTCTCGTCGGCACGAACGCGAGTGAAGGCACATATTTCCTGGATACTGCATCGGTCACTGTCGACAATTTTGATGCCGTTCTACAGCGTACCTATCCATCGCTCCTGCTGTGGGCAGTCGGCGCCTCGCCGGGAAAAACCGACACTGATGCTCGCAAGGCAGCGGTTTCCATCGATACCGACATGCGGTTTCGATGGGGCATGTGGGCGTGGGCCAGGCATGCGTTGAAGAGCGGAAAGGGGCGCGTCTACTTCTACCGCTTCGCGCGGGAGGCCGCCTATCGAGCGGGTCATCCCTACTTCGAGCTTGGACCAACCCACGGCGCGGAACTGCCCTATGTTTTTGGCGATCTGGACACACGCGCCGCCGCCTGGAGTCCAGGAGACCGGGCATTTGCTTCGATGGTTCAGCAATATTGGACGAACTTCGCAAAAACCGGTGATCCCAACGGAGCGGGGCTGCCTGACTGGCCGATGTTTGATCAAGAGCGAGCGATCGTCATGGATCTTGGCCAGCAAACTCACGCCGCAGCGCTCGCGGACGATGCAAGGCTGAAACGGATCGATAGAGTCTACGCTGTTGCCCGGTTCGTGAACGAGTATCTGTATGGCGTCATCGCAGCTGGCTTGGTTCTGCTCTTACTTGTGATGACCATCCTGTTTCGGATTGTATTGAGGCTGAAGGCTCGCATTCGGGCGTGAGCACTAGGATCAGGCCTCATTAAGCACATGGCCGTGGCTTGAGCCAGAAATGTTCAGGGCACGGAGCGCGCGAAGGAGAATAGTGGTGCTATTGGCTGAGCGAGCGACACAGCCCTGGGCAATTCTGGCCAAGCCCTTCGGGTGGCGGTTTGCGGTTAATGGGTCCTGACCCTAGGCCATTCCCACTCCATGACAACCTGCGCTGCGCCGATCGTCACCAAAACTTCCCGATGAGAAGAGCGCCCAACATATGCATGCCGGGCGCACCATTCCTCCTTTTTATCGATAACGCCCACTTGCAGCTTGATTACCGGCACCAAGTGTGATTCTTGCATGGGCATGGCGCAGCGCAATCAATTTCGGTCCATCGCCAGGGAGCACATCCGCCAGGGACTTGCGCTGGCTGGGCTCCTGTTGTTGGCGGGGCTGGCTATTGCCGGGCCCACCGGGCTGCTGGCATGGAGCGAGAAGGCGAAGCAGCTTGATCAGCGTAAGGCACAGATTGCCAAGCTCGCTGCTGAGCGGGACGAGCTTCGCAACAGGGTCGATCTGCTTGATACCGAAGCGGCGGACCCCGATCTGGTGGGCGAGCTTTTGCGCAAAGACCTCAATGTCGTGCACCCTGACGAAGTGGTGATCACAATCGAAGAAGCCGAATAAACGATATCCGGCAATGCGATTTCGTATGCAGCAAGCTTGCTTGCCGTTGCGTCATCGCTGCGCTTGAGCCTATAGGCGGCAGAGGTACCCAACTCCCCAGGGGCCGTGCAGAATACGAGGATCGAGGATTTGGCCAAGCCAGCTAATTCGCGCAAGACGAAGCCCCGAACGGATGCCGCAGAAGACCAGGATTTCGCACTGCACAGCCTTCAGGAGACTCACGAGAGGAGTCCGCGTTACGCCGCCAGCGCCGAGGAAATGCTCACTTTCTATGAGCAGATGCTGCTGATCCGCCGGTTCGAGGAAAAGGCAGGGCAGCTCTACGGATTGGGCCTGATCGGCGGCTTCTGCCACCTCTACATCGGGCAGGAGGCAGTCGCGATCGGGCTCCAGAGCGCACTCGATGGCGAGCGTGACAGTGTGATCACCGGTTATCGCGACCATGGCCACATGCTCGCCTACGGAATCGATCCCGATGTCATCATGGCTGAGTTGACGGGGCGGCAAGCGGGCATCAGCCACGGCAAGGGCGGGTCGATGCATATGTTCTCGACCCGGCACAAGTTCTATGGCGGCCATGGCATCGTCGGCGCGCAGGTTGCGCTGGGCGGCGGGCTGGCGCTGGCGCACAAGTACCAGGAAGACGGCGGGCTGTGCCTTGCTTATTTCGGCGACGGCGCGGCCAATCAGGGTCAGGTCTATGAAACCTTCAACATGGCATCGCTGTGGAAGCTGCCGATCGTTTTCGTCGTCGAAAATAACCAGTACGCCATGGGCACGGCGGTGCGTCGGTCGAGCGCGGAGACCGAATTCTACCGTCGCGGGACAGCGTTCCGCATTCCGGGAATGAAGGTCAACGGAATGGACGTGCTGGAAGTGCGCAGCGCCGCCGAAATCGCGTTTGCCCATGTGCGCGCAGGCAACGGGCCGGTGCTGATGGAATGCAGCACATACCGCTATCGTGGCCATTCGATGTCCGATCCGGCCAAGTATCGCACGCGCGAGGAGGTCCAGGATGTGCGCGAGCACAAGGATCCGATCGAGGGACTGAAAAAGATGCTGATCGATCAGGGAAGGACCGAGGGCGATCTGAAAGAGATCGACAAGGCAATCCGCGCGCGCGTGGCGCAGGCGGCCGATTTTGCCGAAAACTCGCCCCAGCCGCATCCGGACGAACTCTACACCGACATTCTGGTGGGGGAGTATTGAGCGATGAGCATTGAACTGAAGATGCCAGCGCTGTCGCCCACCATGGAAGAGGGAACGCTGGCGCGCTGGCTCAAGCAGGAAGGCGATGCAATCGGAATAGGCGACGTGATCGCCGAGATCGAGACCGATAAGGCGACGATGGAATTCGAAGCGATCGACGAAGGAACGCTGGGCAAGATCCTGGTGGCCGAAGGCGCCGAAGGCGTCAAAGTCGGAACCGTGATTGCCCTGCTCGCGACCGACGGCGAGGATGTGTCCGCTGCTGCCGAACCAACGGCTGAGCCCGCTGTCGTTGCACCTGCCGCCGAACCCGTTGAGGCGCCCGCGCCGCAGACGGCAAAGCCGACATCGCAGCCCGTATCGGACCCGCAAATTCCAGCAGGCACCGGCTTCACCAGCACCCCGGTGCGTGAAGCGCTGCGCGATGCCATGGCCGAGGAAATGCGCCGCGATGGGCGCGTCTTCGTGATGGGCGAGGAAGTGGCCGAATATCAGGGCGCCTACAAGGTCACGCAGGGCCTGCTTGAGGAATTCGGGCCCAAACGCGTGATTGACACGCCGATCACCGAATATGGCTTTGCCGGGATCGGCACCGGCGCGGCGATGGGCGGGCTGAGGCCGATCGTAGAGTTCATGACATTCAACTTCGCGATGCAGGCGATCGACCACATCATCAATTCGGCAGCCAAGACCAACTACATGTCGGGCGGTCAGATGCGCTGCCCGATCGTGTTCCGTGGCCCCAATGGCGCGGCAAGCCGCGTGGGCGCCCAGCACAGCCAGAACTATGGGCCATGGTATGCCAATGTGCCCGGCCTGATCGTGATTGCGCCTTACGATTCAGCCGACGCCAAGGGGCTGATGAAGGCCGCGATCCGCAGCGATGATCCGGTGGTTTTTCTCGAAAACGAGCTGGTTTATGGCCGCAGTTTCGACGTGCCCGATCTCGACGATTACGTGCTGCCTATCGGCAAGGCGCGGATCGTGAGGCAGGGCAGCGACGTGACGATCGTCAGCTATTCGATCGGCGTAGGGTTCGCGCTCGATGCGGCGCAGCAGCTATCCGAACAGGGTATAGATGCCGAGGTAGTCGATCTTCGCACGCTCCGTCCGCTCGACAGGCAGACGATCCTCGAAAGCCTGGCGAAGACCAATCGCCTCGTTATCGCTGAGGAGGGCTGGCCGACCTGCTCGATCGCATCGGAGGTTATGGCGATCTGCATGGAAGACGGCTTCGACCATCTCGATGCCCCTGTGCTGCGCGTCTGCGACGAAGACGTGCCGCTGCCTTATGCAGCCAATCTGGAAAAGCTGGCGCTTATCGATGCGGCGCGCATCGTTGCTGCCGTGAGGAAGGTTTGCTACGCCGACTGAATACCGATCAGGTTCAGCTATTGTCGAGCAGGAAGATCGGTCGCTCGTGGCTGACGATGGGGCTGACCCAATCGAAAAAGGGCAGCACGGTCGGAGTCTGATAGGCGACTGAGACGGTCAGTTCCTTGGCTCCGTTGACCCGCTGCACGGCGGCGTCGTTCACGGTCACCGTCAGATCGTTGGGGTCAAGCAAATAGGGTGGGCCATCGGCAATGCCCAGGGCCTGCGCGCGGATTTGCGCATTGGTGGGCTCGTTGCCCTGCTGATACTGGACCAGCGCAAATCGTGCGGTTTCAGCCGTGACGCTGCGGATCGCATTGTACGATTGCATCGCCAGCCCGATCTGAATCACGCCGATCATCAGCCCGAGAACAACCGGACCCAGAATGGCGAATTCGATGATCGTCGCGCCGCTTTCGTCGCGCAGGATGCTTTGCCTTGTCATGGTGCCTCGAACTGCCCAATCTGGACCATCTGGGTCTTACCCATCTCCACGTCGCCCCCGATACCGAAGGAAGTCCACAGTGGAGTGTAGGTATCCTGTACGCTGATCTCGAGGAACTCCGATACCAGTCTGCCACTTCCGCATTCGGTCTCGTCGCTCACCACCGCGGCGTCCTCACCGCAGCGATACTTCTTGGCGAAGCTCACCCGGTCGTCGGCCAGGCCGGTCGAATTTTCGACAATGTCCTCGATCGTGTCGATATCGGCCTGCGTATCAGGCGTGACTGCCAGGGTAACGGCGGTCGCTTCAGCAAGCGCGGTCTGCATTTCGGTGTTGCGCGCAACCATCTGGCTGACCTCGAAGCCGCCCACGCCCAGCAGGACCAGGATGGGCAGCACGAAGGCCGTTTCGATGACCATCGCGCCCTCACAGTTGCGCAGAAGGGGTTTCAGATTCCGCATGTTCATCATCCGACCAGCAACACACGGTTCTTGGTTTCCGAAACCACTCCCTTGGGATTGGCACCCGTCGGACAAAGCGAGGAAACGTCGGTCGTGCCGGCAAATTGCAGCGTCTTGGTCGCAATCACCAGGCACTGGCTGTTGCCCTTCGGGGTTCCTGCGATCTTGAGGGGGCTGTTGGGAAGATAGATGATTCCATCGAACACCGCGCTCGAACTGCCGGTAATCTGGCTTTGGTCGGAGCCGGGAGAATCCGGATCTTCGAAGATCAGCATTCCCAGCATTCGGTCGATATCGTCAGGCGAAACACCGGCAGCCAGCAACTGCGCTTCGTTCATTGCCGATAGCGCAATTCTGGCAGAACCGGCGATCTGGATGCTTGCGCCGTTCTTGAGCACGAACATCACACCTGCGCCGGACAAGGCAGTGTTGGCGTTCACCTGCAAGGTGCCGCCGTCGATAACATAGACGCCCGAGGAAAGGACGGTGTCGCAACTCACCTGGAAATCCGCATAGGTACCGGGCAGGGCCGAACCGCTGTCCGAAGGCGCTTCGAGATCGGTATAGGTCTTGGTCGTGGTGGTGGTTGCCGATTCCCATATCTTGTCGTTGCCGCCGCCTGCAATTTCCGTGAATACAGGGTCGTCGGTAATTATTGAATTGACCGGCAGAGAACCAAATTCCTTGTCATCGGTGAATGACGAAGACGTGTCTGTCGGCCTTGGATTTGGCCACGAGATCGCAGTGAGCTGGTTCCTGTTGCGGCCCTGGAAATAGGCATAGATCGTTTCGATCAAGACCGATTCGTCGGCAGTATAGACGCCGTCTTGCCCGTGGGCACAGTTCAACGTGCGCGGCGTCGGATTGTCAGGCGGCGTGAGCCCTTCGTAAGGGTCGGAGACATCGCGCGAGTTCTCCACCTTCGTCTCTTCGTCGAAATGACCGTGCTCATCGACGATCTCGCCGCCAGTGATTACGAAGCCGACATCGATATTGCCCGATTCACCCACTTTGGTGACCGCTGAATTGCTGTTCGAAATGGCGCCAACGCCGCATGTGGCGGTTACATTGACCGTTCCGTTGAAGAACAGAGCCTGTGCAGCGGTCGGGTCGAGGGCCAACAAACACGGATTGAACACCTGTCCTGGTTCGAAGATGGCTACTGCCCGCGCACTTACCGTTGCGCTGTCCCGGGTCAGGAACGAGCTGAACGGCAGGGTGCCGGTGGCCGAGGCAACGACCTGGACCGAATTGTCCGTGCCGCCATCATAATCTTCGAGCGTAATTGTGGGACCGGAATCGAAATCGGCCACCAACGACAGGTTGTTTTCGTATTCCTGGCGACCACGCGAAACGTAGGTGGTGCCGGCCGGCGCTTCCGACTTGGCCCACGCGGCGGCGATTGCCGCCTGGTCGACCGCGAACTGCAACTCACGCTTCCACAAATACCATTGTGCAGTATCGACCGCGAGGCCGGTCCCGCCGATCAGCATCGGCGTTCCCAGTGCCAGCAGCAGCGTTGCATTGCCGCTCTTCGAACGGTGCAGCCTGCGCATGAAATCGCGAATCTTGCCCATGGGCCCCCTCGTTCCTGCGAAAATCTCAGAACATTCGGGACTTCATAGGCCAGTGATGGTATTCGGAATGTCAAATCTCTTGGTTAACAGGGTCTTCCGAATTGGCCTTAATTTGCTAACCACATGGCAGTTTTCGCTTCTGGCGGAATGACAGGGCGCCGGATGGCCAGACCGATGACGAAGCTTGAAATTCAAGAAAATCTGGCTGCTGAGCAACGCGTCACGCTTGCCTACATGCGGGGAACAGCGCGGGAAATGCTGGCGGGTGCATTTGCATTTGACCGGCGAGCGGCGCGGATCGTTGCGTATGCGGGCGAGCCCTTGCTGGCGCAGATGCGCCTTGCCTGGTGGCGCGACAATCTGTCGAAGCCGGTGAGCGGGCGCCCAGCAGGCGATCCGGTGCTCGATGCTTTGAACAGGCATTGGCCGGATCGGGAGGAAGCCCTGCAGCAGTTGCTTGGTGGATGGGAGCAAATGCTGGGTGAGGGGCCACTATCGGATAAAGCGGCGCGGCAGTTTGCCAAGGGAAGAGCGGCGGTGTTCATCGCGGCAGCACTCGCAGCTGGGTGCGAGGGATGCATGGCCGAAGTAGAACAGGCCGCCCGGCGGTGGGCACTTGCCGATGCCGCCGCGCATTCCGCCAATCAGGAAGAGCGCGCCATGCTGATTGCGCTTGGCATGGAGCGAGGGCTGGGCCCGGCAAGACTGCCGGGCGCATTGCGCGGGCTTGCCGTGCTCGACGCGCTGGCGTCCCGGTCGCTCAAACGCGGCGGCACGCCGTTGATGGACGGGCGCGGCGCGGCAATATGCGCTTTGCGTGTCGGTTTGCTCGGTCGATAAAAAGCCGTTATCTGCCGTGGGCTTGGCAGGGAGACTTGCAGTGGGTCGTGTGGTTCTGGGTGTGTTTCTTGGTCTGGTGCTGGGCGGTGTCGGCATATATTGGTGGCAGAGCAAGGCGCAGGTGGAAATCAAAGCGCCTGCGCCGCCCGTTGCAGACGACAGGCCTTCGGCCGACGAGCTCCCGCTTGCTGACGGCAATGGACTGGAAGGTCCGATGCCGCCCGAAGCCAGTGGCCTGACGCGCGAGCAGCGGCGCTTTTTCCGTTACGATCGCAACCGCGACCTTTCTATCAGCCGCAACGAAATGCTTTCGACCCGCAGTGAAGGCTTCCGCAAGCTCGATGTCGACGGGAACAATCTGCTCACGTTCGAGGAATGGGCGGTAACCACCGTCAATCGCTTCGACGACGCGGACAAGGACAGCGATGGCAAGCTTACCCAGCGCGAATTTGCCAGCACCGCGCCCAAGGCCTCTGCGCGGCCCGCCTGCAAATGTTAACGCCTCGCCGGGCTCTGCGCTAGCCAGCCCTGCAAATCGGACTTGGCCCGCGAGGTATAGGCGAGCTTGCGGTCCTTCTTCTTCACCTCATGAAGCGGTGGAAACAGCCCGAAATTGACGTTCATCGGCTGAAACGTCTCGGCCTCGGCATCGCCTGTTATATGGCTGAGCAAGGCGCCAAGCGCGGTCGAGCGGGGCAGCGGCTCCCATACGCGCCCGGCCAGATCGCAGGCCGCCATCATGCCCGCGAGCAAACCGATTGAGGCGCTTTCGACATAGCCTTCGCAACCGGTGACCTGCCCGGCAAAGCGGATATGCGGCGCGCTGCGCAGCCGTAGCTGCGCGTCGAGCACCAGCGGCGAGTTGAGGAAGGTATTGCGGTGCAGCCCGCCCAACCGCGCGAATTCGGCTTGCTCCAACCCGGGAATGGTGCGGAACAATTCGACCTGCGCGCCATGTTTGAGCTTGGTCTGAAAGCCTACCATGTTCCACAACGTGCCAAGCTTGTTGTCCTGCCGCAATTGCACCACCGCGTAAGGCCAACGCCCCTGCGGATATTCGGGGGTGCAGTCGCGCGGATTGTCGAGGCCCACGGGCTTCATGGGCCCGAAGCGCAACGTATCGACCCCGCGCGCGGCCATCACCTCGATCGGCATGCAACCATCGAAATAGGGTGTATCTTTTTCCCACTCGTGGAACTCGGTCTTTTCACCGTCGAGCAACCCCTGGTGAAAGGCGAGATACTGCTCCTTGTTCATCGGGCAGTTGATATAATCGCCGTTTTCGTTCGAAGCATCGGTGCGCTTGTTCCAGCGGCTCTGGATCCAGCACACGTCCATGTCGATGCTGTCGTGGTGGACGATCGGGGCGATCGCATCGAAAAAGGCAAGCCGTTCCTGCCCGGTCGCGCTGACGATGCTCTCGGCAAGCGCCTGCGCGGTCAACGGCCCGGTGGCGACGATCGTCAGGCCCGCAGCGGGCAGGTGGTCGATCCTTTCACGCACCACGGTGACGTTGGGATGTTCAAGCAAGGTTCGCTGAACTTCGGCGGAAAATACATCGCGATCGACCGCCATCGCGCTTCCTGCCGGGACCCGCGCCTTCTCGCCCGCGCGCATAATCAGCGAATCGAGTGCTCGCATTTCGTGATGGAGCAAGCCAACCGCATTGCTGGTGTCATCGTCCGAACGGAAACTGTTCGAACAGACCAGCTCGGCCAGCCCGTCGCCCTGGTGCGCTGGGGTAGTGGTCCCCCCTTTTTCAGCAATGGCACCGCGCATTTCGGACAACCGCACCGAAAAGCCGCGCCTGGCCAGCTGCCAGGCCGCTTCGGACCCGGCGAGCCCGCCGCCGATCACATGGACATCATAAGCAGGGGATTGTTTCATCTGGACCTCACCTAGTGCTTGCTGGCCGGTTTCATCAAGTCCACTTGTCGCATCGAACAAGGAGAGCGCAGATGCCAAGACGTGCATTGGTGGAAAACAGGCCATGGCTTCTGGCCGCCATGACGGCGGCATTGGCGTTCTATTTCCTGCGCGAGAATTCGATCGTTGGACTGCGGCCGATCGGGGGCACATGGCTGATCCTGCTCAAGGGATCGGCGGTCGGCTGCCTCGCGCTCTATGCCCTGCGCCGCTGCCATGCCACCGATGCGCGGATCATGGCCGTGGTGCTGGCGCTGGCGGCACTTGGCGATATGGCTATCGAATTGTGGTTCGAGGCAGGGGGAGCCCTGTTCTTCGCATCGCATCTGGCGGCGTTATCGCTGTATCTGCGCAACTTCAGGCCGCACCCGGTACCCAGCCAGAAGGCACTGGCAGTGACGTTACTGATCGCCACTCCGCTGGCCTGCTGGCAGATCAGCGGTAGCGCGCAGGTTGGGCTTTATAGCCTCGCGCTAGGCGGGATGGCCGCAACTGCCTGGATGAGCCGCTTCCCTCGCTATCGTGTAGGCATGGGTGCGGTCATGTTCGTGTTTTCGGACCTGCTGATCTTCACCCGCGCGGGGCTGCTCCAAACCAGCGTGATCCCCGATCTGCTGATCTGGCCGCTATACTTTGCCGGGCAGTTCCTGATCGCGACCGGTGTGATCCAGACCCTGCGGCGCGATCATCAGGCCTGATCGGCCAGGACGATCGAGCCATCCGCCAGCCGCCGCAAAGGGCCATGCGCAATTACCGCGGCGAGTGGCAATGGTCCGTAAATGTGCGGGAACAGAGCGCCGCCGCGCGCCAGTTCCCACCTTACATCAGGCCCCAATGCCGCCAGGTCGACCCGGGCCAGAAAAAGATTTTCCTGACCGGCAAAATGCTTGTCCAGAGTACCGCGCAGCTGCTCGTCAGTTGACAGGTGAATATAGCCGTCGGCAAGATCGACCGGCGCGCCAACAAAGACCTGCTGCGCCAGCAATTCCTCCATTTGCGGTGCAGTCAGCACTTTCCATGCGTGGGATGGTTTGTCGCTCACGCTTCGGTCGGGGCTGAAGCGTCGGGCCCGCCGTCATCGGACTCGGCGTCTTCACCGTCGTCCGCCAGCCGCACCGCACTGACGATCTGCTCGCCATCGGCTACGTCGAACAGCTTCACCCCGGCACTGCCACGCCCGATCACCCGCAGGCTATCGAGCCCGATACGGATCAGCTTCGCCTGGTCGGTAACCAGCATCAATTGGTCCGCCTGCGTGGCGGTGAAGCTGGCCACAACAGGCCCGTTACGGCCGATGTTGTCGATATTGACGATGCCCTGGCCGCCGCGCCCGGTGCGCCGGTATTCATAGGCCGAGCTGAGTTTGCCATAGCCATTGGCGCAAACGGTAAGAATAAACTGCTCGCGCGCCTGCAATTCGGCAAAACGCTCGGCACTCATCGCCGGCTCGCCTTCCTTCTCGGCTTTCCAGGGGGCGAAACGGACGTAATCCTCGCGCTCCTCGCCGCTCGTGCCGACGCGGTGCAAGATCGAAAGCGAGACCACTTCGTCATCGGCGCGCAGCTTCATCGCGCGCACTCCAGTGGAGGTGCGGCTCTGGAATTCGCGGATATCGTCGGCAGCAAAGCGGATCGCCTTGCCCTGGCGGCTCGCCAGCAGGACGTCATCGTTCTCGTCGAGCAGCGCGACCCCGATCAGCCGATCGTCCGAGCCTTCCTCGAAACGCATGGCGAGCTTGCCGTTCGAGGGGATGTTGGCGAAGGCATCCATCGAATTGCGCCGCGCGCTGCCCTTGGCAGTCGCGAACACCACAGTAAGCGCGTTCCAGGTTTCCTCGTCTTCGGGAAGGGGTAACACGGCGGCAATTGTCTCACCATCGTCCAACGCCGGGAGCAGGTTGACGATCGGGCGGCCGCGCGTATTCGGCCCGCCTTCGGGGAGCCTCCACACCTTGAGGCGATAGACCTTGCCCGCAGTGGAGAAGAACAGCACCGGATTGTGCGTCGAGGTGACGAACATCGTGCTGACCGCATCTTCGTCCTTTGTGGACATGCCCGCGCGGCCCTTGCCCCCGCGATGCTGCGCGCGGAAGGTGGAGAGGGGGGTGCGCTTGATGTAGCCGTCAAGCGTGACTGTGACGACCATGTCGTCGCGCTCGATCAGATCCTCGTCCTCGATCCCGTCCCATGCAGGCGCGATTTCCGAAACGCGCGGCGTGGCATAAGTTTCGCGCACTTCGCGCAGCTCGTCGCGCATGACGCTGTAGAGCCGCACCCGATCGGCCAGGATTGCCAGGTAATCGGCAATCGCATCGGCCAACTGTTTCAGCTCGTCGCCGATTTCATCGCGGCCAAGCGCAGTAAGGCGGTGCAGGCGGAGATCGAGGATTGCCTTCACTTGCCGTTCCGACAAGCGATAGGTGCCGCCGGATTGTTCGGCATTGGGTTCGATCGCCTCGACGAGGCGGATATATTGCGCGATGTCTCCAATCGGCCAATCGCGCGTGAGCAGGCGTTCGCGAGCTTGCGCCGGGTTGGAGGCACTGCGGATCATCGCCACCACCTCGTCAAGGTTGGAGACGGCAACCACCAGGCCCAGCAAGATGTGCGCGCGGTCGCGCGCCTTGGCCAGTTCAAACTTGGTGCGCCGGGTGATGACCTCTTCGCGGAACGCTATGAAGCTCTGGATGATATCGCGCAGCGTCAACGTTTCGGGCCGACCGCCGCGAATGGCCAGCATGTTCGCCGGGAAGCTCGATTGCGCGGGCGTATGGCGCCATATCTGGTTGAGAACGACTTCGGGCGTGGCGTCACGCTTGAGATCGATGACCACGCGCATTCCCTCGCGCGAGCTTTCGTCGCGGATGTCCGAAACGCCTTCGATCCGCTTTTCCTTGGCGGCATCGGCCAGTTTCTCGACCAGCCCCGATTTGCCGACCTGATAGGGAATCGAGGTAAGCACGATCGAGGTGCGTTCGCCCCGGCCTTCCTCGATCTCGTGACGGCACCGCATCATGATCGAGCCGCGGCCGGTGGTATAGGCGGACTTCGCGCCATGTTGGCCCAGAATCAGGGGCGCAGTGGGGAAATCGGGGCCGGGGATTATCTGGAAGAGTTCTTCCGATGTGATGCCAGGATTGTCGAGGAAGGCAAAGCAGCCGTCGATGACCTCGCCCAGATTGTGCGGAGGGATATTGGTCGCCATGCCCACCGCGATCCCGCCCGCGCCGTTGACCAGCAGGTTGGGGAAGCGCGCCGGGAGGACGGTGGGTTCGCGCCGCGAGCCATCGTAGTTTTCGGCGAAATCGACCGTATCCTTCTCAAGATCGTCGAGCAGGAAGTTCGCGACGCGCGCCAATCGCGCCTCGGTATAGCGCATCGAGGCGGGCGGATCGGGGTCCATGCTGCCGAAGTTGCCCTGGCCATCGATCAGCGGCACGCGCATCGACCAGTCTTGCGTCATGCGCGCAAGTGCATCGTAAATCGCCGAATCGCCATGCGGGTGATAGTTGCCCATCACATCGCCCACGATCTTGGCGCTCTTGCGATATGGGCGACCGGCAACAAAGCCACCTTCCTGGCAGGCGTAGAGGATGCGGCGGTGGACCGGCTTCAACCCGTCACGCACATCTGGCAGCGCGCGGCTCACGATCACGCTCATTGCGTAATCGAGATAGCTGGTCTTCATCTCGTCAACGATGTCGACTCGCTCGAACCCTCCCATGGGGGAGGGCGGGGCAACAGTATCGGTTTCGTCAGTCAAAACAGGCCCGTTCTTGAAATTGCGACAATTGGTTTGGGATTGGCTCCAATGTAGTGGCTGGAGCCCGATTGCGCCACCAATCGGGTTGCCCAAAGGAAGCAGACAGGCGCTTTATCCACACATAGCGGAGGCAGGGGCAAGGCGCGAGGTGACGGCGTCCTGAGCGCGGTGTTCAATGGGCGTTCAGCGGCGCGGTTACACTAGCAATTGCAAATCTCGGAAAGCCGGTTCATTGGACCCGGCGGAAATTTTGGCCCCTCAACGTCGGGGTCTGACCATATTCTGATCCAGGAGATACCTGATGCCCGTTGCCGCTTTTGATCGACAGTTTCTTCGCAAGGCCGGATCGCATGCTGCCATGGCCATCGCTCTCGCGATGGGTGCCGCGGTAGCCACCACCGGATTCGGCGAGCCTGCCTTCGCGCAGAAGAAGGACAAGAAGGAAGTGGCCAAGGCGCAGTATTCGAAGGAATTCGTCGCCGCCTACAAGCCGATCGAGGAGGGGATGAATGCCCCTGCGCCCGATTATGCGGCACTCAAGGCAATGCTTCCCGGCGTGACCGCTCTGGCCCAGTCGCCGGATGAAATAATGGCTGCTGGAAACGTGGTTTACAATATCGGTGCCAGGTCGAACGATCAGGCGTTGCAGCTGCAGGGCATGAAGTTGATGCTTGCCAGCGGCAAGGTTGCGCCCGAGCAAGCGGGTCAGTTCAACTTCATCGCCTATCAGCTTTCGACGATTGCCGAACAACATGCCGAAGCGCGGTCCTATCTGCAGGCGGCGATGGATGCCAATTTCTCCAGCCCCAACATCACGCCTGATCAGCTGCGCGTGAACATGGCTGAAAGCTTCTTTACCGAAAACCGCTTTGTAGAAGGACTCGATTATCTCGCTCGCGGGATTGCCCAGCGCAAGGCGCAGGGCCTGCCCGTGGAAGAACAGTGGTATCGTCGCGGACTGACGGTGGCCTACAACAACGAAGTTGTGCCGCAGGTCTATGACTATGCTGCAATGTGGATCGGAGATTATCCCAGTGCGACAAACTGGCGCGATGCGATCAACATAGCCCGCAACCTCAACACGTTCGAGGTCGGTGAGATGCTCGACCTTCTACGCCTTTCCTTCAGGGTTGGCGCCATGACCGAGAAATTCGAATATATCGAGTATGTCGAGGCTGCCGATGCCCGCCGCCTGCCCAAGGAAGTCGAAACCGTGATTCAGCACGGTTATGCCAAGGGCCGGATCAGCAAGGATGACATTTTCGTAGCCGATTCGCTGCGTGTAGCCACCGGGCGCCTTGCCGCAGACCGCGCGGATCTGCCCGCTCTCGAGCGCGATGCCAGGGCCGCCAACGCCGGGCTGCGCACTGTGGTCGCAGCCGGCGATACCTTCCTCAACTATGGCGAGATGGCCAAGGCTGAAGAATACTACGCCAAGTCGCTCGGCATTGCAGGCGTTGATGCGCAGCTTGCGCTTACACGACTTGGCATCAGCCAAGTCGGCCAAGGCAAGTTCGAGGAGGCCATTGCCACCTTCGCCAAGGTTCAGGGCAAGCGGCAGCCGATTGCCAGACTGTGGTCGGCCTATGCCAAGGGTGAAGCCGCCAAGGCTGCGCCTGCGCCTGCACCGCAAACTCCTGCGGTGACGGCACCCGCTGCGAGCTGAGTTCAGATCAGGGCGGAAAATTCTTCGCTTCGTTCGTCGAGCAGGTAGAGCCTGCCGTCCGCGATCGAGAAATGGCAACCGCGCAGGGTCAATTCGCCTGATGCCTCCTTCTCTCTGATACAGGGAAAGGTGCGCAGATTGGCGAGGCTGAGCCGCACCGCAGCGTATTCCATTTCCCGTTCGGCCAGATCGCCGCAGGTGCCGCTCTGCTCAGCGATCGGATCGCGAATTGCGTCCAGCATACCTATCCAACTGGCTACAAAGCCGCCTTCGCCGGGCGGCATGCCATGCAGGTCCCGCGTCAGCGCTGCACGGCAGCCGCCGCACATGCCGTGCCCCATCACGATCACCTCGCTGACCTTCAGGAACTGGACGGCGAATTCGAGCGCGGCCGAAACCCCGTGCTGCCCCGGCGTGCGTTCGAATGGCGGGACGAGAGCGGCAACATTGCGCACCATGAAAATCTCGCCCGGGCCGACGTCGAATATCTGCGTCGGATCGACCCGGCTGTCGGAACAGGCGATGACCATCACCTGCGGCGCCTGCCCTTCCTTGAGTTGCTCCCACCTCCGGTGCTGCGTGCGCCAGTCTCCCGCGCGAAATCGGTGATAGCCTTCAATCAATCGGTCAAACTGTTCCATGGCCCGGTGCTGCCCCGATTCAGGACACGATGCAAGCGGCGAAGAATCGGCTCGACCGCTTGCCTGGCGCCTTGTGCAAGCCTAGAGGGGCGGCATGAACGACCTTTCCGGAACGCCCGCCGCTCGCCCGGTCCGCCAGCGCAAGCCCGACTGGATTCGGGTGCGCGCACCGGTGGGCGAGGCATACAATGCCACGCGCAAACTGATGCGTGATCTAAAGCTCAATACGGTGTGTGAAGAGGCCGCCTGTCCCAACATCGGCGAGTGCTGGACCAAGAAGCATGCCACGGTGATGATCCTGGGCGATGTCTGCACGCGCGCCTGCGCCTTCTGCAACGTCAAGACGGGGATGCCGCGCGCGGTCGATCCGATGGAGCCGGAAAACGTGGCCATTGCCGCTGCGCAAATGGGGCTCGAACATATCGTCATCACCAGCGTCGATCGCGACGACCTGCCCGATGGTGGGGCGGGGCAGTTCGTCAAGGTGATCGAGGCGTTGCGGCGGACCACTCCGGCGACCACGATCGAAATCCTGACGCCTGATTTCCGGGGCAAGATGCGTGAAGCGGTTGAATCAATTTGTATCGCTAGACCAGATGTTTACAATCATAACCTCGAAACTGTACCACGTCTCTACCCGACGATCCGCCCCGGCGCGCGCTACTATGCCTCGTTGCGGTTGCTGGAGGAGGTCAAGCGCCACGATCCGCTGATCTTCACCAAATCCGGCATCATGCTGGGGTTGGGCGAACAGCGGCTCGAGGTTCATCAGGTGATGGACGACATGCGTAGCGCGGACGTCGATTTCATCACCATGGGGCAATATCTCCAGCCCACACCCAAACATGCCAATGTCGAGGAATTCGTCACACCGGCAGCGTTCAATGCTTATGGCTCGATCGCCCGGGCGAAGGGCTTTCTGCAGGTCGCATCGAGCCCGCTGACCCGGTCGAGCTATCATGCGGGAGAGGATTTTGCGCAGATGCGCGCGGCGCGCGCGGAAAAGCTGGCAAAGCAAAGGGCCTGATGCCCGGTATCCACGAAATCCGCCGGCTGCCATACAGCCGCGAACAGATGTTCGATCTGGTCGCCGATGTAGGGCACTATGCCCGGTTTCTGCCATGGGTCGTTGCCACAAGGGTGAAATCGGACAGCGATGATTTGATGGTGGCCGACATGATCGTCGGCTTCAAATCGCTGCGCGAGAAGTTCACCTCGCGCGTGCACAAGCAGCGGCCTGAACATATCGAGGTTCATTATGTCGATGGGCCGATGCGCGATCTCGACAACCGCTGGATATTCCGCGCGCTGCCCGATGGCGGCTGCGAGGTCGAATTCTTTGTCGAATTCACCTTCAGGAACAGGGTGTTCGAAGCAATGGCGGGGCAGTATTTCGACCGCGCATTCCGCCGTATGGTCGCGGCCTTCGAAACGAGGGCGGACGAGCTTTACGGCAGCAGCAGTTCAAGCGCACACAGCGTCGCCTGACGGCGTACCTCGGCCCGGTTCATATCGGCGAACAACCTCGATTCGCCTTCGGGCTGCGCCTCGTTGTTACGGAATGCGCGGGCGAAGACCACGGTTCCAACCGGCTTGTGCAGCGTCCCTCCATCTGGTCCGGCGACACCGCTGATGGCCACCGCGACATCGGCGTTGCTGCGTTGCAGGGCGCCGGTGGCCATGGCCCAGGCGCAGGCGATTGAAACCGCGCCAAACGTTTCGATGATGTCGCTGGCGACGCCCAAGCTCTCCATCTTGGCCTCGTTGGAATAGGTGACGAATCCCCGATCGAATACGGCGGATGATCCGGGAATTTCGGTCAACGCGGCGGCCACAAGACCACCGGTGCAGCTTTCAGCCAGCGCGATCCTGCGTCCGGCGGCGGCGTTGGCCTCGACCACCCGGCGCGCCAGCTCGGCGATGTCCTCTGGGAAAATTGTAGGTTGATCCATTAACGCATTTCCAGGCTTTGCAGGCAGACAACGGCCTGAGCCGCGATTCCTTCGCCGCGCCCCGTGAACCCCAGCCGCTCGCTAGTCGTTGCCTTTACGCTGACCTGCTCTAGCTCAAGGTGAAGAATGTCGGCCAGGCTCTGGCGCATGGCGTCCCGGTATGGGCCGATCCGCGGCGCTTCGCAAATCAGGGTGAGGTCCACATTGCCGATGGCATAGCCAGCCGCAGCGACAAGTTCGGCAGCATGGGTCAGGAACCGGTGCGAAGGCGTGCCTTTCCATTGCGGATCGCAGGGCGGGAAATGGCTGCCGATGTCGCCCGCGGCAATCGCGCCGAGCAGTGCATCGACGAGCGCGTGGATAGCGACATCGGCGTCGCTATGCCCGACAAGGCCGGATTCGTGCGCTAGCTTGATCCCGCATAGCCACAGATCCTCGCCCATGGCGAGCCGATGAACATCGAATCCCTGACCGATGCGGTTGGCAGGGGAGAAGGTACGAAAATCCTCGGCAAAGGTCACTTTCGCCAACCGCTCATCACCAGCCACCAACGCCACGCTGCCGCCCGATGCCATGAGCACCTGCGCATCGTCGCCTGCGTCAGGTTCGCCTTGCCAGGCGCGGTGTGCCTGAAGGATTGCGGCGTAACGGAATGCCTGCGGGGTCTGTACGCGGCGCAGTTGCGCGCGGTCGGCCGGAGCCACCATGACTTCGCCGACACCCGCGTGCGCGATGCTGTCAACCAGCGCCAGCACCGGAATCGCGCCATCATGTTGATCGAGCGCGCCAAGCAGGCGATCGATTACCGCTAGAGGCAAGTCGGGCCGCGCCGCATCATGGATCAGCACACGGTCGGGATTGCCCTTGGCCAACGCCTCCAGCCCGTTGCAGACCGATTGCTGCCTGCTTTCCCCACCGGGGACCAGCGTGATGCCATCAATCCCGGCAAGCGCCTCGCCGGCGATCTCCTCTGTGCCCTTGGGTATCACCACGACCAGCGGCTGCGCGCCCGCGCGCAGCAGTGCCTCTGCCGAATGGCGGACCAACGGCTTGCCCCGCCAGCGCGCAAACTGCTTGGGCATGGCTTGGCCCGCGCGCAGACCCTGGCCTGCCGCGACAATAATTGCGGCAAAGGTGCGGAGGGGGGTGGAATGGCTCACAGCGCGCAGCGCTTAGGGACTGGACGCGTGCAGCGCAATCCACTAAGCGCTGCCTAAATTTTAGGCACATTAGCGAAAAATGAGCATTCCTCCGCATCCTCCTGCGCTCAAGCCCATCGATATCGGCCCCATCAGGGTCGAAGTGCCGGTGGTGCTCGCGCCCATGACGGGGGT
>PNJY01000006.1 GCA_013822125.1 Erythrobacter sp. | reverse complement strand
GCGTGCGAATAGCCGACATTGGCATTGGCCTTGATCCGCCAGTCGGCGCCCGAAACATATTCGCCCACCGCTTGCGAACAATCGACGCTGCGGCCCTTGAACGGCGCCGGAGCGTGTTGCCCTGGAGCAGACGATTCTCCCAATTCATCCGCGCGGTCATGGGCGGGCAGTTGCAGCAATTCGGGCATCATGGTGAACCTCCTTGGCCGGGCGGGTACGAGAGGTTTTCCCCTCGAGCCCATGTTACCGCACAACATCTTGTGTGCGGGGAGGCTTGATGCACCAATTGTAGTTGCTGCGATTTGACATATGTCAAGTAGGTTGCTTGAGCCGCGAATAATCCTGTGGACAGCCAATTAGCGTCCTGAATGCAATGATTTGCGCCGTCCGCGCACTGTTATCCGGGCTTACCGTCCTGGCGTGGCTCCAGATAGATTGCGGCGTTGCGGATCGCCCACGGCAGCAGTCCGGTCGCAAACAGGCTCGCAGCCGCTATCAGCCAGAGGCCGCTTTCCAGCTTCAGCGCGGCCACGACCCGGCTGACTGCCGCCAGCTGCATCCCGGCAAAGGCAGTCCACGCGAGCGGCGACATAGCGAGCGGCCTGCCCGAATGGCCCTGCGTCACCCGCGTGACCATGGCAATCAGCAAGCTGCCGCAAAACCCGATCAACAAAGCGTGGTCAGGTCCGCGTCCAATCGGTATCGCCACCGCGTCAATCACGCTGAGCGTGAAAGCGGCCGGGGCCCAGGCGAAGCCCCAGATCAACACATTGAGCAGGCCCGGCGCGCTCGCCCGCGGCCACCATTTCCAGCACATCAGCGCCGTTGTCGCCGCCAGTCCGCCATTGGCGGCAATGCGCAACCATTCGAGCAAGGCCAGCTCTGCGCCGAGGCGAGCGGCGAGAAGAGCCCACAGCACCACCAGCAGCCAATCGGGCCGCCAGCGAACGTATCCCTGAACAACGTTGCCGGCGAAGAAGGGTATCATTCTGTGCGCGACGGTGAGGAATATCGGCAACAGCAGGCCGCCGATACCGATCCGGTTGGCGAAACGCAGCAATAGCGCGTCGCCCGTCCACACGAAGGCAAGTGCGGTGCTCAGACCCACAATGCCCAACAACAGCGCAGCCCAGGCCGACCAGGCGTGCCAGCATCGCGGACGTGCGGCGATTGCGCCCTGCCGCAGCACGCCAGCAAACACCACCAGCGCAATCGCCCAACCGCCCAGCATCACGGCGAACCCGGCCTGCACCCATCGGTCAAGTCCACCCCAAAGCCCGATCTGGAGCGCCAGCACTCCACCCAGCAATGCCATTCCGATGGGGGCAAAGTGGTTCGCGGAAAGATCGGGCAGCCCGATCCAGCGCGGGAAAACGGTGAGCAGGAAGCCGAAGATGAACGGGGCAAGCCCGCTGTAGAGCATGGTCGGCCCATGGAGCAGTGCGGGCGGCAGGTCGGTCTGGGGCAGCTCTGGTCCGCCAACATGGAGCACGAGCAGTTGCACGAGCCACCAACAGGCGAGCCCGCCAAGCCCGATCGAACCTGCGAGGAAGGGCATCCGGTGCGGCGCGGCCAGCAGGATTGCAGAGCTGGTCATTGCGGCGCTCGCGTCAACTCGTCGATCGGCATAGGATTGGTACCTTCGCTTTGGTTGCTTCACATTTTTGATCAAGATCAAGTCCAGGTGCAAGAGAAAGGCTATTCTGCCAACATGAATCAAGCAAGCACCCGATTCGCCCTGATTGCGCTGGCACTCGCGATTCCCAGCCCTGCGCTGGCGCAAGAGGCGGAGAAGCCCGCTATCACGCCCTATGCCGATATCCGTTATCGGCTTGAGCTGGTCGATCAGGACGGTTTGCCTGAAGACGCCACCGCCTCGACGATCAGGGTAAGAGCTGGGATCAGGACGGCGGAATTCCACGGGCTGAGTGCGGTCTTGGAAGGCGAGGCGATCGTGCGGGCGGGACCGCGCGATTTCAACGATACCGTCAACGGTCGCACCGCATTTCCGGTGGTTGCCGACCCGTCCGACGTACTGCTCAACCAGGCCTTTGTTCGCTGGAGGCCCGACGCTGCGATCGAGGCAGTCGCGGGGCGGCAGGCCGTCAACCTCGACAATCAGCGCTGGTTCGGCTCGGTCGGCTGGCGCCAGAACGACCAGACGCTCGACGCCGCGCGCGTTACGTTCCGCCCGGTCAAGAGCGCAACGGTGGACTATCTTTACAGCTGGCGGGTCAACCGGGTGTTCGGGCCGGATTCGCCGCAGGGCATCTGGCACGACACCGATATTCACGGTGTCAGGGGCAGTTACGCCATTGCCGGGCTGGGGACGGTTTCCGCCTATGGTTATTGGTTCGACATCCCTGCCGCTGCTGCAAGTTCCTCGCAGACGGTCGGCGCGCGCATGGTCGGCGAACAGGCGCTCGGTCAGGGGGTGAAGTTGCTCTACGCGGGCGAATATGCGCGCCAGAAGGACCATGCCGCAAATCCGCAGGATTTCGCGCTCGATTACCTGATGCTGGAACCGGGAATCGCCCTGAGGGGGTTCAGCGTCAAGGCTGGCCTCGAACGGCTCGAGGGCAACGGCAGCGCCGCCTTGCAGACTCCACTGGCGACGCTCCACGCTTTCAACGGCTGGGCCGACAAGTTCCTGGTCACGCCCGCCAATGGCTTGCGCGATCTCTATCTCGATGCTGGCTACAGGTTTGGCGGGGGCCCGCTGAAGGGTTTGGCGCTCCGAGCTATGTGGCACGATTTCAATTCGACGCTGGGTTCGGTCGATTACGGCAGCGAATGGAACGCGCAGGCCAGCTATCCGATCGACCAGCGAGTGACCGCGTTGGTCAAGTTCGCGCACTACGATGCGTCGGCCTTCGCCACCGATACTACGAAGGCATGGTTCTCGCTCGAAGCGAAGTTCTGACGCGGTCGCCCGATCACAGCGGATCGGGCGGGACCGGATCGGGCCTGCTGAACCGTGCCAGACGATCGTGATCGGTCACGCTGATTTTCGCGCCATTGATGCTCAGCCCATGACCCCGCAGCACCCCGAATGCGCGCGATAGGTTTTCCGGCGTCATGCCCAGAAGCGAGGCGAGCACGCGTTTTTCGCCTTTGAGCTCGAATGCTTCAGGGTTTCCCCGCTTGGCGCTTTGTTCCAGCAGGTAATTGCCAAGGCGTTCGGCCGACTGACGCAGCTTCATGTCGGTAAGCGCGCGGACGAGCCCGCGATAGCCCACAGCCAGTTCCTGCATGGTCGCCTGCATCAAGGCTGCATCGTGTTTGATCACCTCGCGCATCAGCGCGGCGGGTACCAGCAGGATGCGCGATGAAACCAGCGTTCTGGCCGACATCAGGAACGGCATGTCGGTTACCACCGCTGCAAGGATGAAGCTTGTCACCGGCTCGACGATCCGCATGGTCGTCTCTCGCCCGGCGCTCACCGCGTAAAGCTCGACCAGACCGTCCACAAGTACATAGAGAAAATCCGACTGCTGCCCTGCCGTGAATAGAGTCAGTTGCGGCGGGAAGACCTGCAGGAAGGAACCCGAAAAGATTCGTTCGCGTTTGCCGTCGTCCATGTCGCGGAACAGGGGGAGACGGGCAATTTCAGGCTTTTCGCCGATTCGCACGAAATTCATCACTCCTGCTGACTATAACCAGTGGCTAGCCGATCAATTGATTCATATCAATCACTGCCTTGATCAATTTCGGCTTGTTCGTTGCACCTGATCAGGCCACAATCAATTTGCCTACAATGCGCCTGGGTTTTTGATCCAGGTCAAGATTATGTCGGCTGCAATTCCCCAGTCGGGCATGATCAAATGGCACGCGCAGGGAGCCGATCATGTCGCCGCAGCAAGCAACAAGCCAAAGCCAGCAGCACCGGGCGCTGGGCCTTAGCACCTTCGCCTTCACCATCTGTTTCGCTGTGTGGACGATATTCGCGATCATCGGCATCGAGATCAAGCAGGAGCTAGGTCTCAACGATACGCAGTTCGGGCTGCTGGTGGGCACGCCGATCCTCACCGGCTCGCTGGTGCGGCTGCTTCTCGGGGTGTGGACCGATCAATATGGCGGACGGATCGTCTTTGCGCTGACCATGCTGGCTTCGGCGATCTCTACTTTCCTGCTGTCCTGGGCTGACAGCTACTTGATGATGCTGGTCGCAGCGCTCGGGCTGGGGCTGGCTGGCGGTGGCTTTGCAGTGGGGATCGCCTATGTCTCGAAGTGGTATCCGCAGGAAAAGCAGGGCTCGGCGCTCGGATTCTTCGGCATGGGCAATGTCGGGGCGGCGCTGACCAAGTTTGTCGCGCCATGGGTCATGGTGGCGTTCGGCTGGACCATGGTGGCGCAAATCTGGGCCGGGGCGCTCGCTGCCACCGCGTTGCTGTTCTTCCTGTTCGCCAAGGACGATCCCGATCTGGTCGCGCGCAAAATCAGCGGGGCCAGGCCACGGAGCCTCAAGGAACAACTCAAGCCGCTCAGGAACGAGCAGGTGTGGCGCTTCTCGCTCTACTACTTCTTCGTGTTTGGCGCCTTTGTGGCGCTGGCGCTGTGGCTGCCCAATTACATGGTCGGCCTTTACGGCATCGACGTGAAGCTGGCGGGGATGCTGGCGGCGAGTTTCTCGCTCTCAGCCAGTGTGTTCCGTGCCTATGGCGGCGTGCTGTCGGACAAATACGGCGCGAGGCGGATCATGTACGCGACCTTCGGCGTCTCTTTGGTGCTGCTGTTCATGCTCAGCTATCCGGCGACCGATTATACGATCCACGGCATCGACGGGCCGATCACGTTCTCGACTTCGATGAGCCTGGTGCCGTTCGTGATCGCGGTGTTCGTGCTCGGCTTCTTCATGTCGCTGGGCAAGGCTGCGGTCTATAAGCACATTCCGGTTTACTATCCCGAGCATGTCGGCTCGGTCGGCGGGCTGGTGGGCCTGGTCGGCGGGCTCGGCGGCTTTGTGCTGCCGATCGTGTTCGGCGCGGTGAGCGATCTGACGGGCATCTGGACCAGCTGCTTCATGATCCTGTTCGCGCTGGTGGCGGTGGCGTTGGCGTGGATGCATCTCGCCATTCGCCAGATGGAGCAGAAGGCGAGCGGAATGGATGCGCGCAGCCTGCCGCAGTTCCCCGAAATGGCCGGGCTGCACGACGAGGAGAAGCATGCCGCCGCGCAGCCGAGCAAGTTGTTGACCGAATGGAAGCCCGAGGATTCAGGGTTCTGGGAAAGCACGGGTGAGCGGATCGCACGGCGCAATCTTTACATCTCTATCCCCGCCTTGCTCCTCGCCTTCTCGGTGTGGATGGTGTGGTCGATGGTGGTGGCCAAGCTGCCATCGATCGGCTTTGCCTATACCACCGACCAGCTGTTCTGGCTGGCGGCGCTGCCGGGGCTTTCGGGTGCGACGCTGCGCATATTCTACAGCTTCATGGTGCCGATCTTCGGCGGGCGGCTGTGGACTACGCTCAGCACCGCCTCGCTGCTGATCCCGGCCTTCGGGATCGGCTATGCGGTGCAGAACCCTGATACGCCCTATGTCATCTTCCTGGTGCTGGCCCTGCTGTGCGGCTTTGGCGGCGGCAATTTCGCCTCGTCGATGTCGAACATCAGCTTCTTCTTCCCCAGGGCGCAGAAGGGCAACGCACTGGCGCTCAACGCGGGCCTCGGCAACCTCGGCGTATCGGTGATGCAGTTCGCCGTGCCGCTGGTGATCGTGGCAGGCGTGTTCGGAACTTTGGGCGGCGCGCCGCAACAGACTGCCGAAGGAGGCCAGCTGTGGCTCCAGAACGCGGGCTTCATCTGGGTGCCGTTCATCATGGCCTCTACGCTGCTCGCCTGGTTCGGGATGAACGACATCGCCGATGCCAAGGCCAGCTTTGCCGAGCAGTCGGTGATCTTCCAGCGCAGGCACAATTGGCTGATGTGCTGGCTCTACACTGGCACCTTCGGCAGCTTCATCGGCTTTTCCGCCGGGCTGCCACTGCTGGCCAAGCACCAGTTCCCCGATGTCGACGTGCTCAAGTTCGTGTTCCTCGGCCCGCTGGTGGGCGCATTGAGCCGCGCCGCGACCGGTTGGGTTTCCGACCGCTGGGGCGGCGGGCGCGTCACCTTCTGGGTGTTCGTGGGCATGATGTTGGGCGTGCTGGGCGTGATCTGGTTCCTCGAAGCCGCCAATTGGTGGGGTTTCCTGGGGATGTTCATCTTCATGTTCTTCATGACCGGGGTGGGCAATGCCTCGACTTTCCAGATGATCCCGGCGATCATGCGCCAGGAAGTGCCCCGGTTGATGCCCGAACTTGGGGCGGAGGCCCAGAGGCGGCAGGCGGAGAAGGAATCGGCGGCGATCGTCGGCTTCACCTCGGCCATCGCGGCCTATGGCGCCTTCTTCATCCCCAAGAGCTTCGGCAGCGCCATCACGGCCACCGGTTCGCCGATGGCGGCGCTGTGGGGGTTCATGGCTTTCTATGCCAGCTGCGCAGCGCTGACCTGGTGGGCTTATACCCGCCGCGGCGGCTTGCTGCACGATGTCGAACGCGCCCGCGTGCCCGCCGCTGCCGCCATTCCTGCTACCATGAAAGGAGCCGCTGCATGAGCCAGCTACTCGACCGCCTTACCTTCTTCCGGCAGGCGAAACAGCCTTTTTCCAGCGGCCACGGGGTGACAACCAACCAGAACCGCGACTGGGAGGACGGCTATCGCAAACGCTGGCAGCACGACAAGATCGTGCGCTCCACCCACGGGGTGAACTGCACCGGATCGTGCAGCTGGAAGATCTACGTCAAGGGCGGGATCATCACCTGGGAAACGCAGCAGACCGATTATCCGCGCACAAGGCCCGATCTGCCCAATCACGAACCGCGCGGCTGCCCGCGCGGGGCAAGCTACAGCTGGTACATCTATTCCGCGCAGCGGCTCAAATACCCGATGGTGCGTTCGCGCCTGCTGAAGATGTGGCGCGAGGCGCGCGCCGTGCGAACTCCCGTGGCGGCCTGGGCCTCGATCGTCGAGGATCCGGTCAAGCGCAAGAGCTACACCGCGATTCGCGGCCACGGCGGCTTCGTGCGTTCGACCTGGGACGAGGTGAACGAGATCATCGCCGCCGCCAATGCCTATACCGCCAAGACCTATGGGCCTGACCGGGTGATCGGGTTCAGCCCCATCCCCGCCATGTCGATGGTGAGCTACGCGGCGGGATCGCGCTATCTCTCGCTGCTCGGCGGCACGTGCATGAGCTTCTATGACTGGTATTGCGACCTGCCGCCCGCCAGCCCGATGACCTGGGGCGAGCAGACCGACGTTCCCGAAAGCGCCGACTGGTACAATGCCGGGTTCCTGATGATGTGGGGATCGAACGTGCCGCAGACGCGCACGCCCGATGCCCACTTCATGACCGAGGCGCGCTATCGCGGGACCAAGGTGGCGGTGGTCAGCCCCGACTATGCCGAAGCGACCAAGTTCGCCGATCTGTGGCTCAATCCCAAGCAGGGCACCGATGCGGCGCTCGCCATGGCCATGGGACACGTGATCCTGCGCGAATGCCATCTCGACCGGCAGGCCGAATATTTCGAGGATTATTGCCGCAAGTATTCGGATTTCCCGATGCTGGTGCGGCTGGTAGCAAAGGATGGCGCGCTGGTGCCCGAACGGCTGCTGCGCGCGAGCGATTTTGCCGATGCGCTGGGCGAAACCAACAATCCCGCATGGAAAACCGTAGCCCTTGATGAGACGAGCGGCGAAGTGGTCGCCCCTTCGGGTTCGGCGGGCTTCCGCTGGGGCGAGAAGGGCAAGTGGAATCTCGAAGAGAAAGACGGGCAGGGCAGGGATACGCGGCTGAGGCTGACCAACATTCTCGATGCCGACCATGACGAGGTGGCAGAAGTCGCCTTCCCCTATTTCGGCAATCGCGAGCACGACCATTTCGAAGGCACCGACCATCCCGATGTGCTGAACCGGCGCGTGCCGGTGCGCCAATTGCAGCTCAAGGATGGCAAGGCCTTCGTCGCCACTGTGTTCGACCTTTTCTGCGCCAACTATGGCCTCGACCGTGGTCTGGGCGGCGAACATGTCGCGCGCGATTACGCCGACATGGTGCCGTATACGCCGGCCTGGGCGGAGAAGATCACCGGCGTCCCCGCCGAACAGATCATCACCATAGCGCGCGAATTCGCCGCCAATGCCGAGGCGACCAGAGGCAAGTCGATGGTGATCCTGGGGGCCGGGCTCAATCACTGGTACCACATGGACATGAATTACCGCGGCATCATCAACCTCTTGGTGATGTGCGGATGCGTGGGCCAGTCGGGCGGGGGATGGGCGCATTATGTCGGGCAGGAAAAGCTGCGCCCGCAAACCGGGTGGACGGCGCTCGCGTTCGCGCTGGACTGGAACCGGCCGCCGCGACAGATGAATTCGACCAGCTTCTTCTACGCCCACACCGATCAATGGCGTTACGAGACGTTGGGGGTGGATGAAATCCTCTCGCCCACCGCGCCCGTGGGCGATTGGGATGCGAGCCTGATCGATTACAACGCCAGGGCCGAAAGGATGGGCTGGCTGCCATCCGCGCCCCAGCTCAAGACCAACCCGCTCGAAGTGGGCAAGGCGATCAAGGCCAGCGGCATGGAGGCAAAGGATTATGTCGCCGCTGCGCTCAAATCGGGCGAACTGGAAATGTCCTGTTTCGACCCGGACGATCCGGCCAACTGGCCGCGCAACATGTTCGTGTGGCGTTCGAACCTGCTCGGCTCGTCGGGCAAGGGGCACGAATATTTCCTCAAGCACCTGCTCGGCACCGCGCACGGCGTGCAAGGCAAGGACCTGGGTGAAACCGGCGCGCAAAAGCCCAAGGAGGTCAAATGGCATGATGAGGCGCCCAAGGGCAAGCTTGACCTGCTGGTGACGCTCGACTTCCGCATGTCAACCACTTGCGTCTATTCCGACATCGTCCTGCCCACCGCGAGCTGGTACGAGAAGGACGATCTCAACACCTCCGACATGCATCCGTTCATCCACCCGCTTTCCGCCGCGGTGGACCCGGTGTGGGAATCGCGCAGCGACTGGGACATTTACAAGGGCATCGCGAAGAAGTTCTCCGAGGTTGCGCCTGAAGTGCTCGGCGTCGAGCACGATGTGGTGCTGACCCCGATCCTGCACGATACGCCGGGCGAGATCGCACAGGCTTTCGACGTTGCCGATTGGGGGCATGGCGAGATCGAACCGATACCCGGCCAAACCATGGCCAATGTTGCGGTGGTCGAGCGGGACTATCCAGGCCTCTACAAGCGCTTCACCGCGCTTGGCCCGCTGATGGACAAGCTGGGCAATGGCGGCAAGGGGATCAGCTGGAATACGGAGCATGAGGTCGAAAACCTGCGCAGGCTCAACGGCACTGTGTTGGAGGATGGCCCGACGCAGGGCATGCCCCGGATCGACACCGCGATCGACGCCTGTGAGGTGATCCTGATGCTCGCGCCCGAAACCAATGGCGAAGTCGCGGTCAAGGCGTGGGAGGCGCTGTCGCAGAACACCGGACGCGACCACAAGCATCTGGCGTTGCCCAAGGAAGAGGAGAAGATCCGCTTCCGCGACATTCAGGCGCAGCCGCGCAAGATCATCTCCTCGCCCACCTGGTCTGGCCTCGAAAGCGAGCATGTCTGCTACAACGCCGGCTATACCAACGTGCACGAGCTGATCCCGTGGCGCACACTGACCGGACGCCAGCAGCTATATCAGGATCACAAGTGGATGCGCGCCTTCGGCGAGGGCTTTTGCGTCTATCGCCCGCCGATCGACACCAAGGCGGTCAAACCGATGCTCGATCAGGCCAAAGGCGCGCCGCATGTGATCCTGAACTTCATCACCCCGCACCAGAAATGGGGCATCCACTCCACCTATACCGACAATCTGTTGATGCTCACCCTGTCGCGCGGCGGGCCGATCGTTTGGATGAGCGAGGTGGACGCGGCCAAGGCCGGGCTGGTCGATAATGACTGGGTCGAGGCCTTCAATTCAAACGGTGCGCTCGTTGCCCGCGTAGTCGTGTCGCAGCGGATGAAGGAAGGCACGTTGTTCATGTACCACGCGCAGGAAAAGACCGTGAACGTGCCCGGATCGCCGCTCACCGGCCAGCGCGGCGGCATCCACAATTCGGTCACCCGCGCCGTGCTCAAACCAACGCACATGATCGGGGGCTATGTCCAGCAGAGCTATGGCTTCAACTACTACGGCACGGTCGGTTCCAACCGCGACGAATATGTGATCGTGCGCAAGCTCAGCAAGGTCGACTGGCTCGAAGAAGCGCTTGCCGAAGGGGAGAATGCAGCATGAAGGTCCGCGCGCAGATCGGCAAGGTCCTGAACCTCGACAAGTGCATCGGCTGCCACACCTGCTCGGTCACCTGCAAGAACGTGTGGACCAGCCGAGAGGGGATGGAATACGCCTGGTTCAACAATGTCGAGACCAAGCCCGGGATCGGCTATCCCAAGGATTGGGAAAACCAGAAGCGCTGGAACGGCGGCTGGGTGCGAACGCCCGGCGGATCGATCCGGCCCCGGATGGGCGGCAAGTGGCGGCTGCTGGCGAAGATTTTTGCCAATCCCGACCTGCCCGAGATCGACGATTATTACGAACCATTCACCTTCGACTATGCCCATTTGCAGCAGGCGGGCGAAAGCAAGGCCTTCCCCACCGCGCGCCCGCGCAGCCTGGTTTCGGGCCAACGGATGGAGAAGATCGAATGGGGCCCCAACTGGGAGGAAATCCTGGGCGGCGAGTTTGCCAAACGGTCGGAAGATTACAACTTCGAAGGGGTCGAGAAAGAGATTTACGGCCAGTTCGAGAACACCTTCATGATGTATCTGCCCAGGCTGTGCGAGCATTGCCTCAACCCCACCTGCGTCGCCGCTTGCCCCTCTGGCGCGATCTACAAGCGTGAGGAGGACGGCATCGTTCTGATCGATCAGGAGGCGTGCCGCGGCTGGCGTATGTGCGTGTCGGGCTGCCCCTACAAGAAGATCTATTACAACTGGAAAACCGGCAAGAGCGAGAAGTGCATCTTCTGCTATCCTCGGATCGAGGCTGGCCAGCCGACGGTATGTTCGGAAACCTGCGTCGGGCGCATCCGCTATCTCGGCGTGATGCTCTATGATGCTGACCGCATCGAGGAGGCGGCATCTGCGGAGAACATTGAGGATCTGTACCAGGCGCAGCTCGACATCTTCCTCGATCCCAATGATCCCGAAGTGATCGAACAGGCACGCAAGGATGGCGTGCCCGAAAACTGGCTGGAGGCGGCGCGTCACTCGCCGGTGTGGAAGATGGCGATGGAATGGAAGGTCGCCTTCCCGCTCCACCCCGAATACCGCACGCTACCGATGGTGTGGTATGTGCCGCCGCTCTCACCGATCAGCGCTGCGGCAAGCGCAGGGCAGATCAACGTCAACAACAACATGCCCGATGTCCGGTCCTTGCGCATCCCGCTCAAATACCTCGCCAATCTGCTCACCGCTGGCGACGAGGAGCCGGTGGCGCTGTGCCTCGAAAGGATGCTGGCGATGCGCGGCTACATGCGCGCAAAGACGGTTGAAGGGGTGCAGAACGAGGGCATAGCCAAGGCTGTCGGGCTCACCGGCGCGCAGATCGAGGACATGTACAAGGTTATGGCGCTGGCTGATTACGAGGACCGCTTCGTCATCCCTACCGGCCACCGCGAGGATGCCGAGGACATGTTCGAGGAAAAGGGCAGCTGCGGCTTTTCCTTCGGCAATGGCTGTTCGGGCGGGTCGAGCGAAACCAATCTGTTTGGCGCCCCGGCGCGCAAGAAGCTGCAAACCCCTACAGAGGTGCTGTCATGAAGTCGCTCCATCTGATTTCGCTGTTGCTGCAATATCCGTCGCGCGAATTGCAGGAAGTGTCGGGCGAATTGCGCGAGCGTCTGGCGCTTGATCCGGCACTTCCTGCCGATGCGGTTGCGGCGCTCGATCCGCTGCTGACGCGGCTCGAAACCAGCGACATCTACGACGCTCAGGAAACCTATGTCGAACTGTTCGACCGGGGGCGGGCGCACAGTCTGCATCTGTTCGAACACGTCCACGGAGAAAGCCGCGACCGGGGGCAGGCGATGGTCGATCTGCGCCAGCGTTATCTTGATGCCGGGCTCGAGCCGCAGGGTAACGAGCTGCCCGATTATCTGCCGCTGTTCCTCGATTATTGCTCGACTCTGCCCGAAGCGGCGGCGCGCGACACCTTGGCCGAGCCGGGCGTGGTGCTGATCGCGCTCGCCGCGCGGCTGGCCGAAAAGCAGTCGGACTATGCCCCGCTGTTTGCCATGCTGTGCGAGATTGCGGGGGTCGAGATGGACGAGGAGGCTGCGAAGGCCATGCCTCCGCCCGACGATCCAGAGACGCTGGAGGCGCTCGATGCGCAGTGGCAGGAGGAGGAGATCCGCTTCACGGCCGAGGCCGCGCCCGATCCGGGTGCCGCCTGCCCCAAGGTGAACGCTCTGCTCGACCTCATGCGCGATCCTTCACTCGCCAGCACAGCCACGAGGAACTAGGCCATGGAAAGTTTTCTCAACCACCTGGTTTTCGGCATCTATCCCTATCTCGCGCTGGCCACGCTGGCGATCGGTTCGGTGATCCGCTTCGACCGCGAACCTTACAGCTGGCGATCGGGTTCAAGCCAGCTCTTGCGGCGCAAGCAGTTGATGTGGGGATCGGTGCTGTTCCACGTCGGGGTGCTGTTCATCTTCGGCGGCCATCTCGTCGGCCTCCTGACCCCGATCGCGCTGTTCGACGCGCTTGGCATCAGCCACGGGGCCAAGCAGCTGCTGGCGATCATCGCTGGCGGGATTGCCGGGGTGATGGCGATCGTCGGTGCAACGCTGCTGATCCACCGGCGGTTTTTCGACCCGCGGGTGCGGGCCAGTTCCAGTTTCAGCGACAACATGGTAATCCTGCTGCTGTGGGTGCAGCTGGCGCTCGGGCTTGCCACCATTCCGATCTCGGCGCAGCATCTCGATGGCCATGAAATGGTCAAGTTCATGACGTGGGCGCAAGGCATATTCACCTTCCAGGGTGATGCGGCGAGCCATGTCATCGACGCGCATCCGATATTCAAGCTGCACTTGTTCCTGGGGTTGACGATCCTGCTGATCTTCCCCTTCACCCGCCTCGTTCACATGCTTTCCGCCCCGGTGCGTTACCTGTGGCGGCCGGGATACCAGATCGTGCGTTCGCGCCGGAGCCTGGGCCGTGGCTGATTTGCTCGAACGCGCCGCAGTGCGGGTAGGCGGGGCCGAGATACCGCCCGCAGCGATTGCCGCAGAGGCGCAGAACCACCCCGCGCCCGATGCCGAAAGCGCCTGGAACGCTGCTGCCGAGGCGCTGGCGGTGCGCCAGCTGCTGCTGGCCGAAGCCGATCGTCAGGGGATCGTTGCTGACGGGTTGGCAGATGCCGAGGGTAACCGCCTGACCGATGAGGATGCACGGATCGATGCGCTGCTGGCGCAGGAAGTGACGGTGCCCGCCGCGAGCGAGGCCGAGGCGCGCCGCTTTTACGACCGCCACCCGCATCGCTTTGCCAGCGAAACGCTGGTCGAGGCCGAACACATCCTGCTTTCCGCCAACCCCGACGATGCCTTTGCTTATGGTCTGGCCACGGGTGACGCGCGCATGCTGATCCGCCGGATCGAGGCTGATCCCGCCTGCTTTGCCGAGTTGGCGCGCGAACATTCAGCCTGCCCGTCAAATGCGCAGGGCGGCAATCTCGGCCAGATCGGGCGCGGGCAGACCGTGCCCGAATTCGAAGCGGCGCTGTTCGCGCTGGCCGAGGGCGAATTGTGCCGCGAGCCGGTGCGCTCGCCCTATGGCGTGCATGTGGTGCGCGTCGGCCGCCGGATCGCCGGGCAGCAATTGCCGTTCGAGGCAGTCGAGGCATCGATCCGCAACTATCTGGAGGAGGCCAGCTACCGAAAGGCGGTGGCGCAATATCTGGCGATCCTGGCCAGTCAGGCCGAGATCGAAGGAGTCAATCTGTCGGTTGCCGACGGGCCGCTGGTGCAATAGAGCGCGTCGCTCCGCTCGGGCTTTATGGTGACTGCCTTGGGCAAAAGGGGCCGAGGCATGGGCGAATCCGAAGACATCACCGAGATCCGCCGTGCGGTCCGGGCACTATGCGCCGATTTTCCCGGCGAATACTGGCGCGAGAAGGATCGATCGCGCGCCTATCCCAGCGAATTCGTCGATGCCCTTACCCGCGCCGGCTTTCTTGCCGCGCTTATCCCTGAGGAATTCGGCGGTTCGGGGCTCAGGCTCGACGCAGCTGCGGCGATCATGGAGGAAATCCAGGCTTCGGGCTGCAATGGCGCATCGGCGCACGCGCAGATGTATATCATGAACACGCTGCTCAGATTCGGCAGCGAGGAGCAGAAACGGGCCTATCTGCCCGGGATTGCCAGCGGCGAATTGCGGCTCCAGGCGTTCGGCGTGTCGGAACCCGCCAGCGGCACTGATACGCTGAGTTTGCGCACCGTGGCGGTCAAGGACGGCGATGAATATGTCGTCAACGGTCAGAAGATCTGGACCAGCCGCGCGGAACATTCCGACCTTATGCTGCTGCTGGCGCGCACCACCCCGCGCGAGGCCGTGAAGAGCAAGACCGAAGGGCTGTCGATCTTCCTCGTCGACATGCGCAAGGTCGTCGGCAACGGCCTCACCATAAAGCCGATCCGCACGATGATGAACCATTCGACCTGCGAAGTGTTCTTCGATGACATGCGCATCCCCGCATCGAGCCTGATTGGCGAGGAGGGCAAGGGCTTTCGCTATATCCTCTCCGGCATGAATGCCGAGCGCATCCTGATCGCTGCGGAATGCATTGGCGATGCCAAGTGGTTCATCGACAAGGCAACCGCATATGCCAAGGAACGGCAGGTTTTTGGCCGCCAGATCGGGCAGAACCAGGGCGTCCAGTTCCCTATTGCTCGCTGCTATGCCCAGATGCGCGCGGCCGAGCTGATGGTGCACCATGCAGCGCGGGTCTATGATCAGGGCGGCAATCCGGGCGCGGAGGCGAACATGGCGAAGCTGCTGGCGAGCGAGGCGAGTTGGGCGGCAGCCGACATGTGCGTGCAGACATTTGGAGGCTTCGGATTTGCTGAGGAATACGATGTCGAGCGCAAGTTCCGCGAAGCACGGCTCTATACCGTTGCACCGATCAGCACCAATCTGATCCTCAGTTACCTGGCCGAGCATGTGCTGGGCCTGCCGCGTAGTTACTGACGCGGACGGTCAATCGCCTTGTCGCCTGCGGCCGGGCCTGCCATCGCCGCTAACATGATTCGCGATCCATTTCTCAAGACTGAGGGCATCCACAATTTCCGCGATTATGGCGGATATCCGGCTGCGGGCGGCGGGCGGGTGAAAACCGGCCTGCTGTTCCGTTCGGGCCAGCATTTCGATGCCAGCGAAAGCGATCTGGCGGCGATTGAGGCGCTCGATATCCGCACGATCATCGACCTGCGGGGGGCCAGCGAGCGCGCGACCTTCCCCTGCCGTCGGCACGAGGATTTCGGGGCGCACGTCATTGCCCACGAAGGCGAAACGACCAGCTCACCGCCCCATGAGGCCGCGGGTGCGGCCGGGGGCGAGGCCGGGATGAGCGCCGAGCGCGCGCGCCAGCGAATGGTCACGGTGTTCACCCGCATGCCCGAAAATCCGGCGATGATCACGATGTTCGGGCGCTTTTTCGCGGCGCTCGACGAGCGTGATGGGGGTAGCCTTGTCCATTGCTTTGCCGGCAAGGATCGCACCGGAATTGCGGCGACGCTGCTGCTTCATGCGCTGGGCGTGCATCGTGACGATCTGCTCGAGGAATTCCTGCTGACAAACCGCGCGCCTTCGCTCGATGTGCTCAAGGCGCAGTCACTGCCCCGGATTGAGGCGATCTATGGCCGGCTTGACGACGAGGCGGTGCGCAATCTTCTCGAGGTCCGGCCCGAATACATCGAAACCTATATCGCCACGGTCGAAGATGCGCATGGCACGCTCGATCGCTATCTTGCCGATGTGATAGGGGTGGATGACACACGGCGAGAGCGGCTGCGCGCAAAACTGGTGGCGTGACAAGCGCGGCCAGGCTTCCCATATGAAGCGGCAAATTCGATTCCGTAAGCACTAGAGGTCCGTTTCAATGGCAGTCCATCGCACGAAAATGCTCATCATCGGTTCGGGTCCGGCCGGGTACACCGCCGCGATCTATGGCGCGCGCGCCATGCTCGAACCGATCATCGTGCAGGGCCTCCAACCTGGCGGACAGCTGACCATCACCACCGATGTCGAAAACTATCCCGGCTTTGCCGATGTCATCCAGGGCCCGTGGCTGATGGAGCAGATGCAGGCGCAGGCGGAACATGTCGGCACGCGTACGATGTGGGACACGATTGTCGAAGTCGACTTGGAGGGCGGCGCTCCGTTCCGCGCGATCGGTGACAGCGGCGATGAATACATAGGCGATACGCTGGTCATCGCCACCGGTGCGCAGGCCAAATGGCTGGGCGTCCCGGGAGAGCAGGAGCTGAGCGGCAAAGGCGTTTCGGCCTGCGCAACCTGCGACGGGTTCTTCTTTCGCGGCAAGAAGGTGGCGGTAATCGGTGGCGGCAATACCGCGGTCGAGGAAGCGCTATACCTGACCAACCATTCGGATGACGTGACCCTGATCCACCGCCGCGACGAACTGCGTTCGGAAAAGATCCTTCAGGAACGGATGTTCGCCAATCCGAAGATTTCGACGCTGTGGAACAAGGCGGTCGAAAGCTTTGAGGCGGGCGAGAACGGAACGCTCAGCCATATCGTGCTCAAGGATACGCAGACGGGCGAAATATCGACGATCGAGGTCGATGGTGCCTTCGTCGCCATTGGCCACTCGCCTGCGACCGAACTGTTCAAGGGCAAGTTGCCGCTCGACGCGAACGGCTACCTGCTGACCGAACCGGGCTCGCCCGCCACCGCGATCCCCGGCGTGTTCGCGGCCGGTGACGTATCCGACCATACCTATCGCCAGGCGGTGACGGCGGCGGGCATGGGGTGCATGGCCGCGCTCGATGCTGAACGCTTCCTCGCCGCGCAGGATTTCGCCAAGCCTGCCGCGGTCGCCGCGGAATGAGGAGGTCTCCCGGAGAAGACCTCCCCACCGTCTCAGATATGAATGTCGAACAGCGGGATCGCCGCGTGGAAGACCAGCGCGATCAGTACCAGGCTTGACAGGAAGAAGATCGAGAAGCGCACCAGCACCTTGTTGAAGGTGACCTGCACCAGCGAGTGGACCACCCGCAGGGCGACATAGGCCCAGGCGAGCATGGCGTTGATCCCGTCGCCCTGGCCGATGATCGCCAGAACGATCGCCACTGCATAGAACACCGTAGGTGCCTCGTGCAGATGGTTGTAGTTGTCGGCTTTCCAGCTCACTTCATCGGGCAGTTTCTGGCGCAGGCTCGCTCCGGTCGTGCCGACCAGCTTGGTCGAGTCAATACCCGCGCGGCTCATCGCCGGAATGCGCGTGGCATACATCCACGCCCACATGACCATGGTCCACGCGGCCAGCGCGACAACGGGTTGAAGAATATCCATTCCGATCATGATCAGGCTCCCGGATTTGCAAAAAATGTGAGAAGGACCGCGCGATAGGCGAGATAGACCAGCGCGCAAGTTGATAGCAGGAACAACGAGAAGCGCACCGGAATGCGGTTGACGGTGGTCTGCCAGACCGAATGGATGACGCGTAGGCCGACATAAATCCATGCTGCCAGCACGTCGCCTGCCTCAGCTCCCATCAGCGCGATGATCACCACCGCGGCATAGAACAACGTCGGTTGCTCCATCAGATGTGTGTAATTGTGCGATTTCCATTGCACATCGTCGGGCAAGACCCCGTCGAGGTTCTGGCCGCGCCCGCCCGGCGGGGTGTTATTGGCCTTGATTCCCGCCTTGGCCATCGCGGGAATGCGTGTTCCCGCCAGCCAGAACAGCACGATCAGCGACCAGGCAATCAGCACCGCAGCGGGTGCGAGCATTTGGGCTTGCATTTCGGTTCCTCCCTCTTGCCGAGCAGACTGCGAGAGAGAAAGACGATTGTCAAATGCAACTCAATTTGAGGTAGCAATCGTCTGCGCATATTGTGCCGGATCGACATTGCCGCCGGTCAGCATGATCACGGTTTGCGCATCGAGCGCAACCTTGCCTGCAAGCGCTGCCGCCAGCGCTGCCGCGCCGCCCGGTTCGACCACCAGGTGCAGGCGCGAAAAGGCAAAACGCTGCGCCGCGCGAACCTCTTCATCGCTCACCGTCACACCCGGGTCGGCGCGGCCGCTGAGCACGGCCAGATTGATCGGCCTGGTCGCGGGCGGTTGGAGAGCATCGCAAATCGTTGCAGGCGCGTCGCTCGCAACCCGAACGATCTCGCCCTTGGCCAGCGATTGCCCGACCATGTCCCAGCCTTCGGGCTCGACCGGCACGATCGCGCTTTGCGGGCAGGCTAGCGCCAGCCCCGCCGCCAGTCCGCCGCCGCCGCAGGGCGCGACGACGCGGCTCGGCTCGCAGCCCAATTGTGCCGCGATCTCGATCCCGGCACTGCCTTGCCCTTCGATCACCCATGCGTCCGCGAAGGCATGCACCAGCGTTGCGCCGCTCAGCGCGATCAGCCGCGCGGCGACCTCGTCACGGTCCTCGCCGGGGCGCTCGTAAAGCACCACTTCGGCGCCGAGCGCGCGGGTCGCGGCGATTTTCACCTCAGGCGCGTTGCGCGGCATGACGATTGTCGCGGGGATGCCCAGTCGCTGCGCCGCCCAGGCCACGCCCTGCGCATGATTTCCGCTGGAAACGGCGACCACGCCGCGCGCGCGCTCCTCTGCACCCAGATCGCTCAGTCGGTGCCAGCCGCCCCTGATCTTGAAGGCGCCCACGGGCTGGAGTACCTCGGCCTTGACCCAGCATGATACGCCACCGATTTTGATCGGGAGCAGCGGGGTGGGCGGCAGGATTTCCGCGATCTTGCACGCGGCGCGCAGCACGCCTTCGCGAGTCGGCATCATGTTCGGATCAAGGATCATTTTGCGCTCATAGCGCATTGTCCTAAAGCGCACGCAAGATTCGTTTCAGGAGTTACCACTTCATGTCTACAGTTCTGGTAATCGGTGCCGGCGGCGTCAGCTCGGTCTGCGTCCACAAGATGGCTCAGCTGCAGAATCAGATATTTTCCGATATCCACCTCGCCAGCCGGACGAAGAGCAAATGCGATGCCATCGCCGCCAGCGTGAAGGCGCGCACCGGCGTGGACGTGGCTACTTACGAAATCGACGCCGAGGAAGTTCCGGCGATGGTCAATCTGATCCGCAAGGTTCAGCCCAGCCTCGTGGTCAACCTTGCGCTGCCCTATCAGGACTTGCCGATCATGGATGCCTGCCTCGTCGCCGGGGTCAACTATCTCGACACCGCCAATTACGAGCCCAAGGATCAGGCGAAGTTCGAATACTCATGGCAGTGGGCCTATCATGACCGCTTCAAGGATGCGGGGATCATGGCGCTGCTCGGTTCGGGCTTCGATCCGGGCGTGACCAGTATTTTCACGATGTGGCTAAAGAAGCACAAGCTGAAAACCATCCGCCAGCTCGACATTCTCGATTGCAACGGCGGCGACCACGGCCAGCATTTCGCCACCAATTTCAATCCTGAAATCAACATTCGCGAAGTGACCGCGCCCGCGCGGCATTGGGAAAACGGTGAATGGGTAGAAACCCCGGCGATGTCGAACCGGGTCGAGTTCGACTTCGAGGCCGTTGGCCCGAAGAACATGTACCTGATGTATCACGAGGAGCTGGAAAGCCTCGCCAAATTCGTGCCGGAGCTGGAACGGGCACGCTTCTGGATGACCTTTGGCGACCAGTACATCACCCATCTCACTGTGCTGCAGAATGTCGGCATGACCAGCATCGAGCCGGTCAAATATCAGGGCCGCGACATCATCCCGCTGCAATTCCTCGCCGCCGTACTACCCAAGCCCGAAACGCTGGGAGAAACGACCAAAGGCAACACCAATATCGGCTGTATCGCCACCGGCGAGTCGCTTGACGGATCGGGCGAGAAGACGTTCTATATCAGGAATATCTGTTCGCACGAGGCAGCTTACGAGGAAACCGGCAATCAGGCGGTGAGCTATACCACAGGCGTCCCGGCGATGATCGGCGCGGCGATGGTGGTGACCGGCAAATGGAGCGGCCCAAACGGGGGTGGCGGCGTGTTCAACGTCGAACAGATGGACCCAGATCCGTTCATGGACATGCTCAATGCGCATGGCCTGCCATGGACCGTGGAGGAGCTGGGCGGGCCGGTGGAATTTTGAGCTTTTTGGTTCACGCAGAGTGCGCAGAGGAAAAGAGTTCGCAGAGTGGACGAGCGGATGCGTAGCGATGATATCAGCGGCATTGTTATTGACGAAGCAATCCGCATTCATCGCGAGCTGGGACCCGGACTGTTTGAAAATGTTTACGAAATTGTCCTGGCAGGGCGTCTTGAATCACGAGGGCTTAAGGTAGCGCGGCAAGTGCCGGTCCCAATCACTTTCGATGGCCATCTTTTCGAGAATGCGTTCAAGTTGGATATTCTGGTTGAAAATAGCCTAATCCTTGAGATCAAGGCCGTAGAGACGCTCAGTAAGGCACATGCAAAACAGCTACTTACTTATTTGAGATTGATGAAGCAGCCCGTAGGCCTGCTTCTCAATTTCTCGGGTGCGACAATGAAGGAAGGCATTCGTCGCATGGTCAACAATCACATTGCCACATAAATCTCTTTGCGGCCTCCTTTCCTCCGCGATCTCTGCGTGAACCCAGAAAAGGCAAAACGTCACAAATGCAAACCAAAGCCGGCGATCCGGGCGCCTTCGCCCATTTCGACCTCAACCGGGTCGACAGCCCCGCATTCGTGGTCGATGCGGCCAAGCTGCGCGCCAATTGCCAGGTGCTGGCCGATATTCGCGACGCGGCGGGAATCAAGGTGCTCGCTGCCCTGAAGGCGTTCTCCATGTGGTCGGTCGCCCCGATCATCGGCGAATATCTCGACGGGGTGTGCACTTCGGGCCTGTGGGAGGCGCGGCTCGCCTCCGAATTCTACGATGGCGAGATCGCCACCTATTGCGCCGCTTACAAGCCCGACGATCTTGCGGAAATCTGCCGCCTGTCCGATCACATCATCTTCAATTCGCCGGGGCAGATCGCGCGCTTCGCACCGATCCTCGAGGCGGCGCGCGCGGCGGGCCAGCATTTCGACATCGGCCTCAGGCTCAACCCGCAAGTGCCGACCGGCGAAGTGGCGCGTTATGACCCCTCCAGCCCCGGCAGCCGCCTCGGCTTCCCGCTCGACCAGCTGACGCCCGAGGTGTTGGAACTGGTCGATGGCGTGCATTTCCACAATCTGTGCGAACAGGACCTTGAGCCGCTCCGGCAGACATGGGACCGCGTGTTCGACGCGATCGAACCCGCGTTCGGTCAGCTCAAATGGATTAACATGGGCGGTGGACACCACATCACCCGCGCCGATTACCAGCGCGAGGAACTGGTCGAGTTCCTGCGCGATGCGGCCGAGGATTCCGGTGCGGAAATCTACCTCGAACCGGGCGAGGCGGTGGCGCTAGACGCGGGCATCCTCGTTGGCACGGTTCTCGATTCGCATTGGAACGGCATGCCGGTGGCGGTGACCGATATTTCCGCCACCTGCCACATGCCCGACGTGATCGAGGCACCCTATCGCCCTGCGATGCTGGGGGAGCTTTCGGAGGGCGAGCTTCCCGCGAGTCCCAGCGAAGGCTGGGACCTCAGTGACGCTGGCGCTTCATCGCCTGAGGCCCCTGCCTTCGCAGGGGCTCCCGTCCGCTTGGGCGGCCCTTCCTGTCTTGCGGGCGATGTTATCGGCGATTACCGCCTGCCGGTGCCAGCTGAGCCGGGGCAGCGGATCGCCTTTCTCGATCAGGCACATTATTCGATGGTCAAAACCAACACTTTCAACGGTGTGCCGCTGCCTTCGATCTGGCTGTGGGACAGCGACAGCGACGCTCTCGAACAGGTCAAAAGTTTCGGGTACGAGGATTTCCGCGACCGGCTGAGCTGATTGCGCAAAACGCCCAACATTTCACTTGCGGTTCATGCAGTCGCGTCTATAGGGACCGCTCCGCTGCCCCAAGGGGACTTCCTAACCGCAAGGCAGCTTGTCGTTTCATGGTTTCAACAAACCGTTTTGGGGGTCCCTTGAGTTGCACATCCATCCTGATGACGTTTTTGTAGATGCACGGGCTGTAGTCCACGCGCTTTCGCCGGACGAACCCGTTATCCTCAATCGCCCGCACGCCGCGGTGCGCGCTGCCCGCTTCTTTATCGAGAAGTTTCCGGGCAAGTCGCTCTATGCGGTAAAGGCCAATCCCTCGCCCGATCTGTTGCGCGTGTTGTGGGATGCGGGGATCACGCATTACGATGTCGCATCGATTTCCGAAGTGCGGCTGGTGCGCGCCACTCTGCCGCAGGCGGTGCTGTGCTTCATGCATCCGGTCAAGACGCCCGCAGCCATCGCCGAGGCTTATCATCGGCACGGCGTGAAGACGTTCAGCCTCGATACGGCTGAAGAGCTGACCAAGATCGTCGATGCCTGCCGCGATGGCGAGGGCAATTCGGCGCGCGATCTGCGGCTGGCGGTGCGGCTACGCGTTTCCAGCGAATATTCCGAGCTTTCGCTTGCCAGCAAGTTCGGCTGCGATCTGACCGAGGCTCCGCGTTTGCTCCAGCGGGCGCGCCAGCATTGCGACTGGCTGGGCGTGTGCTTCCATGTCGGCAGCCAGGCAATGAGCCCGTTCGCCTTTGTCCAGGCGCTTGACCGCACCCGCGCTGCGATTGCGCAGGCTGGAGTGGTGATCGACATGATCGACGTGGGCGGCGGTTTTCCCAGCATCTATCCCGGGCTCGAACCGCCCGCGATGGAAGATTACTTCGCGATCATCGCCCGCCATTTCGAAGCGCTGCCGATCGCCTATAATGCCGAGCTGTGGTGCGAACCGGGCCGGGCGCTGTGCGCCGAATATTCATCGTTGATCGTGCGCGTGGAACGGCGCCGCGGCGATGAGCTGTTCATCAACGACGGGGCCTATGGCGCGCTCTATGACGCGGCGCATGTTGGTTGGCGCTTCCCGGTGCGTGCGCTGGGCGATGCCGAGGGCGAGTCCATGCAGGACTTCTCGTTCTATGGCCCGACCTGCGACGATGCCGACTACATGCAGGGGCCGTTCGCGCTTCCCGCCGATATCGAGGCGGGCGACTATGTCGAGATCGGTATGCTGGGGGCCTATGGCGCGGCGATGAAGACCGGCTTCAACGGCTTTGGTAATGCGCAGCAGGTTGTGGTGGCCGACGAGCCGATGGCAAGCATTTATGATGGCAGCCGCTTGAAGCCCGCGGTCGATAACGTGGTGAGCCTGCGGTAGCGGCGAATTTGCAATGCTCCCACGGCGTGTTATGCAAACAATACACCTTGGGAGGTTTACATGAGGTTCACGCTCGCATTTTCGTTCCTGTTCGCGGGACTCGCCGGACCCTCCTTCGCACAGGGCGAGTCCGCCCCGGCCGCGCCCGAGGTCGAGGTCATGGTGCTGGGCACCTTTCACTGGGCCAATCCCGGCCGCGACGCTGTGAACATGCAGGTCGACGACGTGCTTTCACCGCGGCGGCAGCGCGAGATCGCCGTGCTCGCCGAGACCCTCGCCCTGTGGCAGCCGACCCGCATCGCGGTGGAGTGGCGCGCCGCTCCGCCAGCGCAGGAAATCCCCGAATATGCCGAGGTGGAGAAGTTACTCCGCGAGAGTCGCAACGAGAGTGTCCAGCTCGGTTTCCGACTCGCCGACATGCTCGGGCACGACGCGGTCTACGGATTCGACGAACAGCCGGAGGACGGGGAGCCTGATTACTTCCCGATGGGTGCGGTGCAGGAATTCGCAACCGCCAGCGGCCAGGCGCACATCATCGAGGGGTTGATCGCCGACCTAAAGGCGGAGGTGGCGATCCAGCAGGAACAGCTCGCCCAGCAATCGATGGCCGAGAGCCTGATCCTGCACAACGATGCTGCGGTGGTCGAGGAGCAGCACGACCTGCTCTACTACTCGATGCTGCAGATCGGCGACGGCGACAGCCAGCCCGGCGCCGAGCTCAACGCCTATTGGTACATGCGCAACGCCAAGATGTTCGCCAAGCTCGACCTGTTTGCCCAGCCGGGCGACCGGGTGTTGGTAATCGTTGGGAGCGGACACGCGACCTGGCTGCGCCATTTCGTCGCGCGCACGCCAGGTTACCGCTTGGTCGAGCCGATGACTTACCTGCTGGGGGCCGCAGCGGCGTCCGAGATCGCGGCGCGGTGAGGTTAGGGGAAGCAGGTATCAGGCAGTCGACGGCACGACAGTTGGGAGGAAATCGCCTGATGTCTCCGCTTACTACGCCGCGCGCTTCAGATCCAGCTCCAGCCGGTCCCAGATTTCGACCAGTGCGTCGGTAAGCGCGTCCATCATCGCCTCGTTGTGCGCCGGGCCGGGGGTAAAGCGCAACCGTTCGGTCCCGCGCGGTACGGTGGGGAAGTTGATCGGCTGCACATACATGCCGTATTCGGCGAGCAGAATGTCGCTGATCTTCTTGGCGCGCACCGGATCGCCGACCATCAGCGGCACGATATGCGTCACGCTGTCCATCACCGGCAGGCCGGCATCGGCAAACTTGCGCTTGAGCAGGGCGGCATTGGCCTGCTGTGCGTCGCGCTCATCGCTCGAACCCTTGAGGTGCTTCACCGCCGCCAGCACGCCTGCGACCAGCACGGGAGAAAGCGAAGTAGTGAAGATGAAGCCCGGCGCATAGGAGCGGATGCAGTCGATCACGCGGGTATCAGCCGCGATATAACCGCCCATCACGCCGAACGCCTTGCCCAAGGTGCCTTCGATAATGTCGATCCGGTGTGCGGCCTCGTCACGTTCCGAAATTCCGCCGCCACGCTTGCCATACATACCCACCGCGTGAACCTCGTCGATATAAGTCAGCGCGTTGTACTTTTCGGCAAGGTCGCAGAAGGCATGGATCGGCGCGACGTCGCCGTCCATCGAATAGACGCTTTCGAAGGCGATGACCTTGGGCGTTTCGGGATCCTCGGTGGCGAGCAGTTCCTCCAGATGAACCGGATCGTTGTGGCGGAACACGCGCTTTTCGCAGCCCGAATTGCGGATACCCGCGATCATACTGGCGTGGTTCAACTCGTCTGAAAAGATCACGCAGCCGGGTAGCAGCTTGGCAAGCGTCGATAGCGTGGCGTCATTCGAGACATAGCCGCTGGTAAACAGCAGCGCGCCGTCCTTGCCGTGGAGGTCGGCCAGTTCGCGCTCGAGTTCGACGTGATAGTGCGTATTGCCGCCGATATTGCGGGTGCCGCCGCTGCCTGCGCCGACATCATGCAGCGCCTCTTCCATCGCGGTGACGACCTTGGGGTGTTGCCCCATGGCGAGATAGTCGTTCGAACACCACACTGTGATCGGCTTGGGGCCGTTATGCCCGTGAAAACAGCGCGCATTGGGATAGGCTCCCTTGTTGCGCATGATGTCGATGAAAACGCGATAGCGCCCCTCTGCATGGAGCCGGTCAATCGCCTTGTCGAAAATCTGGCCGTAATTCACTTGGCGTTGTTCCGCTGCATAGCGCCGGGTGCCCGGCTGCCCCTGATGGCTGCGGATTTAGGGGCAAAGTCCGGGCATTTCCACCGCGATCTTTGCGAACGACTCGCAAGTTCCCTCGTTGATGGCCGGGGCTGTCACAGCAGGCCCGTTTCCGGCATCAGAACCGTTCAAGCCGGGAAATGCCATGGCTGGCCAATGCGGGGGCCAACGCCTCAAGCGATTCAATTGCGCCGGTGGTGACCGCGAGATTGCCCTCCGGGTTCCCGAACTGCTGCCCGCTGGTCAGGCTTGCGATCCGCAGCGCGATTCCCGCCGCACCGTCGATCAGCTGCACATCGGGCCCGAGCGCTTCGGACAATTCATCAGCGAGCAGCGGAAAATGGGTGCAGGCAAGCACCACCACGTCGATTTCATCGCCGTGTTCCATCGCGCGCAGGCCTTTGACCGCGGCATCAATCGCCGCGCGGTCGACCGGCTTGCCGCGCAGCTTGGCCTCGGCTGCCTCGACCAGGCCCGGCGCGGCGAAGCGCAGCAGATGCTTGCCTGCGGCAAATTCGCGCTCGAGATTATCGACGTAGGGCTGCCGGATCGTTGCTTCGGTGCCGAGCAGACCGATCACTCCGCTTTTGCTTAGCGCGGCGGCGGGCTTGATCGCGGGGACGGTGCCCACGACCGGGATTTCGAGGACATCGCGAACCATGCCCAGCGCGATTGTGCTGGCGGTATTGCAGGCGATGCAGGCGAGCCGGGGGCGATAACGCTCGCTCATCCGGCCCAGCAGCCCCGCGACCCGCGCGGCAATCTGCGCCTCTGACTTGGCGCCATAGGGCAGACCCGCAAGATCGGCGGCGTAGATCAGCCGCGCATCGGGCACCAGCTTGCGCACCTCGGCCAGGACGCTGAGCCCGCCAACGCCGGAATCGAACAGCAGGATGGGGGCGTTCTTGTCCAATGTGATCCAACTTGTTCGCCCTGAGCTGGTCGGAACCGCAGGTGGGCAAGACCCAACGGCCGTATTTCATTTGGGAAATTGTTTGCTAGAAGAAGTGCAGGGCTTCGACAAGCTCAGCCCGAACGGACGAGGGAAATCAGGTGGAATCGCTCTACGCTGCGGTGCTGGGATATCTGGCGGGCTCGATTCCCTTCGGGCTGCTGCTGACGCGGGCCGCGGGCCTTGGCGATGTGCGTGCAATCGGTAGCGGCAATATCGGCGCGACCAATGTCCTGCGCACAGGCAACAAGGGGTTGGCTGCGGCCACCTTGCTGCTCGATCTGGCCAAGGGATTTCTCGTAGTGTTCGCAGCGGGCAAGCTGTGGGGCGAGAGCGCGATGGCTATTGCTGCAGGCGCGGTGGTGGTGGGCCACTGCTTCCCGGTCTGGCTCAGGTTCAAGGGCGGCAAGGGGGTGGCGACCAATGCTGGCGTTGCGCTGGGCCTGGCATGGCCGCTGGGAGCAGCCTACGCGCTGGTGTGGGTTGCGGTGCTGGCGATTTTCCGCATTTCCTCGCTTGCGGGGATGAGTGCGGTGGTGGCAGCGGCCGTTGCCGCGCCTTTGCTGGGATATCCGCAGTTCTTCCCCGTTCTGGCGGGAATCGCGCTGCTGATCCTTTGGCTCCACCGCGCCAATATTGGCAGGCTGATACGGGGCGAGGAACCCAGGGTCGGCGGCAAGAAGTGAGCGCAAGCGCAGTGCTGTCACAAGACGAAGCTTTTGCGCGCATCCGCCTGCTGCGCTCTCCCAACATCGGCCCGGTGAGCTATCGCCAATTGCTGGCGCGCTTTGGCAATGCGGCTGCCGCGCTCGAGGCTTTGCCTGATCTCGGAAGCCGGAGCACCCGCAGCTATCGGCCTGCAAATCGCGATGCGGTGGAGGCGGAGATTGCCGCGGTGCGCAAGGCCGGGGCACGCTATCTGTTCCACGATGCACCCGATTATCCCGCGCTGCTGGGCGAGCTGGACAGCGCGCCGCCGATCCTCACCTGGCGCGGCGACTTGTCCCTCGCGGCGCGGCCCTGTGTGGCCATGGTCGGGGCGCGTAATGCCAGTGCGGCGGCGGTAAAGCTGGCGCGCGAATTCGCGAGCGCATTGGCGCAAGCGGGCTATTGCGTGGTTTCTGGCCTCGCGCGCGGGATCGACGGTGCGGCGCACGAGGGCGCATTTCCGGCAACGATCGGCGTGATCGCAAGCGGTATCGACGTGGCCTATCCGCCGCAGCATGCCCAATTACAAGAACGCATCGCGGCTAAGGGCCTGCTGCTGGCCGAGCAGCCGCCGGGCACCGAACCGCGTGGCAGCCATTTTCCCAGCCGCAATCGTATCATTGCCGGGCTGGCGACTGGCACGCTGGTGGTCGAGGCAGCACCCAAATCCGGCTCGCTCATCACCGCGCGGCTCGCGGGCGAGGCCGGCAGGGAGGTGATGGCGATCCCCGGCTCGCCGCTCGATGCGCGTTCGCAAGGCTGCAACCAGCTGATCCGCGAGGGTGCAGTGCTGGTGCAATCTCCCGACGACGTAATCGAGCTCCTCAGCAGCTTCGACGGCACCCCGCGTTCGAGCTTTCGCGAGGCGGCGACCAGCTTCGACTATCTGCCTGACGAGTTGGCCGAGGCTGAGCCAGCCCAGATTGCCAGCCTGCTCGCCACTGCGCCCGTCGCGGTCGATGAACTGATCCGTCAATCGGGGGCCAGCGCTGCCGCGGTGCAACTGGCGCTGATGGAGATGGAGATCGCCGGGCAGCTCGAACGGCACGCTGGCGGGCGGGTTTCAGTGAGGGGTTGAACGCCCCACTTGACGCGCCCGGATTACCTCCCCCACCCTCGCGCGTACGTGTACACATACGCATAAGGGACATTCAGGGGCTCCATGCAACTCGTCATCGTAGAATCGCCGGCCAAGGCGAAAACCATCGAGAAATATCTGGGCGGGGACTTCAAGGTCCTGGCCAGCTACGGCCATGTCCGCGACCTGCCGCCCAAGGATGGCAGCGTGCGCCCGGACGAAGATTTCGCGATGGATTGGGAACTCTACCGCGACAAGCAGAGCCGCTTCAAGGAAATCGCCGATGCCGCGAAGAAGGCAGACCGGCTGATCCTCGCGACCGACCCTGACCGCGAGGGCGAGGCGATCAGCTGGCATGTTCGCGAGCTGCTGGCCAAGCGCAAAAGCCTGCCCGCCAAGGTCGAGCGCGTCACCTTCAACGCCATCACCAAGAGCGTTGTGACCGAAGCGATGGCACACCCGCGCGAACTCGACATGGATCTGATCGACGCCTATCTGGCGCGCCGCGCACTCGATTATCTGTTCGGCTTCACGCTCTCGCCGGTGTTGTGGCGCAAGCTGCCCGGCGCCAAGAGCGCGGGCCGCGTTCAATCGGTCGCGTTGCGTCTGATCGTCGATCGCGAGAGCGAGATCGAGCATTTCCGGGCGCAGGAATACTGGTCGGTCATTGCCCGGTTAGAGCATGATGGCACCGCATTCGACGCCCGATTGGTCAAGTTCGAGGGCAACAAGCTCGACCGGCTGACTCTGGGGGACGAGGGTAGCGCGCTTGCCGCCAAGGCAGCGGTGGAGGCGGGGCGCTTCACCGTCGAGGAGATCGAGACCAGGCCGCTCAAGCGCAACCCCGCGCCGCCCTTCACCACCTCGACACTGCAACAGGAGGCCGCGCGCAAGCTGGGCTATTCCGCCAGCCACACCATGCGGCTCGCGCAATCGCTCTACGAAGCGGGCGCGATCACCTATATGCGCACCGACGGTGTGCAGATGGACATGGGTGCCATTCACGCGCTGCGCGATGCCATTTCTGAGCGATATGACGCCGCGTTCCTGCCCGAAAAGCCGCGCTTCTATTCGACCAAGGCCAAAAACGCGCAGGAAGCGCACGAGGCGATCCGTCCCACCAATTTCAGCCGCGAGCATGCCGGATCTGGCGACGAGGGCAAGCTCTATACGCTGATCTTCCGGCGCGCGATGGCGAGCCAGATGGCATCGGCCCAGCTTGAACGCACCACGGTGACGCTGCGCGAGGCCACGGGCAGGCACGAATTGCGCGCCACCGGGCAGGTGGTGAAGTTCCCCGGCTTCCTCGCGGTCTATGAGGAAGGGCGCGACATCAAAGCTGACGATGACGAGAGCGAGGCGTTGCTGCCGGTGATGCACCGGGGCGATTGCCCGCTGAAACGCGCGGTCGATGCAGATCAACACTTCACCCAGCCGCCGCCGCGTTTTTCCGAAGCGAGCTTGGTCAAGCGGCTCGAGGAGCTCGGCATTGGTCGGCCTTCGACATATGCCTCGACCATCCAGACGTTGCGCGACCGCGACTATGTGCGGATGGAGAAAAACCGTTTCTTTGCCGAGGAATCGGGGCGGCTACTGACGGTGTTCCTCGAACGCTTCTTCCCCACCTATGTCGCGTTCGATTTCACTGCCGGAATGGAGGACGAGCTCGACGAGGTTTCGGGCGGGCGCGAAGATTACAAGGCGCTGCTCGGCAAGTTCTGGCACGACTTCAAGCCCAAGGCCGACGAGGTCATGGAAAAGCTGCCGTCAGAGGTGACGGGCGCGCTCGACGAATATCTCTCCGATTATCTCTTCCCGCCGCGCGAAGATGGCTCGGACCCGCGCCTCTGCCCCAATTGCGGGGAAGGCCGTCTGTCGCTTCGCGGTGGTCGCTTTGGTGCCTTTGTCGCCTGCTCGAACTATCCCGAATGCAAGTTCACCCGCCGCTTTGCGCAGGCCGGGAACGGGGGCGATGCTGGCGAGGATGACGGCGTGATGGGCGCACATCCCGAAACGGGTGAGGAAATCCGCCGCAAGACGGGGCGGTTTGGTGCCTATGTCGAAATGGGCGAGGGCAAGGAGGCTAAACGCGCCTCGATCCCCAAGGATATCGATGATTTCGACCTCGATTGGGCTGCCCGACTGCTCGGCCTGCCGCGCATTGTCGGCCAGCATCCCGAAACCGGGCAGGAGATCGAAGCCAATATCGGCCGCTATGGCCCTTATCTTCGCCACGATGGCAAATACGCCAAGCTGGCGGGCACGCGCGAAGTGTTCGACGTGGGCATGAACGCTGCGGTCGCGGCGCTGGCCGAAGCGGCGAACCGTAAGAACGGCGGGGAAGGGCGGGCCAAGGCCGAGCCGATCGCCACGCTGGGCGCGCATCCGACAAGCGGCGGCGAAATCAAGGTGATGCCAGGGCGCTATGGCCCATACGTCACCGATGGCGCAACCAACGCCACCATTCCCAAGACGATCAAGCCGGAAGAAATCACGCACGAACAGGCGATCGAATTGATCGATGCGCGCGCTGCCAAGGGGCCGGCCAAGAAGGGCAAGGCGAAGAAAACCAGCCGCCGCAAGCCGGTGAAGAAGAAAGGCTGAGCGAACGTGGCCGTGGCCGGTGTGATTGGCCCCGCCGCGTTGGTAAATCATCAAGCATTTTGTTTTAACGCGGGCTTTCTCGAGAGGGAAAAGCCGCGTGATCGAAATCGAAATTCAAAATGAGACGCACCAGACGCAGGAGCGGCTGCGCTTTGCCGTGGTCCCGCGCATCGGGGAAGGCCTGCGGTTGCGCGAGCCGGACGGAATGTGGGCGAGCTACGATGTGCTCGACGTGTGGTATCAGCAGGCCGATTTCGGCAATGTCTGGATTCCCTTTATCCATGTCCGCATGACGCCGGGCGAGGCTGCACAGCAGCCGCATTTTGACGGCTTCAAGTTCAAGAAGGAGCCGCAGCCATTCACAATCTGATCAAACGGACGACTGGGCCGCAATCGCGCCGCGCCGCTCCCTCACTCGAAGGCAAGACCCTGGCCGAACGGTTGGCGGCAACGCAGCCCGATGCCAAGTTCGAGGATGAGATCGATCTGGTCGATGCCTCAAAACCCGCGTGCGATGCCGACGATGTCGACGATGTCGATGCCATCGTCCGGGCGGCCAAGGCCATGCGCGACATCAACGAAACGCGCCTGGCGCGTCCGCGGCTGTGCCTGATCGTCGATGACAGCCGCGTGATCCGCAAGGTCAGCCGCAAGATCGCGACCAGCCTCGGCTATGATGTGCTCGAAGCCGAAAACGGGGAAGAGGCGCTGGCCCGCTGCAAGCAGCGCATGCCCGATCTGGTGCTGACCGACTGGCAGATGCCGGTGATGAGCGGGCTCGATTTCGTCACGCAATTGCGTGCCATTCCCAGTGCGCGCGTGCCAACTGTGGTGTTCTGCACCTCGAAGGGCGCGGCCACCGATATCCATCAGGGCATCGCTGCCGGGGCCGACGATTATGTGATCAAACCGTTCGACGAAGCGACGCTCAAGGCCAAGCTGGAGCAGTTGGGGCAGGGGTAGCTGGGGCGACCTAGCGCACCCAATCGAGCCCGATTTCCTCGAATATCTCGCGGCTTTCGGCCCAGTTTTCCTCGACTTTCACATGCAGGAACAGGTGGACCTTTACCCCCAGCAGCTCGGCGAGTTCGGCACGCGCTGCCTCCCCGATGGCCTTGATCCGTTGACCGCCTTTGCCCAGCACGATCGGGCGCTGGCTTTCGCGCCCGACCACGATCTGCTGGTGGATTTCAAGGCTGCCGTCAGGCCGCTGGCGGTAGAGTTCGGGCCGCACGGCTGAATCGTATGGCAGTTCTTCGTGCAGTTGACGGTATAGCTGTTCGCGGGTGACTTCGGCAGCGAGCAGCCGCTCGCTCGCGTCCGAAACCTGATCTTCGGGATAGTGCCATGCGCCGGCAGGCATCATTGCCGCGAGCGCATGCTTCAATTCCGTCACTCCGTCACCCGTCAATGCCGAGACGAAGAACACATCGGCAAAATCGACCTTGCCGGAAAGTTCCTGCGCCAGCGCCAGCAACGGCTCCTTCTTCGCCACATCGACTTTGTTGAGCACCAGCAGCTTGCGCTCGGGCCGCACGGCCAGCGCTTCCAGCAGCGGTTCGAGCTCGTGCCGGCGCTGCTTGACTGGATCGACCAGAAGAAGCACCGCATCGGCGGCATGGGCGCCTTCCCAGGCCGCGCTCACCATCGCCCGGTCGAGCCTTCGGCGCGGCGCGAATATACCCGGCGTATCGACCAGGATCATCTGCGTCTGGCCCTCCAGCGCGATCCCCAGCATCCGCGCACGGGTGGTCTGCGCCTTGGCACTGGTGATGGCGACCTTCTGCCCGACGAGCTGGTTGACCAGTGTGGACTTGCCCGCGTTGGGCGCGCCGATCACCGCAACGACGCCGCAATGGGTTGCAGCATCATTCATTACCTGTCTCCAACTCCTCCCCCTCAAGGGGGAGGCAGGGTGGGGGTGTGCGTACAATTATCATACGCGGTGCACCCACCACCAGCCCCTCCCTCAAGGGAGGGGAGTAACGATGGGAGGGACGTGTCACGCGAATTTCTCCATGAATTTCTTTGCGGCCAGTTTTTCAGCTGCCTGCTTGCTGGGCGCGGTCGCCTGCGCCTCGCCCACCTTATGTACCGAAACGCGCACGGTGAAGCTGGCCGCGTGGTCGGGCCCGCTGCGTTCGATCACCTCGTAACGCGGCACGGCGCGTTTGTTGCCCGCGGCCCATTCCTGGAGTGCGCTCTTGGGATGTTTGGATTCGCCCGCACTGCCTTCGACCTTACTCGCCCACAACTCGCGCACAACCTTGCGAGTCGCATCAAAGCCGCGTTCGACATGGCTTGCGCCAAGCAGTGCCTCCATCACATCGCCAAGGATGTTGGTGCTTTGGGCGCCGCCATCGTCGCGCGCCTGGCGGCCCATCAATATGTGATCGGGAAGGCCGATGCGCAATGCAATGCGGGCGCAGGACTCTCGGCTGACCAGCGTGTTGAGACGCTGCGACATCCGCCCTTCGGTGGCGATGCGCCGTTCATAAAGCCATTCGGCGATGCACAGGCCCAGCACACGGTCACCCAGAAATTCGAGCCGGTCATAATCGACCCCCGAATCGAGGCTGCCATGCGTCAGTGCCTCAACCCACAGTGCGTCGTCCTGCGGTGCGAAGCCGAGATCATCGAGCCATACGCGTGTCTCTGGCGCAAGGCGCAGTCCGTCGGGCCCGGTCACAGCAAATCTCCGATCCGCCCCCACCTTGCGGCCGAGATCCAGGTCCAGGGCAAAACCCATTCGGAACTGCCGTCGGTCGACCACATGATCACGCTGGCCTGGCCGACGAGGTTTTCCTGCGGGATCAGGCCCACGCCGCCACCGGCTTCGGCGGGAAAGCGGCTGTCCTGCGAATTGTCGCGGTTGTCGCCCATGACGAACAGCCTGCCTTCGGGGACGATGATCGGCGCGCGCTCGTCGGCATCGGTAAGCCCGAAATCGAGCACTTCGTAGCTTTTGCCGGAGGGCAGCACTTCGCGGAACCGGGCATAGCGGCACTGTGCGCCCCCCTGTTCAGCGCGCTCGATCATTCCGCCGCTGGCGCAGGCGGTGTTCGGCGAGAGCGGAACGATGAAATCTTCCATGCGCGTGGTCGGCAGTGGTTCGCCGTTGAGGATGACCCGTCCTGCGCGCACTTCGATCGTGTCGCCGGGAAGGCCGATCACGCGCTTGATGTAATCGACCTTGTCGATCGGATGCTTGAAGATCACCACGTCGCCGCGTTCGGGCTGATCCGCCAGGAACCTGCCCGAAAACAGATTCGCGCCGAACGGCAGCGAATAGCCTGAAAAGCCATATGGCCATTTGGCCGCGAGCAGATAGTCGCCCTTCCACAGCCGCGGCAGCATGCTTTCGCTGGGGATCGAGAAGGGTGAGAACACGAAGCTGCGGAAGATCAGCACCACCACCGTCAGCTTGAGGATGAACAGCGCAAAGCCGCCCCAGCTTTCCGCCTTTTCGGCATCGTCAGCGGGCGCATTCGTATCTATGGTCTTTTCATTCATCAGCCGTGTCCCTAGTCGCGAGTGCGCCGACAGGGAAAGGATTTTCGTGATGTCCAGCTCGATATCTGCCGCTTGGGACCGTCTCAGGGCGCTATCCCCGCGTAGCCTCAGGCACCTTTTCGAAGATGACGGGCGGGTTGCGGCGCTTTCGGGCAGGATCGAATGGCGCGGCGAGGAAGGGCCGCGGGGGATATTGTTCGACTGGTCCAAGACTCATCTCGACGACGAATTGCTGGCGGGATTCGAAGCGTTGGCCGAGGCCTGCGATTTCAAGGGCAAGCGCGCGGCGCTCCTGGGCGGCGAACGGATCAACGTGACCGAGCGGCGCGCTGCCGAACACACCGCGCAGCGGGGCGTTGGAGCAGCAACGAGTGTCGAGGAAGCCGAGGCACTGCACGAGCGGATGCAGCTGCTGGTCGAGGCGATCCACGAGGGCGCGTTGGGCGAAGTACGGCACTTGATCCACATTGGCATCGGCGGATCGGCGCTCGGCCCCGCGCTGGCGCTCGGTACGCTGTCGAGGGACCTCAGCCTTGTCGATGTGCATGTCGTTTCGAACATCGATGGCCTGTCGCTCGAGGCGGCCTTTGCTGCCTGCGATCCTCAGACCACGCTGATCGCGGTCGCGTCCAAGACTTTCACCACGATCGAAACCATGACCAACGCGGCAAGCGCGCTGGATTGGCTGGCGCAGAACGGGGTGAGCGATCCTGGCGGGCGGGTGATCGCGCTCACCGCCAGCCCCGAGAAGGCGGTCGAATGGGGCGTTGACGAGACGCGCGTGCTGCCGTTTCCCGAAAGCGTGGGCGGGCGTTATTCGCTGTGGTCGAGCATCGGGTTTCCGATCGCTCTGGCGCTGGGGTGGGACGATTTTTCCGCGATGCTGGCGGGCGCGCGCGCTGTGGACGAGCACTTCCGCGACAGCGATGGCCGCGCCAATCTGCCGCTGCGCACCGCCTTTGCCGACCAGTACTACACGCGGCTGCGCGGCTGTGAGACACGCGCCGTGTTCGCCTATGACGAGCGGCTGGCGCTGTTTCCTGCCTATCTCCAGCAGCTCGAAATGGAATCGAACGGCAAGAGTGTTACCGCAGATGGATCGCCCGTTGGCGGCCCGACCGCGCCGATCACCTGGGGCGGGGTGGGGACTGACGGGCAGCACGCGGTGTTCCAGCTGCTGCATCAGGGCACGCATCTGATCCCGGTCGATTTTATCGCCAGCATCGCGCCCGGCGATGCGCTCGATTCGGCGCATCATGCGATCCTGCTCACCAATTGCTTCGCGCAAGGGGCGGCACTGATGGCAGGCGGGAACATGTCGGTCGAGAGCACAAATGGAAAACGGGACCAGGCGCGCAGCTTCCCGGGCGACCGGCCGAGCGCGACGATGCTGTGCGACGATCTCGACGCGGCAACGCTGGGCGCGCTCATTGCCTTTCACGAACACCGCACCTTCGCCAATGCAGTGCTGATGGAGATCAATCCCTTCGATCAGTTCGGGGTCGAGCTCGGCAAGAAGATGGCGAATGACATTGCCAAAGGCGGTCAGACCTTCGATGCAAGCACGCAGGCGTTACTCGAGGCGGCGGGGCTGGCTTGACAGCTCTGTTAGGCTGCTCCCTCGAATCCAGACAATCCCAGCAGGAGTTCCGCAATGGCCGAGTATGATTATGACCTCTTCGTGATCGGCGCGGGATCTGGCGGCGTACGCGCCAGCCGGATTGCTGCCGGGCATGGCGCAAAGGTCGCAATTGCTGAGGAATACCGGTTTGGCGGAACCTGCGTCATTCGCGGCTGCGTGCCCAAGAAGATGCTGGTCTATGCCTCGATGTTCGCCGACGAGCTGCATCATGCGGCGAACAAGGGCTGGACGATCGGCGAAGCGAAGTTCGACTGGGCGACCTTGCGCGATTTCGTCAATTCCGACGTCGACCGGCTCGAAGGGCTTTACGGCGATACGCTGGCGGGTGCCGGGGTCGAAAGCTTTACCGAACGCGCGGTGATCACCGGGCCCAATGGCGTACGGCTCGCCTCGGGGCGCGAGGTAAGCGCGCGCCATATCCTGGTCGCCACCGGCAGCTGGCCGATGATGCCTGGGTTCGAGGGCCATGAGCACTGCATCACCTCGAACGAGGTTTTCCATCTCGAGCAATTCCCGCGGCGACTGGTGGTCATGGGCGGCGGCTATATCGCGGTCGAATTCGCCGGGGTTTTCAATGCGCTGGGCAGCAAGGTCACGCTGGTTAACCGCAGCGAGACGATCCTGCGCAGTTACGAGCAGGGCGTGGTCGAGCGCCTGCCGCCGATCATGCAGGCGCGCGGCATGGATCTCCAGTTCAATGCTAAAATCGAACAGGTAAGCAAGCTTGAGGATGGGTCGCTGCGCGTCATGTTGAGCAATGGCACGGTGATCGAAGCCGATCAGGTGCTGGTTGCCACCGGGCGCGCTCCCAATACACAGGGGCTCGGCCTCGAGAATGCGGGGATCACGCTGGGCAGCAAGGGCGAAATCCCGGTCGATGATTTCAGCAAGACCGTCTGTGAGAGCATCCATGCCGTGGGCGATGTCACCGACCGTGTGCAGCTGACGCCGGTAGCTATCCGCGAAGGCCATGCGCTCGCCGATACGCTGTTCGGCGGCAGGCCGCGCAAGATCGATCATTCGACCATTCCCACCGCGGTCTTCTCGCAGCCCTCGATCGCTTCGGTCGGCCTGACCGAGGAGCAGGCCCGCCTGCAATACAGTGAGATCAAGATTTACACTTCCGACTTCAGGCCGATGAAGAACATCTTTTCGCCCCGGATGGAGCGCGGCTTCTACAAGATGGTGGTCGATGGTGAGTCTGATCGCGTGCTGGGCTTGCACATGATCGGGCCCGAATCCGCCGAAATCCTGCAATCGGCGGCGATCGCAATCAAGGCCGGGCTGACCAAGGCCGATTTCGACGAAACCACCGCGATCCACCCGACCATGGCCGAAGAGCTGGTGCTGCTGAAGTAGATTGCCAATTGCAACCCGTTTCTCTAGCCTCGAACGCTTGGGAGACAGGACATGGCAGGAACGGTACTGGTAACGGGTGGCACGGGCTATATCGCAGGCGAGCTGATCAAGCAGCTGCTCGGCCGCGGCTGGACGGTCCACACAACTGTACGCAATAAGGCGAAGAGTGCAGAGGCACTACGCCAGCGCTTCGGCAACCCGCCTGCGGACCGGTTCCGGGTGTTCGAGGCGGAGCTGATGAGCGATGACGGCTGGGCCGAAGCAAACGCGGGCTGCACGCACGTCGCACATGTCGCATCACCGCTTTCGCTTGCTCCTCCCAAGGATGAGAACGAGTTGATCGTTCCCGCGCGCGAAGGCACGCTGCGCGCGCTGAGGTTTGCCAAGGCGGCCGGAGTGAAGCGGTTCGTCCAGACGAGTTCGATGGCGGCGATCGCCTATGGCCGTTCCGACAAGGAATATACCGTTGACGAGAGCAATTGGACCAATGTCGATCACCCCGACGCCTATCCCTACGTCAAATCCAAGACCATCGCCGAGCGCGCCGCGCGCGACTGGATCGCCGAGAACGGCGAGGGCATGGAATTCGTCTCGGTCAATCCGTCGATGGTACTCGGCCCCGTCGACAGCGCCGATTTCTCCGCCAGTGTCGAGGTGGTCAAGCAATTGCTGGGCGGATCGGTGCCGATGGCGCCCGATCTGGGCTTTGCGGTGGTCGACACCCGCGATGTCGCGGACCTGCACGTCAAATGCCTCGAAGAGCCGGGCCTTGCGGGTGAGCGGTTCATCGCCGCAGGCAGGTTCCTGAAGATGATCGAGGTCGGGCAGATCCTGCGCGATGCGTTGCCCGCGAGCCAGACCCGCAAGATCCCGACCAGGGTGATGCCAAACTGGATGGTGAACCTCCTCAGCCTGTTCAATCCCGGCGTCCGCTCGATCAAGGGCGAACTGGGCAAGACCCGCCATGCCAATGCCAGTCATGCGCTCAGCCGGCTGGGGTGGAACACGCGGCCCGAGGAAGAAAGCATCGTCGATTGCGCGCGCAGCCTGATCGAACACGGCGTGGTGAAGGTGTGATTCTGGCCGCAGGCAGGCCATGCGTCAGGCACGGCTAATCATGCTGCGGCGCACAATACGCTTGACTTCCTGAGCTTTCGCCCCCATCTGCCCCGCATCGAGGCGCCTGGTAGCGTGAACTGGCGGTTGAATTTCTTTTCACCGCCCCGGCCGCACCTCGGTTGATTTCCCAAGGACTTCCCTTTTCACGCGGGTTGTTTTGACAACCGCGAACGTGCGCCACAACGGCTGCGCGCCGCATATATTGCGAGTTAAATAGATTTAATGACATTTGCACAACTCGGGCTTTCACAGCCCGTTCTCCAGGCGCTTGAGCTCAAGGCCTACACTACACCTACCCCTATCCAGGAGCAGGCGATTCCCACCGTGCTCGAAGGGCGCGACCTCCTGGGTATCGCCCAGACCGGCACCGGCAAGACGGCGGCCTTCATGCTGCCTTCGATCGACCGGCTCAACGCCTCGGGCAAGACCGCGCAGCGCAAGTGCTGCCGCATGCTTATCCTGGCGCCTACGCGCGAGCTGGCTGGCCAGATCGCCCAGAGCTCGCGCGATTATTCCGCGCTCACCACGCTGCGTACCCAGAGCATTTTCGGCGGCACATCGGTTGGCAAGGATCGCCAGAAGATGATGCGCGGCAGCGACATTCTGGTGGCGACACCCGGTCGTCTGCTCGACTTGATCGATCAGAACGCCTTGTCACTCAGCGGGGTCGAGATCCTGGTGCTCGACGAAGCCGATCAGATGCTCGATCTAGGCTTCATCCATGCACTCCGGCGGATCGTGGGCCTTTTGCCCCAGAATCGCCAGACGCTTTTCTTCTCGGCAACGATGCCAAATGCGATCAAGCAGCTGGCCGACAGCTATCTTTCCAATCCGGCGCAGGTTTCGGTCCGTCCGGCGGCAACAACTGTCGAACTGGTCGAACAGAAGGTTGTTCTGATCAACCAGGACGAGAAGCAGGCGCTGCTCGAGATGATCTTCAGGGACCAGTATTCGCCTGCCGGACATGTCGTGAACGCACTGGTGTTTACTCGCACCAAACACGGTGCCGACCGCGTTGTGCGCAAGCTCGACCAGGCAGGTATCCGCGCCAATGCGATCCACGGCAACAAGAGCCAGGTCCAGCGCGAACGCGCACTGGCCGAATTCAAGACCGGCAGGGTGAAGGTTCTGGTCGCCACCGATATCGCGGCGCGCGGGATCGATATTTCGGGCCTCAGCCATGTGATCAATTACGAGCTGCCCAATGTGCCTGAGCAATATGTCCACCGTATCGGACGCACGGCGCGCGCCGGGGCGAAGGGCATTGCCCTTTCGATGTGCGCTGGCGATGAACGCGCCTATCTGCGCGACATCCAGAAGCTGACAGGCGTTACGCTCGAAAAGCTGCCATTGCCCGACGATTTCCGCTCGGTAGTGGAAAGCGGCGGAGCGGAGGAAAATTCGCGTCCGCCCCGGCAGGATCGCGGCCGCAAGCGCCATCCCAATGTTCGGATCACGACGCCGCACGGCAAGCCCGCGCCCCGTCGCAACGATGCGGAAGATCGGGCGGTCAGGGCGACCGGAACCGATGGTGCGCGTCCCGCTGCAAAGCATCCTGGCACAAAGCCCGCCCACAGCGGCAAGCCCGGCGGCTTCAAGGGCCGTTCGGACAATCAGAACCGTCAGGGCGGCAGGCCCGCAGGACGGTCTGAAGGTGGCGAAAATCGCGGCGGAAATCAGCCTATGCGCCGCAGGCGCCAGGGCGCGCGCATCGCGAGCTAAACAATCGTAAAAGGTTCACTGGCGCGGCGCCCGCGCCAGTGGCTCTATTGACGCTATACCCCAACCCTCGCTAGTCGGATTGCGCATTCGATTTCACATGCGGGGTTCCATATGTCTGCCAATATCGCCGAGATGGAGCGCCGCCGCGAAGCGGCCCGCATGGGCGGCGGACAGGCGCGCATCGATGCTCAGCACGCCAAGGGCAAGCTGACCGCGCGCGAACGGCTCGAAGTTCTTCTCGACGAGGACAGCTTCGAAGAGCTTGACACTTATGTCGAGCATGATTGCACCGATTTCGGCATGGAGGACCAGAAGATTCCCGGCGACGGTGTCGTCACCGGCAGCGGCACGATCAACGGGCGGCTGGTCTTTGTCTTTTCGCAGGATTTTACCGTTTTCGGTGGCAGCCTGTCCAAACGCCATGCGGAAAAGATCTGCAAGGTGATGGACAATGCGATGAAGGTCGGCGCGCCTGTCATCGGCATCAATGACAGCGGCGGTGCGCGGATTCAGGAAGGCGTGGCCTCGCTGGGCGGCTATGCCGAAGTGTTCCAGCGCAATGTGTTGGCCAGCGGGGTGGTGCCGCAGATCAGCCTGATCATGGGGCCATGCGCAGGCGGCGCGGTCTATTCCCCGGCGATGACCGACTTCATCTTCATGGTGAAGGACAGCTCCTACATGTTCGTGACCGGGCCCGAAGTGGTCAGGACCGTCACCAACGAAGTGGTCACGCAGGAGGAGCTTGGTGGCGCAGTGACGCACTCGACCAAGACTTCGGTTGCCGATCTCGCGTTCGAAAACGATATCGAGGCGCTGCTGGCGACGCGCGCCTTCTTCGATTACCTGCCGCTGTCGAACCGCGAAAGCGTCCCCGAGCGACCGACCGCCGACCCGTGGGACCGCGAGGAGCCATCGCTCAACTTGCTGATCCCCGACAATGCCAACCAGCCCTATGACATGCACGAGGTGATCGGGAAGGTGCTCGACGAGGGTGATTTCTTCGAGGTTCAGCCTGCGCACGCCGGCAATATCCTGTGCGGATTTGGCCGGGTCGAGGGGCGCACGGTAGGCGTGGTCGCCAATCAGCCGCTAGTGTTGGCGGGCTGCCTCGATATCAATGCCAGCAAGAAGGCCGCGCGCTTCGTGCGCTTTTGCGATGCCTTCGAAATCCCGATCCTGACTTTCGTCGATGTGCCCGGCTTTCTCCCCGGTACAGCGCAGGAACTGGGCGGGATCATCAAGCACGGGGCGAAGCTGCTGTTCGCCTATGCTGAGGCGACAGTGCCCAAGATCACCGTCATCACCCGCAAGGCCTATGGCGGGGCTTATGACGTGATGGCATCAAAGCATTTGCGCGGCGATCTCAACTACGCCTGGCCGACTGCCGAAATCGCGGTGATGGGGGCCAAGGGCGCGGTCGAGATCATCTTCCGGTCAGAGCGCGACGATCCCGAAAAAATCGCCGAGAAGACGAAGGAATATGAGGAGCGCTTTGCCAACCCGTTCGTCGCTGCCAGCCAGGGCTATATCGACGAGGTAATCTACCCGCATGCGACCCGTCGGCGGATCTCGCTGGGCCTTCGCAAACTGCGCGGAAAGCAGCTCGAGAACCCTTGGAAGAAACATGACAATATTCCGCTTTAGCACGCTTGTGGCTCTTGTTCTGACGGGATGCGGCCTATCGCCAAAGGAGCCCGCAAACGAGATCGAGGCCGCCTTGACCGGAGAAGTATCGACGGTGATCGCGCGTCTCGAAGCCTTCGTCGCTGAGTATACTGGGCGGGAAAGTGAGCTTGAAGCAAAGCTAGTCGAGGCGGGCTTCGAAAAGGAGGAGTTTGTGGCCAAGCCGCAGACGCTGGACGGGGAGCCGGACAAAAGGAATTGCCAATTCTATCGGCGCGCGAGGAAGGATTGGCTGGGCATGGGCTCATCGGCAATCGTCTGGCTTTGCGAAGAAGGCTCCGGTGCCAATTTTGGGTATATTGCTCCATGAGGATGATATGAAACTCGGACGTCTCAACCATATCGCCGTCGTTACGCCGTGTAAGCCCCTCCCCTTCAGGGGAGGGGTTGGGGTGGGGGTTGTCAGCCAACCGCAGCGATTGGGGATAGCCCCCACCCCGCTGCGACTAGGCAGCAAACCGCCAAGTCTCGCTGCCCCTCCCCTGAAGGGTAGGGGGGAAGTGTCATGAAACTCGGCCGTCTCAATCACATAGGCGTGGCAACGCCCTCAATCGCGGACAGCATCGCGCATTACCGCGGGGTAATGGGCGCAGCGAAAATCCATACGCCCTTCGACATGCCCGAGCAGGGGGTGAAGGTATGCTTCGTCGATACACCCGGGGCTAAGGGCACTTACGGCACGCAGATCGAACTGATCGAGCCGCTCGACGCCGCTTCCCCGATCAACGGCTTCCTCGAGAAGAACCCGCTTGGCGGGCAGCACCATGTGTGCTTCGAAGTGCCCGATATCGCCGAGGCGCGCGCAGAGTTCGAGGCGATGGGCAAGCGCATTCTCGGCCCAACGCGCATCGGCGCGCATGGCACACCGATCTTTTTCGTCCATCCCAAGGATATGATGGGCACGCTGACCGAAATCATGGAAACGCCCAGGGAGGGCGCGCATTGGTCGAACTGACCGGCGCATCGCAACAGGAAAACCGCACAAAATGTCTTACGAACACATCCTCGTCGAAACCGCAGACGACGTTCGCACAATCACGCTCAACCGGCCCGAACGGCTCAACGCCTGCTCGCCGGCAATGGCGGGCGAGATCCGCGATGCCATCGCCGGGGCGCAGGCGGGCGGCGCGCGCGCGATCCTGATCACGGGCGAGGGGCGGGCGTTCTGCTCGGGCGCGGACCTTGCGGGTCGCGGCGACGCATCGGTTTCGGGCGGGCAGCGCGCCTATGATTCGCTCTCGCAGCAATACAATCCGCTGATGATGGAAATGGCGCGCTCGCCGCTGCCGATCATCAGCGCGGTCAAAGGTCCGGCGGCGGGGATCGGCTGCTCGATCGCGCTGGCGGCGGACTTCTGCATCGCGGGCGAGAGCGGCTATTTCCTCCAGGCCTTCGTCAATATCGGGCTGGTTCCCGATGGCGGGGCGAGCTGGATGCTGCCGCGCCTGATCGGCAAGGCCCGCGCCGCCGAAATGATGCTGCTGGGCGAGCGGATTCCGGCGCAGAAGGCCGAAAGCTGGGGGCTGATCCACAAATGCGTGAGCGATGATGCGCTGACGGAGGAGGCGCGCGCACTCGCGGCGAGGCTGGCGGGCGGGCCGACGCTGGCGCTGGGCCAGATGCGCGAAAACCTGATGCGCGCGCTGCAATCGGACTATGCAGCGGCGCTGCATCAGGAGGCGATCGGCCAGTGGAAGGCGGGCGACAGCGGCGATGCGATGGAAGGCGCGATGTCCTTCCTGCAGAAGCGCAAGCCTGACTTTGGGGGTCGATAGGCTCCGTGTCCGTTCGTATCGAGCGGAGCGCGCCGCGCGAATTCGAGATACCCGGCATGACCGTGTTTCGACTTCGCTCGACACGAACGGAAAGACAGGAACGATGACCGATAGGCCGACCATCACTGACTGGAAATCCCTCGCCGACAAAGAGGTCAAGGGCCGTGACTTGACCTGGCACACGCCCGAAGGCTTCGGCATCAAGCCGCTCTATACGGCCGAGGATGTGGTCCACGACCCGGGCCTGCCCGGATTCGCGCCGTTCACGCGCGGGGTGAAGGCGAGCATGTATGCCGGGCGGGCGTGGACCATCCGGCAATATGCGGGATTTTCCACCGCCGAGGAATCGAACGCCTTCTATCGCCGCAATCTGGCGGCGGGGCAGAAGGGGCTCTCGGTCGCCTTCGATCTCGCGACGCACCGCGGGTACGACAGCGATCACCCGCGCGTGGTGGGCGATGTCGGCAAGGCGGGCGTGGCGATCGATACGGTTGCGGATATGCAGATTCTGTTCGACCGGATTCCGCTCGACCAGATGTCGGTCAGCATGACCATGAACGGCGCGGTGATCCCGGTGCTGGCCTTTTTCATCGTTGCGGCGGAACGGCAGGGTGTGTCGCAGGACCAGCTCGACGGGACCATCCAGAACGACATCCTCAAGGAGTTCATGGTCCGCAACACCTATATCTATCCGCCCGAACCTTCGATGCGGATCGTTTCGGACATCATCGCATATACCTCGGCCAACATGCCGAAATTCAACAGTATTTCCATCTCCGGCTACCACATGCACGAGGCCGGGGCGACAGCGGTGCAGGAATTGGCCTTCACCATCGCCGACGGCAAGGAATACGCCACCCGCGCCATCGCGGCGGGGATGGATATCGATGCCTTCGGCGGACGGTTGAGCTTCTTCTTCGGCATCGGGATGAACTTCTTCGTGGAAGTTGCCAAGCTGCGCGCCGCGCGCACGCTGTGGTGGCGGGTCATGGATGGGCTCGGCGCGCGAATCGAGCGCTCGAAAATGCTCCGAACACACTGCCAAACGTCGGGTGTTTCGCTGCAGGAGCAGGACCCTTACACCAACGTCATCCGCACCACGATCGAAGCGCTCGCTTCGGTGCTCGGCGGGACCCAGTCGCTCCATACCAATGCGCTCGACGAAGCGATCGCGCTGCCGACCGACTTTTCGGCCCGCATAGCGCGCAACACGCAGCTGGTGATCCAGGAGGAAAGCGGCATCTGCAACGTCGTCGATCCGCTCGGCGGCAGCTATTATGTCGAGGCGCTGACCGCCACGCTGGTCGAGGAAGCCGAGAAGCTGATGGCCGAAGTGGACGCGGCGGGTGGGATGACGGCCTATGTCGCCACCGGCGCGCCCAAGGCGGCGATCGAGTGTGCCGCAGCGCAAAAACAGACCAGTGTCGACAAGGGCGAGACGGTGATCGTGGGGGTCAACAAGTATCGGCTCGCCAAGGAAGAGCATCTGGCAACGCTGGAGGTGGATAATCACAAGGTCCGCGAAGGCCAGATCGCGCGGCTGAAGGCGGTGCGCGAGGGCCGTGACGAGGCAGCCTGTCAGGCGGCGCTGAGGGCGCTGACGGCGGGTGCGAGGGCAGGCATGCGTCCCAGCGAAGGCTGGGACCTCGACCGGCCCGGCGCTTCCTCGCCTGAGGCCCCCGCCTTCGCGGGGGATCACAACCTCCTCGCCCTCGCGGTCGAGGCGGCGCGCCACGATGCCACCCTTGGCGAAATCTCCGCCGCGATGGAGGCAGCTTTTGGGCGGTATGACACTGTGCCGCACCCGGTGCGCGGGGTCTATACCTCTGCCTATGCGGGCGACGCGCGCTTTGCTCAGGTGCTCGACGGGGTTGCTGCTGTCACGCGCAGGCTGGGCCGTGCGCCCCGCATCATGGTCGCCAAGATGGGGCAAGACGGGCACGATCGCGGCGCCAATGTCATCGCCAGCGCCTTTGCCGACATGGGCTTCGATGTGCTCTCGGGCCCGCTGTTCCAGACCCCGCGGGAAACCTGCGCGATGGCGCTGGAGAATGGCGTCGACGCGGTGGGCTGCTCGAGCCTTGCGGCAGGCCACAAGACGCTGATCCCCGAACTGATCGGGCTTCTGCGCGAGGCGGGCCGGGCGGACATCAAGGTTGTCGCCGGCGGGGTGATCCCGCCGCAGGATTACGACTTCCTGCGCGAGGCCGGGGTGCAGGGCATTTACGGCCCCGGATCGAACGTGGTCGAATGCGCCGCCGATATGCTGCGGCTGCTGGGGCACAATATGCCGCCTGCGGGGGATGAGCTGGACGAGGTGGCGGAATGAGTGAGCCCCTCAAATTGCTATCTCGAGCTGATCTCTATGTGATCAAGAACGCGCTAAATGAAATCTGCAATGGCGTGCACCTAGACGAATGGGACTTCGAAACGCGCATGGGCGTCGACCGGGAAACGGTGAGAGCTTTGCTCGACCGGGTTGACCTTACTTACCGGGAACAATTTGAAACTAATGACAATGACTGAAACCCGTACCGACTGGACCCGCGCAGAAATTGCGCAGCTGTTTGACCTGCCCTTCACCGAGCTATTGTTTCGCGCGGCGACGGTCCACCGCGAAAACCATCCGCCCGAGCAGGTGCAGCTCTGCACCTTGCTCAGCATCAAGACCGGCGGGTGTCCGGAGGATTGTGGCTATTGCTCGCAGTCGGTGAAGGCGGACAGCGGGGTCGAGGCGACCAAGTTGATGGATGTGCAGGCAGTGCTCCAATCTGCCGCGCAGGCCAAGGATGCAGGCAGCCAGCGCTTCTGCATGGGCGCGGCGTGGCGCAACCCCAAGGACCGCGACATGCCCGCGATTGTCGAGATCGTGAAGGGCGTGCGCGCCATGGGTCTCGAAACCTGCATGACGCTGGGAATGCTCGAGCCGCAGCAGGCCGAAATGCTCGCCGAGGCGGGGCTCGATTACTACAACCACAATATCGACAGCAGCCCGGAATATTACGAGCGCGTGATTACCACCCGCACGATGGCCGACCGGCTCGATACGTTGCACAATGTGCGCAGCGCCGGGATCAACGTGTGCAGCGGCGGGATCGTCGGCATGGGCGAAACGCGCGAGGACCGCGTCGGATTCATCCACACGCTCGCCACGTTGCCGCAGCACCCCGAATCTGTGCCGGTCAACGCGCTGGTGCCGGTCAAGGGCACGGTGCTGGGCGATATGCTCGCCGATACGCCACTGGCGAAAATCGACGATATCGAGTTCGTGCGCACCGTTGCGGCGGCGCGGATCACGATGCCGCTGAGCATGGTGCGGCTGTCCGCCGGGCGCGAGTCGATGAGCGAGGCGACGCAGGCGCTGTGCTTCATGGCAGGCGCGAACAGCATCTTTACCGGCGATAAACTTCTGACTGCACCCAATGCTGGCGACGACAAGGACGCCGCGCTGTTCGCCAAGCTGGGGCTGACTGCGCTGCAAGGCGAGGAGCCGATGCGGGCTTGCAAGGCAACGGAGGCGGCGGAGTGAGTTTTACCCAGCCGCGTCACCCCGGACTTGATCCGGGGTCCAGCTATTCTGCTAGCGCGGTACTCGAAAGAAGCGGGATGCCGGATCAAGTCCGGCATGACGGTGGAGTTGGGGAGAGCAGAGTATGAGAACTCGACGAGTTGTTGGCGTAGTTTGCCTGCTGCTTGCGACGGGCAGCTTTGCCCTTGTCTTGAAAAGCGCACTTGATGCTCAGAGACGCGGTTGCGAGCGCTTTCACGATCTTGCTGCCGAGTGTTTCTCCACGAATGCGATGATGATGGCCATCCTGGGTGTCATCTTCTTTCTCGCTCTGGTAACTCTCGCCGTTCTTGTCCTGGGACGGCCCGACAGCACGAAGGCCCCTTGATGTTCACAAAAATCCTGATCGCCAATCGCGGTGAAATCGCCTGCCGGGTCATCAAGACCGCGCGCCGGATGGGTATCGCAACCGTCGCGGTCTATTCCGATGCCGATGCGCGCGCGCCGTTCGTCGCCATGGCGGACGAAGCGGTGCATATCGGCCCTTCGCCCGCCGCGCAGTCGTATTTGATCCCCGAAAAGATCATCGCCGCCTGCAAGCAAACCGGCGCGCAGGCCGTCCATCCAGGCTATGGCTTCCTTTCGGAGCGCGCGAGTTTCGTCGAGGCGCTCGAAGCGGAGGGCATCGCCTTTATCGGACCGCCCGCCAGTGCGATCGCCGCGATGGGAGACAAGATCGAATCGAAGAAGTTGGCGCTGGCCGCCGGGGTCAATGTCGTCCCCGGTTTCGTCGGCGAGATCGAGGACACCGAGCACGCGGTGCGGATTTCCGACGAGATCGGCTATCCGGTGATGATGAAGGCCAGCGCGGGCGGCGGGGGCAAGGGGATGCGCCTTGCTTATTCCGAATCAGACGTGCGCGAAGGCTTCGAGGCGGTGAAGCGCGAGGGGCTCAACTCCTTCGGCGACGACCGCGTTTTCATCGAAAAATTCATCCTCAATCCGCGCCACATCGAAATTCAGGTGCTTGGCGACAAGCACGGCAATATTCTCTACCTCAACGAGCGTGAATGCAGCATCCAGCGCCGCCATCAGAAGGTGGTTGAGGAAGCGCCTTCGCCCTTCGTCACCGAGAAGATGCGCAAGGCCATGGGCGAGCAGTGCGTCGCGTTGGCGCGCGCGGTCGGATACTACAGCGCGGGCACGGTCGAGCTGATCGTTAGCGGTGCGGACCCGAGCGGCGAGAGTTTCTATTTCCTCGAAATGAACACCAGGCTTCAGGTCGAGCACCCCGTGACCGAGGCGATCGCAGGCATCGATCTGGTCGAACAGATGATCCGCGTGGCCGCGGGCGAGAAGCTCTCTTTCGGCCAGAAGGACGTGACAATCGACGGCTGGGCGATCGAGAACCGCGTCTATGCCGAAGATCCCTATCGCGGGTTCCTGCCGAGCACGGGGCGGCTGGTGCGGTACACCAGGCCGCCTGCCAAATTTCATCAGGCGCCGTTTTCCCCCTCCCGCTTGCGGGAGGGGTCAGGGGTGGGCGGGTCCGAGACCGATGCTCAGGCCCACCCCAAGCCCCTCCCGCAAGCGGGAGGGGAGTCCTACATCCGCATCGACGACGGTGTGCAGGAAGGCGGCGAAGTTTCGATGTTCTACGATCCGATGATCGCCAAGCTGATCACCTGGGCACCGACGCGCGACGAGGCGGCGGATTTGCAGGTGCGCGCGCTCGACACGTTCCGGATCGATGGACCGGGGCACAATGTCGATTTCCTCAGCGCGATCATGCAGCACCCGCGCTTCCGCAGCGGCGAACTGACCACCGGCTTCATCGCCGAGGAATATCCCGACGGGTTTACCGGCGCGCCCGCTTCGCCCGAATTGCTTCGCGCGCTGGCGGCGGTGGGCGGTATAATCGCCACCGCCGATGCCGACCGCGCGCGACGGATCGACCAGCAGCTTGACGGGCCGCTTTATCCGCCGGGCGATTGGGCGGTGCGGATCGCGGGCACCGATTATGCTGTGCGCCTCGATGAGGATTCGATCCTCGTCGATGGCGAGCCGGTCGAATTGAGTTTCGACTACACGCCGGGCGATACGATGGTCGAAGTACAGTGGTCCGCTCACCCTGAGCTTGTCGAAGGGTCAGGGGCACGTGCTTCGACAAGCTCGGCACGAACGGAAGTATTGGGCATCCAACTGGCACGCACGCGCACCGGCTATGCCATCACCACGCGCGGTGCGACGCATACGCTGCGCATCCTGCCTGCCCGCATCGCACATCTTGCCGGGCACATGATCGAGAAGATCCCGCCCGACCTTTCGCGGTTGCTGATCTGCCCAATGCCGGGCCTGCTGGTGAAGCTGCACGTGGGCGAGGGCGATGAAGTCCAGCCCGGCCAGCCGCTCGCCACGGTGGAGGCGATGAAGATGGAAAACATCCTCCGCGCGGAGAAACAGGCCGTTGTGGCGAGGATCAACGCTGCCGAAGGCGACAGCCTAGCGGTGGACGCGGTGATCCTCGAGCTGGAGTAATCATCGGCGCTGTCATTGGCGGTCGGGAACGACGGGTCGATAAACCGGGTCATACGAGCCTGCCGCAAGTTGCCCGTCGAGAAAGGCGGCGACATCGGCCAGATCGACGTCGCGGGCCAGGAACGCCTCGCCGATGTTCCTGAGCAGGACGAAGGGCAACATGTTGCCATCCATCTTCTTGTCGTGGAGCATGTGACCGACAAGGCGCGAACCGTCGCAGCCAAGCCCGAGTGCCGATAGCCGAGAAGGCAAGCCCACCGCCGCGATCGCGCGCTCGACGCGTTCGGCATCGCCCTGTGCAATCAGCCCTAGCCGCGCCGAATAGTGCGCCGCCAGCACCATCCCCAGCGCCACGCCCTCGCCGTGCAGCAATCTGTCCGAAAATCCCGTCTCAGCCTCCAGCGCATGGCCGAATGTGTGCCCAAGGTTGAGCAGCGCGCGGCGGCCCGACGTCTCGCGCTCGTCCTCGGCGACGATCCGCGCCTTGGCGGCAATGCTGATCGCCACCGCATGCTCGAGCGGCTCGGGCTCGCGCACCAGCACTGCTTCGCCATTGGTCTCCAGCCAGTCGAAGAATTCGGCATCGCCCAGCACGCCGTATTTGAGCACTTCGGCATAGCCCGCGCGCATTTCACGCGTCGGCAGCGTATCGAGCGCGGTAAGGTCGGCCAGCACCAGCGACGGTTGGTGGAAGGCCCCGATCAGGTTCTTGCCCGCGGCGGTGTTGATCGCGGTCTTGCCGCCGACCGAACTGTCGACCTGCGCCAGCAGCGTGGTGGGTAATTGCACGAAGCCGCAGCCGCGCTTGAGCACCGCGCAGGCAAATCCGGTGAGATCGCCGACCACCCCGCCGCCCAGCGCCAGCACATGATCGCCGCGATCGACTCCCTGCGCCAGCAGCCAGTCGCACAAATGTTCGAGCTCTTGCCAGCTCTTGGAGCCTTCGCCCGGCGGAACCTCATATAACGCCAGTTCGTGCCCCGCATCGGCAAGCGAGCGCGCCAGCCGTTCGCCGTGTGCGGCCCAGGCGTTGGCGTCAGCAACCACCGGCACTTGCTTGCGGCGCAGGAAGGTGGAGGTGAGCCTGGCCGCGTCATCCAACAGGCCGCGCCCGACATGGACCTGATAACTTCGCCCTGCCAATTCGACGGGAATTACAGCCATCGGTCCACAGCCTCCAGAATTGCGTCCACGGTGCGCGCATGCGGGCCGTCGCGGCTCTCCACCCTGATGTGCGCCTGCGCATAACAGGGTTTGCGCCGCTCATACAGTTCGGCGAGAATTGCGCTCGGATCGCCTTGCCGCAGCAGCGGCCGGCTGTCGCGCCGTCTGGTTCGTTCCACCAGCGTGTCGATGTCGCAATCGATCCAGATTGCGATCCCCCGGTCGAGGATCAGCGCGCGCGTTTCATCGTTGACGAAAGCGCCACCGCCGGTGGCGATCACGCCATGCCCCTCTTCGATCAACCGGGCGATCACTCGCCGTTCGCCATCGCGGAAATAGGGTTCGCCGAATTCGTCGAAGATTTCGCCGACGGTGCGCTGGGCTGCGCTCTCGATTTCCTCGTCGGTGTCGACGAAGTCACGATCGAGGATACGGGCCAGCCTGCGCCCAATGGTTGACTTGCCTACGCCCATCAGCCCGACGAGCACAAGCGGACGATCGATCCGCCCCGCGATCCGGCTGATCTCGGCCGCAGTCAATGATGGCTGTTCATCGGTCATTGCCGATGCGGCTATAGTTGGGCTAGGGCGCAAGGCAATATGGCACGTTTGCGCAACCGACATCACCGGGCTCTTCTTCCCAGGCGTACCTGGGCTATAACGGTGCTAGCTATCATCGTTCTGTTGACACTGGCATGGTTCGATGGCGGCGAGGAGCCAATCCACCCGATCGCCCAGGAAATTTCCTTGCCGGAGCCGCGCTGATGCCGCGCTGGCTGGTGATGAGCGTGGCCGCGACAGCGCTTTGCGCCAGTCTTGCGATCGCCCAGGATGCGCCCGAATCGCTGCTGCCGCCCGGCTTCGACGATCCAGCGCCGCCCCCGACACCCACTCCTACTGCACGGCCACAGGCAACGCAGCCAGGCTCCCCTGCGCCGGGGAGCGGCACCGTGGTTCCTACGGTGCTTCCGCCGATGCCGGACGCCGGATCGGTCGATCTTGCGCGAGTTCCTTCGCTCGCGGAACTCGAGGAAATGGGCCCCGAGGAGCTTGATGCCCTGCTCGGTCTCAAGCCCAGTTACGACATTCCGCCGGCCGCTCGCCGCTCGCTGGCACGGGTTGGCGTTATTGACAGTTCGGAAGGTGGCTTTGCCTTCCCGTCGCTTGCCCGCCAGCCCGCTGCGCTGGTACGCGCTGCGCTGCGCGGGACGAGCCGCTCCATGGTTTCGCGCTGGGGCCATGTCCTGCTGCGCCGTGTGCTTGCCAGTCGCCTGGCGGCACCGCAGGGCATGAATCCGGTGGAGTTTGCCGCGCTGCGGGCTCGGTCGCTCAATAGAATGGGCGAGCACGCCGTCGCCCGATCGCTGGTGCAGGACATCGATACCGCCAACTGGAACGCGGCGCTTCGCGATGCTGCACTGGAAGCCTACATCGGCACGGCGGATATCGTCGGTGCGTGCCCGCTGGTGCGGCTGGGCAGGCTCGAACGCAGCGATGCCAACTGGACCATGTTACGGGCGATTTGCAGCGCCTATGCGGGCGAGGGCATTTTGGCCGGGCAGCAGCTCGATCGCGCGCTGCGCGAAGGAATTGCACCTAAAATCGACATTCTTCTGGCGCAGCGCTTTGCCGGGGCGGCAGGCAACGGCAGGCGCGCGGTCGATATCGAGTGGGAAGGGGTGGATGATCTCAATCCCTGGCGCTTTGCCCTGGCCAATGCCCTGGGCGAGGAAATACCCGAGGGGCTGCGCGCCGATGCAGGCCCGTACTATCAGCGCATCTGGGCCACGGCGCCAATGCTGGGCCTGTCGCAACTTGCGCAGGGGGCCGAACGCGCAGCGGGCGAGGGCATCCTGTCGTCAGCCGCCATGGTCGATCTCTACAGCCAGATTTACGCCGATGACGCAATTACTGACGACAGGGCGGAGTTGGCGGTGAGCCTGCGTGAAGCCTATGTCGGCGCGAACGCCACTGACCGCCTGGCCGCGATCAAAGGCATCTGGGGCGGAGACCGTGCGCAGGACTACGGCCGCTATGTGCTCACCGCCTACGCCGCCGCGCGTATTCCGGCGAGCAGCGACCTGTCTGGATCTGCCGCTCCGTTGATCGCCTCCATGCTCACCGCTGGGCTTGACCGCGATGCCTCCGCGTGGGCCGGTGCGGTCGAAACTGGCAGCGAGGCATGGGCGCTGATTGCGCTCGCCAACCCTGCCGCGCGCGGCAACGCGGGCAGCGGCGCGATCGACAGCTTCATCGATGACGACACCAGCCCGGGTCAACGCAAGTCAAAGTTCCTGCTGGCGGGCCTTGCCGGGCTCGGACGGGTCAGCGCCGGGACGCGCGCCGATCTGGCCGAACGGCTGAACCTCGATCTCAACCAACCTACCAGGTGGTCGCGGATGATCACACGCGCCGCCGAGGTCGATAACGCCGCGCTTGTCGCCTTGCTGGCCGGGCTGGGGATGCAGGGCAGCAGTTGGGACCAGATGACACCGCGCCATCTTTACCACATCGTCTCGGCATTGAACCGGGTCGGTCTCAACGCAGAAGCGCGCATGATCGCAGCGGAGGCGGTCGCGCGCGGCTGATGAGCGCGGCTGTAGAGGCCTTTCTCGACATGATCGCCGCCGAACGCGGTGCGTCGGTCAATACGCTGGCGGCATACACCCGCGATCTGGAGGCGGCGGAAGCGGCGATCGGCGATCTGGCGGCGGCAGATCGAGGCGCGATTGCGACCCTGGCGAGCCGTTGGGCCGACCTGGCGCCAGCTACCGTGGCGCGCAAGTCCTCGGCGTTGCGCCAGTTTTTCAGTTTTGCGATCGACGAAGGATGGCGCAGCGACGATCCTTCGGGAGAGCTTCCCAGGCCGGTAACGCGTCGCCCGTTGCCCCGGATCCTTTCGCATGCGCAGGTTGAGCAGCTGTTCGCGCGCGCCGAAATGGAGGCGCAAGGCGGCAATCCGCGCGCCGTCCGCCTGCTTGCGCTGCTCGAGCTGCTTTATGGGTCGGGATTGCGCGCGACCGAGCTTGTGTCGCTGCCGCTGGCGGCGGTGCCGCGCGATGCGCCGCTGCTGACGGTGACCGGCAAGGGAGGGCAGGTGCGCATGGTCCCGGTGAGCGACCGCGCGCGGGCTGCCCTGAGCGCATGGCTGCCGCTGCGCGAGCAGGGTTCGCGCTGGCTCTTTCCTTCACGCGGCAAGCATCTCACCCGGGTGCGGCTGTTCCAGCTGCTCAAGAAGCTGGCGATACGCGCCGAGATCGCCCCCGATGCGGTCAGCCCGCATGTCTTGCGCCATGCTTTCGCCACGCATCTGCTCGAGGGCGGAGCAGACCTGCGTGTCTTGCAGACGCTGCTCGGCCATGCCGATATCGCCACTACGCAGATCTACACGCATGTCGATGCCGCGCGGCTGGTCGAACTGGTCAATTCGCGCCATCCTCTTGCCCGTAGGGACAGTTGAGTCTAGCGCAGCGCCATGAAATCCTACCTCGAGTTTGAAAAGCCGGTCGCGCAGCTTGAAGAGCGCATTGCCGAACTGCGCGCCGCGGCCGCGGGCGACGATGTCGATATCGCAAGCGAGCTGAAGCGGCTCGAGGGCAAGAGCGCCGATCTGCTCGCCAGCACATATGCCTCGCTTACACCGTGGCAGAAGACGCAGGTTGCGCGCCATCCGCAGCGCCCGCATTTCTGCGACTTCGTCAGCCATGCTTTCGACGACTTCATACCGCTGGGCGGTGATCGCCATTACGGCGAGGACGAGGCGATCATGGGTGGCTTCGCCTCGCTGGGGGGCCGCCGGATCATGTTGATCGGCCATGAAAAGGGCCATGATACCGCCACCCGGCTGCGGCACAATTTCGGCATGGGCAAGCCCGAGGGCTATCGCAAGGCGATCAGGCTGATGGAACTGGCGGGCCGGTTTGGCCTGCCGGTGGTGACGCTGGTCGATACTTCGGGAGCGTTTCCCGGCGTCGAGGCGGAAGAGCGCGGGCAGGCAGAAGCGATTGCGCGCTCGACCGAGGCATGTCTGGCACTGCCGGTGCCGATGGTGGCAGTGATCGTTGGCGAGGGCGGATCTGGGGGCGCGGTGGCGCTGGCCAGCGCCGAGCGTGTCTTGATGTTCGAACACGCGGTCTATTCGGTGATTTCGCCCGAAGGTTGCGCCTCGATTCTGTGGCGCACGGCGGAAAAGGCGCCCGAGGCGGCGGAAGCGATGAAAGTGACCGCGCAGCACCTCAAGCGCTTGGGCGTGATCGACCGGATCATAAAGGAACCCGTTGGCGGCGCGCATCGCGACCCCAAGACCGCGGCCATGTCGCTGGGCGCTGCAATCATCCAGGAGCTGGACGCGCTGGTCGATCTTCCCGCCGATACGCTGCGGCGCCTGCGCGAAGAACGGTTTCTCCAGATTGGGGCCGACTGAGGAACTCGTCCTCAGCCAGCGTACGTCCGGTCGCAAGCGATTGGAAATTTGCGCTGGTCATGGCAAACCGTCGCAGTGCCATTCACCCGGAGGCTCGACGATGCGCCCTACCTACAAGACCCTTGCCCTTCTATCAGTTGCTCCATTTACGCTTGCCTTGACCAGCTGCGTGGGCGGTGGCGCGATTCCCAGCGCATCGACGCCCATCACGCAGGCCGAGGCGCAACAGGGTGCTGAACTGCACCCGCAGCTCCTTGAGGAATTCGGCGGGGCGATGGCGGGTTCGCAGGCCAGCTACGTCGAATCTGTGGGCAAGAACATTGCCGTCCATACGGGGTTGGGCAATGCGCGCGAGGCCTTCACCGTCTCGCTCGTCAACAGCTCGGTCAACAATGCCTTCGCGATTCCCGGCGGATATATCTACACCACCCGCCAACTGGTCACGCTGATGAACAACGAGGCCGAATTGGCTGCGGTACTTGGGCATGAGGTGGGGCATGTCGCCGCGCGCCATTCGCAGCGCCGCCAGCAAGCCGCGCAGCGCAATACTCTGTTGGGTGCGGCAGGGGCGATCCTGTCGGGCATCCTGCTGGGTGATACCGCGATCGGGGAAACCCTGTCGCGCGGGTTCCTGCAGGGCTCGCAGATGCTGACCCTCAAGTTCTCACGGACGCAGGAACTGCAGGCGGACGATCTCGGCATCCAGTACCTGCAAAGCGCCGGTTACGACATGCGCGCAATGGGCACCGTGCTGGCGAGCCTCGCCGCGCAGAATGCGCTCGACGCGCGTTTGCAGGGCAGCAACGCCTCGATCCCCCAGTGGGCGTCCACCCACCCAGATCCGGCCAGTCGCGTGCAGTCCGCGCTGACCAAGGCGCAGGGGCAGCCTGCTGGTCAAACCAGGCGCGACCTGTTCCTCGCCGGTGTCGATGGCCTGACATATGGCGACGACCCCAAGCAGGGGGTGATCGAAGGCAGCCAGTTTATTCATCCCGAATTGCGCCTGACCTTCACCGCGCCTCAGGGTTTCTACATGGTCAATTCGACGCGCGCGGTCAGCATCAACGGCCAAAGCGGCAAGGCCCAGATGACGATGGCGGCCTATAGCGGCAGTCTGGCCGACTATGTGCGCCAGCAATTCAGCACGCTGGGCGGGAAGGAACAGGACCTGCGCCCGGCAAGCGTGCAGAGCACCACGGTGAACGGGATTCCGGCGGCTTATGGCACCGCGCGTGTCACGAGCGGATCGGGCCAGGTCGATGTTATGGTGTTCGCCTATGAATTTGCCCGCGATCGCGCCTATCATTTCGCGGCGATCATCCCGGCGGGGCAGACCAATCCCTTTGCCGCGATGTTTCAGTCGATGCGCAGGATCAGCGCCGCCGAGGCAGCCGATGTCGTGGCGCGCAGGCTCGATGTCGTGACAGTCCAGCGCGGCGATACGGTGCAATCGCTCTCCAGCCGTATGGCTTATGACGATGCGAGGGAAGAACGGTTCAGGGTGCTCAATGCGCTGGGAACCGACGATGCCCTGGTGCCGGGCCAGAAGGTCAAACTGGTCGTACGTGCCCGCTGATCATGCGCCGGGCAAAGAAAAAGGGCGGCAGGTTGCCCCGCCGCCCTCAATCCTGTTAGCCGTTCTGGCCTTAGCCGGCAGCGGCGTTGGCAGTCTGCAGCTCACCGCTCACGGTGCTGAAGGTATTGCTGAGCTCGTCGCCGAGGGTGCCCATTGCGGTGATCGCGGCAATCGCGATCAGAGCAGCAATGAGGCCGTATTCGATGGCGGTC
>PNJY01000005.1 GCA_013822125.1 Erythrobacter sp. | reverse complement strand
TTCGAATCCAACTCGGGGAGCCATCATTGTTTCGGCTCGTTACAGCCCCAGCAGCAGCTTCGCTCCAACCCATATTACCAGCGCGGCAGTGAGCCAGCGGATGAGCCGCTGCGGCAGGGACCGCACCGCCATCAGGCTGCCGATCTGCCCACCCACTGCCACGGCCAGCAGCAGCGGCAGTCCGCCTGCGATCGCCTGACCGAAAACCTGCGGCCCTTGCTTGAGCAGCTGACCCGCCAGCCCGAACAGCGAATTGACAAGGATAAACAGGCTCGCGGTCGCGGCAATCGCACGCGCATCGCGCCAGCGTGTAAGGTGAAGCAGCGGGGCGAGGAAAATCCCTCCGCCGATCCCCACCAACCCCGCGAGATAACCCAGCGGCGCGGCGATGAGCGGCATATAGCGCGCCGCGCGGGTTGGTTGTCCCGCAGTGTCCGGCGCAACCGGCAGCAACATGGTCGCTCCCGTCAGCAGCAGGCTGGCGCCCAGCAGCAGCAGAAAATCCTCGCGCGCGATCGGGATCAACCCGCCGAGGAAGGCGACAGGGGCGGCGAGCGCGGTGAGCAGCAGTGCCCCACGCCAAGGTGTCACCCCGGCGCGCGCAAAGCGGATCGTGCCGCCCGTCACCACCACGATGTTACAGGCGAGCGCGATCAGTGGCAGCAAGCGATAGTCAAGCCCTGAGAGCGCCAGCAACGCTGCATAGGTCGAGCCGCCGCCGAAGCCCACTGCTGCATAGAGAAGCGCGGTGACGAAGAATCCGGCGATCAGGCCAAGGGGAACCATTCCAATCGGACCGGACCTCTGCCGCTCAAGCCACCTTCGTCCGCGGCCCTGCGGCGCCGTGGCAATGCTTGTACTTGTTCCCCGAACCGCATGGACACGGCGCGTTGCGGCTTATGTCGAGCCCGGCAAACGGATTGTCGGCGTTCGAACCGCCCGGCCCGGAGGCCGCGCGCGGGCTGCCGGCAAGCGAACCGAACAGCTCGGGCCGCAGCGCCGATCCGTCGCCATCGTCCGAATTATCGAAACCGGTGAGCGGATCGATATGCCCGGTGAGGAAATCGGGCAGTTCGGGCAGGTTCTGCGTCTCCACCGGGGCAGCGCGGATTTCAGAAAGGAACAGGATCCGCGTCACATCTTCGCGTAGCGTTTCGAGCATGAGTTCGAACAGGCCGAAGGCTTCCTGCTTGTATTCGTTGATCGGCTGCTTCTGCGCATGCGCGCGCAGCCACACGACCTGGCGCAATGCGTCGAGGGTGGCGAGGTGTTCCTTCCAATGGAAATCGAGCCGCTCGAGCAGGATCGACTTTTCAACCTGCCGCCAGATCGCGGGATCGTTGGCCGCGACCTTCGCAGACATCATCTCGTCGGTCTGAAGGCGGATGCGCTCCTCGATCAGTTCGGGTGCAACCTGGTCTTCCTCAAGCCATGCCTCGAACGGAGGAGCGATGCCAAACGTCTGCCCGATCTTCTCGCGCAGCAAGCTGATATTCCATTGCTCGGGGTATGAACCGGGCGGGCACGCATCCATGACGATGGCGTTGATCGTGTCGTGGCGCATGTCTTCGACGACGTCATCGACCTTGTCCGCTTCCATGATCTCGCCGCGCTGCTCGTAGATCACCTTGCGCTGGTCGTTCATCACGTCGTCGTACTGGACCACCTGCTTGCGTTGGTCGTAGTTGCGCGCCTCGACCTTCTTCTGCGCAGTCTCAATCGCCTTCGACAGCCATTTGGAGCCGATAGCCTCGCCATCGGCGAGGTTCGAATTCATCATCCGGGCGAACAGCGTATCCGGGCCGAAGATACGCAGCAGATCGTCCTCGAGGCAAAGGTAGAAGCGCGACAGGCCGGGATCGCCTTGCCGCCCGGAACGGCCGCGCAACTGGTTGTCGATCCGGCGGCTTTCGTGGCGTTCGGTGCCAAGCACGAACAGGCCGCCCGCCTCCAGCACTTTGGCCTTTTCCTCGGCCACTTCGGCCTTGATCCGCTCGATCGCGGCATCGCGTTCCGGCCCGTCGGGCATATCGCTCAGCTCGTCATTGATGCGGAAATCGACATTGCCACCTAGCTGGATATCGGTGCCGCGTCCGGCCATATTGGTGGCGATCGTCACCGCGCCCAGGCGCCCAGCTTGAGCCACGATGTGCGCCTCGCTCTCGTGGAAGCGGGCATTGAGCACGGCGTGCTTGACCCCTTCCTTGTCGAGATATTCGCTCAGCAGTTCGGATTTCTCGATAGAGACCGTGCCGACCAGCACCGGCTGGCCGATCTCGTTCTTTTCCTTGATCGACTTGGCGATCGCCTGGAACTTGTCGGCGGTATTCTTGTAGAATTCGTCTTCCTCGTCGACGCGCAGCACGGGGACATTGGTCGGAATCTCGACCACATTCATCTTGTAGATGTCCCAGAATTCGGACGCCTCGGTCGCGGCGGTGCCGGTCATGCCCGAAAGCTTGGGATACATGCGGAAGTAATTCTGGAAGGTGATCGAAGCCATTGTCTGGTTCTCGGGCTCGATCCTGACCCCTTCCTTGGCTTCGACCGCCTGATGCAGGCCGTTCGACCAACGCCGACCGTCCATCATCCGCCCGGTAAACTCGTCGATGATGATGACCTTGCCGTCCTTGACGATATAGTCCGTATCACGCTTGAACATGATATTGGCCTTGAGCGCCTGGTCGAGATGGTGGACGACCTGCGTGTTCACGATGTCATACAGGTTGTCGGTAGCCAGCAGGCCCGCCTGCTTGAGCAGAATTTCGACCTTGTCGATACCCTCTTCGGTCCAGGTGATGTTGCGGCTCTTCTCGTCGGCCTCGTACCAATCCTTCTCGACCTGCTTCACGATCGCGTCGATCGCGACGTAAAGCTCGGCCTTGTCTTCGGTCGGACCCGAAATGATCAGCGGCGTGCGCGCTTCGTCGATCAGGATCGAATCGACTTCGTCGACAATCGCGAAATTGAACGGGCGCTGCACCATCTGGCTGCGTTCGTGCTTCATGTTGTCGCGCAGATAGTCGAAACCCAGCTCGTTGTTGGTGGCGTAGGTGATGTCGGCATTATAGGCTTCGCGGCGCTGCACCTCGCCCAGATTGGGGACGATCACGCCCACGCTGAGGCCGAGGAAATTGTGGATACGCCCCATCCATTCGGCGTCGCGGCGGGCAAGGTAATCGTTCACGGTGACAACGTGGACGCCCTTGCCTTCGATGGCATTGAGATAGGTCGCCAGCGTGGCGACCAGGGTCTTGCCCTCGCCCGTGCGCATCTCGGCGATTTCGCCGCGATGGAGCACGATGCCGCCGATCATCTGCACGTCGAAATGGCGCATCCCCAGCACGCGCTGCGATGCCTCGCGCACCGTGGCGAAGGCTTCGGGCATGATGTCGTCGAGCGAGGCCCCGTCATCGATCTGGCGCCGGAACTTGTCGGTTTGCGCCTTCAGCTCGTCATCGGAAAGCGCCTGAATTTGCGGTTCGAGCGCGTTGATCTGGTTGACGATCTTGCCGATCGACTTGACGTAACGATCGTTCGAGGAACCGAACAGCGATTTGGCAATTGTCTGAAACATTGGATTTTGTCCCTGATGGACTTGAATGGGGATGAGCGCAGCCGCACCGAACGGTGCGGGCCGTCGCAAATTGGGTGATCAGCGGAAAACCGGCGCTATTCGTATGCGCGATCGATCCCGAACAGCACCGGGGGCCGAACAACGGGCCGGTTCCGCTTTACCGGGGTCGATGATTTTTCCTGCTCGCGCCTGGTTTCAGTGCCTGAATCGCGGCAGACGGCCAGGACCGATTCGACTACCTGTTCTGAATCCGAAGTCAGGCCCGCCTCGCATGCCACGTCCTCGGTCGTCGCGGCGTTGCCGGGCGCGGCCGCGGCAGCAAGGCCGGTAACGAGTACAAGACAGGCGAATAGGCGACGCAGCATGACGGCGCACAAGATAAGCGCTCGCATGCCCTGCGTCCACCTCGATTATCGGATTTACTGCGCATTGTCGGCGGGCTAGCGCGGTGCCATGGAAATTGCCCTTTCACCGCTCGCTCTGCCCTTTCCCGAACTGCCCGCGATCGAAGGCGTCACGCTGCGCGTCGCGCGGGCGCGCTACAAGAACTGGGACCGGTGCGATCTGACCTACGCCGAACTGGCCGAAGGCACTGGTGTTGCGGGGGTTTTCACGAAAAGCGCCTGCGCATCGAGCGAGGTCGAGATGGGGCGCGAACAGGTGAAACAGGGCCGCGCACGCGCACTGGTGGTCAATGCCGGCAATTCCAATGCCTTCACAGGGTATCGCGGGCGCGAGGCAGTGGAATCGATCATGGCGCAAGTGGCAGGCCATCTCGGCTGCGCGCCGTCGGAGGTGTTCGTATCCTCGACCGGAGTAATCGGCGTTCCGCTGCCCAAGGACAAGGCGCACGAAGGCGTGGCCGCCGCACTCGGTGCACCTCCGTGCAATTGGGAAGATGCGGCACGGGCAATCTCGACCACCGACACCTTCCCCAAGGGTGCGAGCACCAGCGCCATCGTCGATGGCAGGACGGTCAATCTCGTCGGCATAATCAAGGGCAGCGGCATGATCGCGCCCGACATGGCAACCATGTTGGGTTACATCTTCACCGATGCTGCGGTCGCGCCCGCATTCCTTCAGCTGCTGCTTGAACAGGCAAACCGGCAGACTTTTTCCTGCATTACCGTCGATGGAGATACCTCGACCAGCGACACGGTGCTGGCCTTTGCCACCGGCAAGGCAGGAAATGCGGCGCTCACCGGCTTCGATGACGCAGGCGCAGATGCCTTTGCCGCCGCGCTCACAGATCTGTGCCGACAACTTGCGCAAATGGTTGTGCGCGATGGTGAAGGCGCGAACAAGTTCATCACCATATCTGTCAGCGGCGCAGCGAGCGATGACAGCGCGCGCCGGATCGGCCTCACCATCGCCAATTCGCCGCTGGTCAAGACCGCAATCGCGGGCGAGGATGCCAACTGGGGCCGCGTGGTGATGGCGGTGGGCAAGGCGGGCGAACCGGCCGACCGCGACCGGCTCTCGATCGCATTCGGCGGAGTCTGGGCGGCGCGCGATGGTTTGCCTTGCGCCGATTACGACGAGGCACCCGTCGCCGCGCATCTCAAAGGGCAGGAGGTCGAGATTGCGGTCGATCTCGGTATCGGATCAGGCCGCGCCACGGTGTGGACCTGCGACCTGACGCACGGCTACATCGCAATCAATGCGGATTATCGCTCGTGAATGCACTGGACCTGGCGATCAAGAAGCTCATGCAGGACGCAACGCGGGATCTGATCCTGCCGCGATATCGCAATCTCGCTGCCGGAGAGATCATCGAAAAGGCGGCCGACGATCTGGTCACGGTTGCTGACCGCGAGGCTGAAGCGATGCTCGCCGAAGGGCTGGCGGCGATCGATCCCTCGCTGGCCATCGTCGGCGAAGAGGCCGCGCATGCCGATCCGGCGCTGCTCGATCGGCTGGCAGGCGACTGCTGGATAATCGATCCGATCGACGGCACGCACAACTTCGCGCAAGGCCAGCCGCCGTTCGGAATCCTGATTGCCCGAGCCGAAGGGGGGCTGTGCCAGTCGGGCTGGATCTATGATTGCCTGACCGGCCGATTTTGCCTCGCACACCGCGGCGCGGGCGCTTTCGTCGATGGCGAGCGTATTCGTGCGCGAACCACCGGCCAACAACCGCCGGTCGCGGCGATTTCGGTTATCTTTCTTGATGAAGCGCGCCGAAAAGCAATGAAGAGGCACATCGCCCCGCATTATTCTCTGGTCGACACCCCGCGCTGCGCCGCCGAGCAATATCCGCGCCTGGCACTGGGCGAGAATGACGTCTCGTTCTTCGAACGCACGCTCGCGTGGGACCACGCTGCAGGCACGCTGTGGCTCAATGAAGCTGGCGGAGAGATCGCGCGGGGCGATGGCCGCCCATATCGCGTCGATGAATGGGACCAGCCCGGCCTCATCGGCGCGGCCAGCCCAGCCTTGTGGGACGATCTGGCAGAACGCCTCGCCACGCTTTCCTGAAGCCCCCTCCACTTGTGAGGAGGGGGTTGGGGGTGGTGCATAGTCCTGATGCGCACTTGCGGTCGCACAACCACCCCTCGATCCCCTCCTTTGAAAAGGAGGGGAGAAAGCGATTAAAGCTCGCTTTCCAACCAGGCCTTCAGCTGGCTCTTGGGTGCAGCGCCGAGCTTCTGCGCCACCGGCTTGCCATCCTTGAACAGCACCATCAGCGGGATCGACTGAACCCCGATCTGGCCGGGCACGCCGGTATTCTCCATGATGTCCATCTTGGCGATGGTGACACGGTCGGCCAGTTCATCGCTGATTTCTTCCAGCGAAGGGCCGATCATCTTGCACGGGCCGCACCAATCGGCCCAGAAATCGACCAGAACGGGCTTGCCGGCTTCGAGCACATCGGCCTTGAAGCTGGCATCGGTTACCTTGACTGTCGCCATCGAACTACTCCTGCATCGTGTTCAACCATAGCTAGGTATCGCGTGGCGTCACGCAATATCCTGCGTTCAAAAGCTTTCCTGTGCGGACGACAAGCCGCGTTTGTGCCGCTCGATAACCTCGGCCGGAATCTCGATGAGCTGCGGCGTCTGCGTATAGATCACCGCCGCGCGCACCGTGCGCCCCGGATAGATCGCTTCGAGCGCGCCCGCGTAAGCCGCCATCTGCCGCAGCGTCGATTCGGGAATTTCCCCAAGGGTTGCGGGCGGGCGGCGGGCGGTCTTGAAATCGACCACAGTCACCTGCGCCGCCTCGACCAGCAGGCGATCCGCCGTTCCTGCCACCACCTCGCCGCCGACCACTGCCGCCAGAGGAACCTCGGCCAATGCCAACGGTGAGAAAACATCGGCAAATCCGGGATCGTCGATCACCGCCAGCGCGCATTGGACAATCTCCGCACGCGCGGCATGGTCGAGCTCTGCCGCCTGCCTTGCCAGCCATGCACCAGCCAACTGTTCGCGCGCATCCACCGCAATCTCGGGCAGGCGTTCAAGCAGGCGGTGGATCAACACACCGCGCCTTGCGGCCACACGCGCCAGATCAGGCGCAAGCGGTGGATCGGCGGACTGATCCTCGCCCGCAGCCGACGGTGCCAGCGGGCGCGGCGGACGCGGTTCCGGCCCTACAGGGACGCGCGCCCAGTCTGGAATGTCGGGTTTTTCTTCGCGCGCGCGCGCTGCGCCGGCAACCGGCGGCGCACGATAGCCCCATTCGTACCGCACGTTCCACAAATCGTCTGGCAATGGCTCGCCATCGAACACCGGTGCGATCCGGGCATACCAGCTGTCCGGGTGCGGCTCCTTCTCGCGCGGGCCCAGCGATCCGCCGATGAACAGCGCCTCTTCCGCGCGCGTCATAGCAACATAAAGCAGCCGCCAATGTTCCTGAAGCTCGGCGATCTTCGACGCTTCGGCTGCACTCTCGATCGGCCCGATGCGTTCCTCCTTCGTGAACACGGGCAGAGGCACCGTTCGCGCGCGAGCGTCTGTAACGCTGATTTCCTCCAGCGTCAGATCGCCCCCTTGCCCCGGCTTGCCGGTTGCGTCCGCCAGGATGACGATTGGCGCTTCGAGCCCCTTGGAGCCGTGCACCGTCATGACCCGCACCTGATCGGACGCGCCGCCCGGATCGCGCTTCAATTCTCCCGAGCTGGCATCGAACCACTGGATAAAGCCTGCCAGGCTCGGCGCCGCGCCAGCTTCATAGTCGAAGGCGGCATTGACCAGTTCGTCGATCGGATCGTTGGCCTCGCGCCCCAATCGTGCGACCAGCTTCTCGCGCCCGCGCCATGGCCCCACCAGCAGCCACTGCAACAAGGCCTGCGGCGTTTCGAAGTCAGCCAGCGCCAAAAGCTGGCGCAATTGCGCAACCGTCTGCGCTACCAGCGGATCTTCTCCGCCGCGCAAATGGTGCCATAGACGGACCTCCTTGGGCCGTGGGACATGCGCGAGCAAATCCCCCTGACTCCAGCCGACCAACGGCGAGGCGAGCAGATTGGCGAGATTGAGATCGTCGAGCGGCTGTGCGGCAAAGCGCAATGCCGCCATCAGGTCCTTGACCGCCAGCGGCGCGCCCAGCCGCAGCCGGTCAACCCCCGCAACCGGCACACCGCGCGCATGCAACCGCGCGACGATCAGCGCGGCGAGTTCCTTGCGCTTGCGCACCAGCACCATGACATCGCCGGGACGGGCATTGCGCAAACCACGCTTGATGAGCACAAACGGCTCGCTGGTCATCCATCGGTGGACCTGCTCGGCGATCTTGTCAGCCATGGCGCGGTCATGCCGCGAGAGCCAGCCTTCCTCGCCGGCTTCGCCGGGCTCGCTTGCCTCGTCCGACTCATCCGCATCGGTGCCCGTCTCACTGCGTACTGGAGCCCATAGCATCACCAGCCCCGGCCGCTCCTCCCCTTCGTGCTGGGCCGGTTCTCGGTCGAGCCCCAGGGCCTGCCAGCCCACCGCCTCGATTGACCGGTCAACGAAGGTGAGCACGCTTTGCGCGGTGCGATACGACCGACCCAAGTCAAGGTCCTGCAGTTCGCGCTGCGGCGTATTGCGACGGATTTCCGCAGCATTGCCCGCCAGCGCTTCCATCGCGGTGCGCACACGCTGCCTGGCGCGGTGGAAATTGTCGGGGCTGGTGCCCTGAAAGCCGAAGATCGCCTGCTTGTAATCGCCCACGGTAAAGATCGTGCGCAGACGGTCGCCATGCGCGCCCTCGCCCGCGAAGAAATCGTCGATCAGCGCATCGATGATCTGCCATTGCGCGGCATTGGTATCCTGCGCCTCGTCCACCAGCACATGATCGAAGCGCCTATCGAGCTTGTAGCGGATCCAGTCGGCCATATCCGCGCGCCTCAGCAGATCGGCCGCGCGGTGGATAAGATCGTCGAAATCGAGCAGGCCCTCGCGCGCCTTGGCTTCATCCCAACGCAAAGCGAAGCGGCGGCCCAAGTCGAGCGAGGGGAGCAGAAATGCCGCCAGATCGAGCAGTCTGCGAAACTCGTCGATCGCCGCCAGGGCCGCTCCGGCGCGCGCCGAAGCATCGGCGAAATCGTCGTCCACCGCTTTGGGCAGGATGGGATTGCCATTCTTGTGGAACAGCACCACTCCCAGTGCCTCCAGCTGTTCCACGCGCGCGGCAGGACCGGATGCGAGCCATTGTTCGATAACGGGGATTGCCTTGGCCGATGCCGCGCTCTTCCATCTGCGATACCCCGCAAGACAGCGGCGCAACGCCTCATCATCGAAAGAGCGCGGATCGCACATCTGCTCCAGTTGCGCTTCGTCCGTATCTTCGGGGAGCCCGAGCAGGCGTAGCACGCGCGGTTGCAAGGGCGGCTGCCACGCGCCGGGGCCGAACCACAATTCGCGCGCGTTGGCGCAGCGCATCAGCCACTTGCGCAGTGCATCAGGGTCTTTTCTGCAAGTAAACTGCGCCACCGCGTCCAGCACTGGGCGGTCCTGGTGCCCTTCGGCTTCCTCCAGCATCTCGCCCAGCACCTTGCGCGCGAGGATTTCGCGCTCACGATCCTCGATCGGGCGCGCACCGGGGACAAGATCGGCTTCGCTCGGGAAATTCGCCAGCAGCCACTGCGCGAAGGCATGGATCGTGTCGATCCTGAGCCCACCGCCGGGACAATCGAGCACGCTGGCAAACAGCGTGCGCGCACGCTCCTGCGTCTCGGGACCGATGTCGGCGCCGATATGGCCAAGTTCCTTCGCCAGCCTTTCCGGCTTGAGCCGCACCCAGCGCGCCAATACCTGGTTGATCCGCTGCGCCATTTCGGCGGCCCCGGCCTTGGTAAAAGTGAGGCACAGTATCTGCGAGGGATCGGTATTCCCGTTAAGGAGCAGCCGCAGCACCCGCGCCGAAAGCACCTGAGTCTTGCCGGTTCCGGCAGAGGCGGAGAGCCAGACACTATGCTGCGGATCCGCCGCGCGCACCTGATTGTCCATCAGTTCATGGACATCGCCGCTCATGCTCCGCGCTCCGCGTCTTCAGCGCCGGCGCGCATCTGCCATTCGTCGAGCCGCATGAGCTGGTCGTAGTCGTTATATCCGGGGTAATCCGGGTTGAGCCGCGCGGTGAACGGTTCGCACCCCTTGATGAAGCGGCCGATCGCATCTTTCAGAAACGCCTCATGCTTGGGCAGGAACTCCTCGGGCAGCAGGCCCGCCTTCTTGCGGCCGACCTTCATCGGCACATCGACATAGCCGAAATCGCCGTTTTTCTTGGCCAGCGACCAGTACTCAAAGGTACTGACGGGCCCAGAAAGGCCCTCAAAGGCACCATAACGGGCTATAAGACCGAGCAGACCGAGCTGAAGCGCGTATCCGGCTGCGACCCTGGCGGCGGACGGCGGCTTTCCGGTCTTGTAATCGACGATTGCCAGCGTGCCGTCATCCAGCCGGTCGATCCGGTCTGCTCGGCCATATATCCTGACCCCGTCGAAAATCATCTCGCCCTTGCGCTCAGCACCGATCACCTCGCGGCCCTGCTGTTCACGGATCGACCGCTCGATCCATTCGAGCGCGGCAAACAGGCGCGGCCTCCACAGCCCGGCGATCATCGGGTGAAGATTTTCGCGGCCCAATACCTCCACGGCAATCGGGATCAGCGCGGCGCGTGCGTCGCTCCCCAACGCATTGTGCCAGCGTTCGAGAATCCGGTGCACCAGCGTGCCCTGCCAGGCGGGCGTTACTTCGGCATCGAGTTGGTCGATCCTGCCGAGCCGCAGGATTTCGCTGGCGTAGAATTGGTACGGATCGCCCAGCAACCGGTCGAGCCCGGTGACCTTGATCGGCACATCGCGCAGGTCGGCAGAGGGATCGGGCGCCGGACGTTCATAGGGCCGCGTCAGTCCGGCCAGCCGGTCGAGATGCCGGGCAATCGCGGGGATGGCCCGTTCGCGGTGGCTGCCCGCCAGATCGCCCAGCAGCGCCTCGATCCGCGACAGAAAGCGTGAGGGGATGGTCGGCCCGTCATTGTCGCGGCGCGCCCGCGTCAGCACCACTTCGGGCGCGCCCATTGCACCGGCAAGATCGTGCGCGGCGAGCCCGATCCGGAAATCCGCGCCCGGCACACCCAGCGCACGCAGGACAGCCGGTGCGAGCAATGCATCGCTGCCCGCGACACCGGGCCAACTGCCTTCGTTGAGCCCACCGCAAATGACCAGATCGGCACGGGCCATCCGCGATTCGAGCAGGCCGTATATCGCGACGCGCGGATGGCCACCCCAAGGCGGGCGCACGGCCACCTGATCCATCGCCTCGCGCAGAATGCTTGCCAGTTCGCGCTCGGCAATCGAAAGCCCGATTGCTGCGGCATGGAGGCGGAGATCTTCGATCATGCGGGCGAGCGCACGGCCGTCCTCGCGCGCCCACAGGTCGGTCCCGGCCAGCGCCTCGCCCACAGATATCAGCCGCTCGAGCGCCCCGGCGAGCGCGATCCGCTCTCCCCCGCAATTCAGCTGCGCCAACAGCGGCTCGAGCGTATCCCACCACGGCCGCACACCTGCCCGATCGGCAATCTCCCGCAATGGCGCAAGCCCGCCTGCCGGGCGTGGGCCACGCAGCCTGAGCTCGAATGCGCGCAGCGATTCAAGCCAGGCACGCCGCGAATCCCCACGCTGCACCAGCGGATGCGCCAGTGCCGCGATCAGCGCGACCGGCGCGGCCTCCTCCGCAGCCACCTGGGCCAATTGCAGCAACAGGCGCCCGGCGGGGGTGAGGCTGAGCGGTCGACCCGCGCTGTCATCGGCGGCAATGTTCCAGCGTGCCAGGTGCTGCGCCACTCGCCGTGCCAGCGCGCGATCGGGAGAGACCACCGCCACGCGCTTCTCTGGTTCCTCAAGCGCCTCGCGCACCAGCAGGGCAATCGCCTGCGCTTCCTCCTCGCTGGTCGCACTTTCGATCAATCGCACGCCTGATAGGCGCCGTTTCGACGCATCCAGCCCGATCCACGCGCGGCTCGCCTGCGGCGGCAGAAACAGCGAGGAGATGGCATGACTGCGGGCCGGGTCGGCAGCGGAAATGCCGCGCCGGTGCCACGGCATGACCTCGCCGCGCGCCACCCCCATGCGGTTCAGCAGCAGCTTGAGGTGATATTGCGGATGCGTCACCGCATCACCGCGCACGAACACCGCCCCGCCCGGCGCCTCTGCCTGTCCGGCGCGCCCAAGCTCGTCCCAGGCGGCCTGACCCATGTCGAGGTCAAGATCGGGTAGGATCACCGCACCTTGCGGCAGGTCGGCGATGACGCGCAGCAACCGCGCCAGCGCCGGGGCCGCGCTGGTCACCCCCGCAGCAACGATGGGAGTTACCGGGGGCATATCGCGCCACTGCCTCGCAGCGCGTTCGAACAGCAGATTGCGCCGGGTGGCCGCGTCAACCTCTCCGCGTTCGTCGAGCCGCAGACGCCAGCGCTGCTGAACCCGCGCAAACCGCCGGATGCTTTCCTGCCAATGGCCCGCGAGCGAGCCCATCTGGTCAAGCACGGCATCTCCCAGAAGGTCTTCGGGCGCAACCTGTTCAGCCAGCAAGCGATCCATCGTCGCGGCGATTTCGCGCGCCAGTCGCAGCAACGCGGCATCAGGCGGCAATTGCTTGCCCTCACCGACGATCTCCGCGCGCAGCAACTCGGCGAGTTCCAGCCAGCGCCGTGTCGGCTCGACCGCAGGCGGGATATCGCTTGCGCCGAGCGGGTCGATCAACGCGCCCAGCGTCTCGTCGAGATCGAGATCGCCCACCAGCGCCATGCGCGGCATCAGCAGGCCCGCCCGCCCGCTTTTCCCCGCATGCCGGATAAAGGCCTCGCTCACCGTGCGTGCCGCGCGGCTGCTCGGCAGCAGCAGCGTCAGACGTGCCAGCCCCAACTCACCATCGGCATAGCGCGGGACCAGCCCGGCCACCAGCGCATCGGCAAATCCGCGATGTGCGGCGATCGAATATACTCGTGGTCGGGCCGGATCAGCCACGACCCAGCGCCGCCTCGGTCGGTGGAATGGCCTTCGGGGTGCCGACTTCGAACCATTCACCAGTAAACGACGTGCCGTAGAGACGGCCCTCATCGATTGCGCGCTGCCACAGCACCATGGTGCCGAACGGACCCTGCGGCGGATCGCGCAACAGGCGGTGCGATACCAGCTGGATGCCGGTGAAAATGAAGGGCGCGACCCGGCCGGGCAGCCGACGCGTCAGCCGCCCGTCACCGTCCATGCGAAAATCGCCCTGCCCATCGAAATTGTGCGCGCGTGCGTGCGGGACCACCATCAGCAAGGCATCCATCGTGTCTGGATTCCAGTGCCGGGAAAGGTCGGCAAATGCGTTCCTTGGTCCGTCGAGCCATACATTGTCGGAATTGAGGCAGAAGAAGGGGTCCGGCAGATGCGGCTGCGCCTTGACCATGCCGCCGCCCGTTTCAAGCAGGCGGTCGCATTCGTCCGAGATCGCGATCTGTGGTCTGGAGCGACCACGCAGATGCGCCACCAGCGGATCGGCGAGGTAATGGACGTTGACGACGGCATGCTCGATTCCGGCTTCGACCAGCCGGTCAAGTGCGTGGTCGATCAACGGCCTGCCCGCGACCCGAACCAGCGGTTTGGGCTGCAAGGTGGTCAGCGGGCGCATCCGCTTGCCCAGCCCCGCCGCGAGCACCATCGCGGTATCGGATGCGAGTGCGCTCATGCGGGTTTGCCGCCGCCCGATGCACGGATGTCAGCCGGGATATTGGTATCGAACCAGCGCGCCACCGGTTCGAGCGCGGGATGGGCCAGATCGCGCTCCATCGCCGCCCACACGCGCGGGATCAGGTCGAGATAGCGCGACTTGCCATCGCGCTTCCAAAGCCGGGTGAAGATGCCGACGATCTTGGCGTTGCGCTGCGCGCCAAGCACGGCATAGTCCGCCTCGAAGTCCGCACCCGCACCGGTCGCGGCAAGGTAACGATCGAGCATGGTCCGCTCAAGCTCGGGCGAAACATCGCGCCGCGCATCCTGGAGCAACGAAACGAGATCATACGCTGCGTGGCCGACCAGCGCGTCCTGAAAGTCGATCAGCCCCTGCTCTGCCCCATGGCGAGGATCGCCCAGCAGCATGATGTTTTCCGCATGATAGTCGCGCAGCACCGTCACTCCGGGCCGTTGGCGCGCCACCAGCGGCTGCAAGGTTTCCGCAAAGGCCCGCGCGAATCCCTCTGTATCGACTCCGAGCCCTTTTGCCGGGCAATACCACTCGGTAAACAGCCCGAATTCGCGGGCATATGCGGCCATGTCATAGGGTGAGAACGGCCCGGCCGGCGCATCGTGCAGGCGCACCAGCGCATCGACCGCGCCCTCATATGCAGCCTGTTCGCCTGACGGATTTTCGTCGAGCCAGTCGCGCATCCGGGCATCGCCGAAATCCTCGAGCAGAACCCACCCCGCATCGGGCTGCGCGGCAATGATCCCGGGCGCGCGCAGGCCGTGACCGGCCAGATACTGCGCAACATTGAGGAAGGGTGCCGGGTCTTCGTGCGGCGGCGGTGCGTGCATCAGCATCGCGCTTGTATCATCGCGCCTGAGGCGGAAATAGCGCCGGAATGAGGCATCGCCAGGGATCGGATCGATCGCCGCGTCGCCCCAGCCTGCGTGAGATATGAAGTGGTCGATTCCTTCGGGCAGATCGCTCATGGCCAACGCTCTACCCAATCGCTGCCCGGGCCGACAATCGCGCGCCGCCCCTCATCCGCAATTTCCAGCTTGATCGCAAGGCAGCCCGGCTCATGCGCAAAGCCCCCGGCCCTTTCGGGCCATTCGGCGATCAGCGCGCCGCCATCGCGGTAATCGTCGAGGCCAAGTTCGTGCACTTCCTCCGGGCTTTCGAGCCGGTAGAAATCGGCATGGGCGGCCGGCAGCCGTAGCGGCGGCGCGGTGTAGCTTTCGACGATGGTGAACGTGGGTGAAGGAACCTCGCCATCATGCCCCAGCGCGGCCAGAATCTCGCGGGCAAGCGTGGTCTTGCCCGCGCCCAGCCCGCCCGAAAGTGCGACCACATCGCCTTCGCGCAGCTTGTCTGCGATATCCGCGCCAAAGCGCGCCATTGCGGCAAGATCGGGAAGATCGCGTATCACGGCAGGGTGACAAGCACCGTGGTCCCGGCACCCTTGCGGCTTTGCAGCTTGAGCGTACCGCCGTGCGCCTCGACCAATTGCCGCGCCAGTGCAAGGCCCAGCCCCTGCCGCCGTTCGGGCTTGCCCTCGCTTCCCGCGCGGGCGCTGCCCATTACGCGCGCCAGTTCGGCCTTGTCCATGCCCTTGCCGTTGTCTGAAACGACGATCCGTGTGTTGCCTTTATCCTTGGCGATTTCGACCAGGATCCTGCCGCCCTTGTCAGTTGCAGCAATGGCGTTGTCGATGAGATGGCCCAACGCCCGGCCAAGCTGGCGCGGATCGCAATCGACCGTCTGCCCTTCATCTCCGCGCAGGTCGAGCGATAGCCCGCCGCCGCGGATCGCCTGCTCCCTCCTGCGCACTACAGCAGTCACCAAAGGCAGAAGGGTGACGCTTTCCTTCGCAATCGGCATAAGGCCAGCCTCGCTCTGCGACAGGTCGAGCACGTTTTCGACCTGTTCGCGCAGCTTTTCGACCGATTCGAGAATGGCCGAGACATATTCGTCCATCTGTTTCGAAACGGGCCCGGCTGCACCGCTCTTGATCAGTTCGGCAAACCCGCCGATCGAGGTCAGCGGGGTGCGGAATTCGTAAGACATGTTGGAAAGGAACCGGGTCTTGACCGCGTCGGCATCTTCCAACGCCAGGTTGCGCTCGCGCAGTGCCTTTTCCGCCTTCTGCGAATCGGTGATGTCGAGCACGGTCAGAAGGCCGTTGCCGTCGGGAAGCGGGATTCCGGCAAATTCCAGCGTCCGTCCGTCGGCAAGGTCTATCCGCCCTGCCTTCTCCTTGCGATCCAGTGTCGCCGCGCGAATGATGTCGCCAATCGCCTTGGCCTGCTTTGGCGTGCGCAGATTGTGGCTGATCGAATCGAGCAGCTGATCGGCGCTGGGATGCGAATCGAGCAGTTGCGGCTCAAGCCCCCAGGTCCCGGCAAAACTGCGGTTCCACAATTGCAGCGAGCCATCAGGGGCGAACACCGCCAGCGCCTCGAACAGGCTGTCGAGCGTGGCGGTGCGGGTGCGAAGCAACGTGTCGCGCATGGCCGATACCGCCAGCTGCTCGGTCCGGTCTTCGGCGATCAGCACCAGCCCGCCGTCGGGCATCGGCTGGGCAACGATCCGCAGGTGCGTGCCGCCGGGCAGCGGCCAGGCTTCTTCCTGCGCTTCTGCCAGCCCGAACCAGGCAATGCGCTCGCGCCGCCATTCCGGAAAATCACGTACTTCGGGGGTTCGGCCATTCTCGCGCGCTTCGCTGAGGAAACGCTCGAACCGCAATGCTTCGGTCACGGCAACAATGGGAAGGTCGAACAGGCGGTGGAACGGCTGGTTGGCAAAGACCAGCCGCTCGCGTTCGTCGAACTGCGCCACTCCGACCGAAAGCTGGTCGAGCATGGCATGCTGCGCCTGGCGGAAGGCGCGGAAAGCACGGGCCTGCTGTTCCTGTTCCTCGATGTCGATCGCATAACCGGCCACGCCTTCCTGCCCCAGCGGCAGATCGCTGACGCGGAACGTGCGCCGGTCTCCCGCGATCGTGGCAGCGACGATCCTTTCGAAGGCAAACCCCTGTTCGGATGCGGCACGCGCAAAATGCGCCGGTTCCTTACCGTCGGTGGCTTCCAGCAGTTCGAGCTGCCGCGAAACGACATCTTCGGCATTGTCGGCCCCGACTGCCTCGACATAGGCGCGGTTGACCAGCTTGAGCCGCAGATCGGCACCGCGAAACCACATCGGCATGGGAGCCGCCTCGATCAGTCCCACCAGCGCGGCGAAGTCGCCCTGCGCGCGAGCCGCGGCCTCACGCAATCGCGCCAGCTCGTTCTCGCTTTCGGAGAAATCGAAGACCCACACCAGCGCGGCGCCGCCGGGCGAGACTTGCGGATCGGCCAGCATGCCCTTGAGCAGAAGGCTGCGCTGCGACCCGGGCGGGGTCACCGCCATCTGGAACGGCATGGCGGTTTTCTGCGTGCGCCGCACCGCTTCGCTCAGCTGTGCCAACTGGTCGCTCGAAAGCCCCCTTCCCGCCCCGCCGTCAAGCTCGCTGAGGAATTGCGGAACGGAATCGAGGCCCAGCCAGCCCGCCAGCCGATCGGGCGCTTCGATCCGGCCATCGGTTCTCACCAACATGGGAACAGCCGGCGCTTCATCGAGCATCCGGCCGAGCCGCCTCGATGATGCGCGGATCGCTTCCAGCTTGCTTGCCCGCCGGGCCGAACGCACCATCAGGTAAGCCGCACCAACCGTCCAGCCGGCCAGCAGCAGGGCGATCAGTGCCAGTGCGGTGGGTGAAAGCTCCATCGCTTCCAGCTATGCGCGCAGGCGTGGGATAGCAAGGCGAGAGCCCTGTTCCGCGCCATTTTTCCGCCAAGGCCAATGGGCGGATTTTAAGTCCCTAATAGCGGTAATGATCGGGCTTGAACGGCCCTTGTGCCGGAACCCCGATGTAATCGGCCTGTTTCTGGCTCAGCCGGGTCAGTTGCACGCCCAGCTTTTCCAGATGCAGCGCCGCCACCTTCTCGTCGAGATGCTTGGGCAGGACATAGACTTCGTTCCTGTACTCGCCCGCCTTGGTGAACAGTTCGATCTGCGCCAGAGTCTGGTTGGTGAAGCTGGCGCTCATCACGAAGCTGGGATGGCCGGTGGCGCAGCCCAGATTGACCAGCCGCCCCTTGGCCAGGATCAGGATCGACTTGCCATCGGGGAAAGTGACCCGATCGGTGCCCGGCTTGATTTCCTTCCAATCGTAATTGCTGAGCGCGGAAATCTGGATCTCGCTATCGAAGTGGCCGATGTTGCTCACGATGGCCATGTTCTTCATCGCCTTCATGTGCTCGCCGGTGATGACGTCTTCGTTGCCCGTGGCAGTGACGAAAATATCGGCACGCGAAACCGCCTGGTCCATGGTCACGACCTCGAACCCGTCCATCGCCGCCTGCAATGCGCAGATCGGGTCGATCTCGGTCACCAGCACGCGCGCACCGCCATTGCGCAGCGAAGCGGCGGAACCCTTGCCGACATCGCCATAGCCCGCGACGCAGGCGATCTTGCCCGCCAGCATGACATCGGTCGCGCGGCGGATGGCATCGACCAGCGATTCCTTGCAGCCGTAAAGATTGTCGAACTTCGACTTGGTGACGCTGTCGTTCACGTTGATCGCGGGGAACGGCAGCTTGCCGTTCTTCGAAATCTGGTAGAGCCGGTGCACGCCCGTGGTCGTTTCTTCGGAAACGCCGCGGATGTTCTTGACCGAACGGCTGAGATAGCCGGGCCGCGCGGCGACAAACGCCTTGAGCGCGCGCTGGAATTCGATTTCCTCGGCATTGGCCGGATCGGGCATAGTGTCGCCCGCCTCGATCCGTGCGCCCCACATTGCGAACATGGTGGCGTCACCGCCATCGTCGAGGATCATATTGGCAGTCTGATCTGGGTCATCGGCGGTCGACCAATCGAAGATCCGCCCGACATAGTCCCAGTATTCAGCCAAGCTTTCGCCCTTGATCGCAAACACAGGAATGCCCTGCGCGGCGATCGCCGCCGCCGCATGGTCCTGCGTCGAATAGATATTGCAGGTGGCCCAGCGAACGTCAGCACCCAGCGCGACCAGCGTTTCGATCAGCACCGCGGTCTGGATCGTCATGTGCAGGCTGCCCGTGATGCGCGCGCCCTTCAATGGCTGGCTCGCGCCATATTCGGCGCGCAGCGCCATCAGGCCTGGCATTTCGATTTCGGCAATGGCAATCTCGTCGCGCCCGAAATCGGCCAGTGAAATGTCCCTGATGATGTAATCCTGCTTGGCGTCGGCCACCGGTAATCTCCTGAATGCTTGCGGGCAGGCAGCGCCTCTAGCGAGAGGCAACGCGCGAGGCAAATATAAAGCGATCTTTATATGATCTGTCATTGTCCCGCGCGGCCAAGACCCTATATCGGGCGGCGAAGGCCGCTTTTCAGGAAAGGATATTGCGCAATGGCGATTTCGGTTGGAGACAAACTGCCAGAGGTTACTCTGGTCAAGGTGACTGCGGACGGGCCGGAGAAGGTTTCCTCGGCAGACTATTTCGCAGGCAAGAAGGTGGCGCTGTTCTCGGTGCCGGGCGCCTTCACCCCCACCTGTTCGGCCAAGCACCTGCCCGGCTATGTCGACAAGGCGGCGGAACTCAAGGCAAAGGGCGTGGACGAGATCGCCTGCACCGCGGTCAACGATCCGTTCGTGATGGGCGCATGGAGCAAGTCTGCGGGCAGCGCAGACGTGACCATGCTGGCCGATGGCAACGGCGATTTCGCCGAGGCGGTGGGACTGACCATGGACGGTTCGGGCTTTGGCTTAGGCAAGCGCGGCCAACGCTATTCGATGGTGGTCGATGACGGCGTGGTGACCCAACTCAACGTCGAGGCACCGGGCGATTTCTCGGTCTCAAGCGCGGAGTATCTGCTGGGTAAGCTTTGACAGGCTGAGAGATTACCGCATTACCCGAAGGGCGCTGCGTTGCGGCGCCCTTTTTGTTTGGGCGATGCGCTGATTGCGGTTTATGCAGGCGCATCGGGGGGAGCGAATTGCCATGGAATTCCTGATAATTGTCTTGCTCGGCGGCGCCGTCGTCTGGTTGTGGAATCGTGTCGACCGGTTGGAAAGCCGGCTTGATATGATCGTATACTTGCCCGAACCGATCATAGAGCAGGAACGGGCCGCGACAGCCGACACGACAGCCGATAGGGAGCCGGCGGTTATTACGACGCGGCATGAAAGTTCGCCAGAAGCGGCGATGTTGAGCGGAGTAGCCCGGCCCGCAACAATCGCGCATGAAGCCGCCCGGTCCATTGAATCCGTGAACCAGGGCGAGCCGGACTCGGCGCAGATGATCGATGATAGTTCGGAATTGGGTGCCGATGCTACGTCGCCCGACGATTCAACCGATGACTACGCGCCGGAACCGCGTTTCAATTTCGATTTCGAGGACATTTTCGGGCGACGTCTGCCGATTTGGGCGGGAGGGATCACGCTTGCAATCGCAGGGGTGTTTCTCGTCCGCTACTCCATCGAGTCCGGCTTGCTGACACCCGCCGTGCGTGTCGCGCTTGCGTTCGTATTTGGCCTGCTGCTGCTGGCCGGTGCTGAATGGGCATTTCGCAATGAGCAGAAAATCGCCGACGAACGCGTTCGGCAATCGCTCGCAGGCGCGGGCCTCGCCACGCTCTATGCGGCATTCTACCTTGCCGGCACGCAATATGGACTCATTGGCCAGACAATGGCCTTTCTGGGGCTCGCGGTCGTAACTGCCGGGGCGATTTCGCTTTCCTTCAGGTTTGGGCTGCCTTGCGCCATTCTCGGGCTGGTAGGAGGCTTCGCTGCGCCCGCACTCGTCGGCGGAGAACAGGCAAACCTGCCGCTGCTTTCGCTTTACCTTGGGCTGGTCACAGCCGGTCTGACGGTTACCGGAAATCGCCAGGCACGCCCGTGGCTTTCAATCGCAGCACTGGTGTTTGGACTTGGCTGGGGCGCATTGTTGCTGTTTGCCGGAGATCCCGGAGTACCCGAAATTCTGGCTTTGGGGCTCTATTTCATCGTCCTTGGGGCCGTGCTTCCCGCGTTTGCTGGTGCCGAAGGATACGCGCGACCGCTGCGCTTCGGCTCGGCACTGGTTGCAAGCGCCCAACTTGCCTTGCTGGTCGACCAGGGCGGCTACGCGCCGCTGGCCTGGGGGCTCTATCTGTTGCTCGGTGCGACGTTGGCGTTCTTTGCGTGGCGCAAGCCCGAGCTGCGCGAAACCGGCGCAATTGCTGCGGTAGTGAGCGTATTGCTGCTGGCGCAATGGAGAGGCGCCGAACCTGTCATGTTCGCGCTGGTCGCAGGCGGCATTGCCGGAGTCTATGCCGGGGTGGCGCTCGCGCATGTGTGGCGCGGCGGTCGCACGCAAATCGATCTGGCACAGCTCGCTGGGGTTCCCATGGCACTGGCCGGTATCGCCTATGCGACCTTCAGCAGCTTCGAAGCGAACTCGTTGGAGCCGCAACTCGCGCTGGCGATTGCAGCTTTGGCGTTCCTTCCGCTTGCAGGAGCATGGCGGCTATGGCGCAGCGAGTCCGAAGCAGAGCTTTCGACACTGCTGACGGCCGGATCCTTGCTCGGCTTCGTCGCGTTGCTGCTCCTTACGCCAGCGTGGGCGGCAGTGATCGTCGCAGCCGCGACATTCACCGTTCTTTTCGCCCTGCTGCGGCGACGCGAAGAGCTGGTGCTGCGTTTGATCTTGTGGGGCATTGCCGGAATTACGCTGATAGCATTGTTCTCGGCAGTGGAGATTGATCGCGAGTTTCCCGGTCTTGCCGGGCTCGATCAGGACGCAGACGCATTGCGCGCGGGGCTACGCTGGCTGGCGGCATTCGTGCCGTGGGCGGCGCTGGCGCGGACAGAGCGCAGCCGGGAGCCGCGCTTTGTGGCGGAAGCTTTGGCGGCGGTAATTGCCTATGGCCTCGCCGCCCAGTTCTTGCCCGCGGACACGCTGGCATGGGCGGCTGCGCTGGGAGCGGGCGCGCTATGGTTCCTTCAGCGGTCACGCACTGCCGCCCAGCTTTCGCTCGTCGCAATTACGGCGCTGTGGGCCGCATGGGCTCTCGGTGAGTGGGGTGCGGCGGGGGTTGTTGCGCTCGCAGGCGATCCGGTGTTCCTCGGCGATGTACCTGGCATCAAAGCGATATTCACCCGTTTGCTCCCGCTGTGCGTGTGTTTGGCCTTGATCCGCATTCCGATGGATCAGCGGTTCGGACCCGCAGCCGAGTCCCGCTGGCTCGCCGCCCTCGTTGGACTCGTGATTGCACATTCGCTGTTCAAACAGGCATTCGCGATCGATACCGTCACGCAATTCGTCGAATTCGGTCTTGCCGAGCGTACGGTGTGGCAGGCACTACTGCTGGGCGGCGCGTTCATTCTGCATCGCGGCACGGGCCAATTCGGACCGCAGCCCCGCTTTGCGGCGCTCGCGGCCGGATTGGCACTGATGCATGGGCTTTGGTTCTCCGGCTTGCTTCACAATCCGCTATGGGACCGGCAGGCGGTCGGCCCCACGCCAATCGCCAATCTCGTACTGGCAGCCGGCTTTGTCGCCGGAACCGCGGCGCTGTTCATGCGTCGGCACGCGGCGGCAATCGTGCGCCCTGCGATCGACGCGGGCGCGATGCTGATCGCCAGCTTTACGGCCTTGGCACTTTTGCGACAGGCCTTTGCCGGCACAGTCCTCGTGAATGTGCCAATGGGCGAAACCGAAGACTTGTTGCGCTCGCTGCTTGGCATAATTCTGGCGCTCGCTTTTCTCTTTGCCGGCAAGATAAGCGACGAGCGCAGTTGGCGGATCGGTTCGCTAGCCGTCATGCTGTTGGCGGTGGCCAAAGTCTTCGTCTGGGATGCTGCGGGGCTCGAAGGATTGTTCCGGGTCGCCAGCTTCATGGCACTTGGTTTCAGTCTGATCGGGATCGGATGGGTCTACGCAAGGCAGCTCAAGAGCGGCCCACAGGCCTCGCGATCGCAATAGCAGGGATTCGACCAAGCGGGGTTATCGCGCCTCGACCCTCAGCCGTAGCCCATCAGGCTGAGTGCTTCCTTGCGGCTGCGCGGATCGTCGAGAAAGCAGCCAAGTAAGCGACTGGTGACCATCGTCACGCCCGGTGTGCGCACGCCGCGCCCGGTCATGCAGCCGTGTTCGGCCTCGATCACTACCGCGACGCCCTGCGGCTCGAGATTGTCCCAGATGCACTGCGCGACTTCGGCCGTCAGCCGTTCCTGGATCTGTAACCGGCGCGCAAAACCGTGCAGCACGCGGGCGAGTTTGGAAATGCCCACCACCCGGTCACGCGGCATATAGGCGATCGCCGCCTTGCCAGTGATCGGCGCCAGATGGTGCTCACAGTGGCTCTGGAACGGGATATCCTTGAGCAGCACCAGCTCGTCGTAGCCGCCAACCTCCTCGAACTGGCGCGAAAGGTGGATCGCGGGATCTTCCATATAGCCTTGGCAATATTCCTTCCACGCGCGCCCGACCCGCTGCGGCGTATCGAGCAGCCCCTCGCGGTGCGGATCATCGCCTGTCCATTCGATCAGCGTGCGGATCGCGTCCTGCACATTGGCGGGAACGGCGACCTTGCCGTGCGGGCTATCAGGGTCGTCGTGATCGTCGAGATCGTGGCGATGGCTCATGCGCTTTGTCCAATCCTTCTTGCCGGGTCACGCCCAGATGGGGGCTATCGTTTGGGGAAAAAGGGGCGGATTGGCAAATTTCCCTTCCCGATGCGGCTGACCGCGGCCGCTGCGCCTCGATTCCGAAGTTCGTACGTTCGCTGAACCCACCAAAAAAGGGCCACCCCTGACGGGATGACCCTTTTTTGGCGCGCCCGGAACGATTCGAACGTCCGACCCCCAGATTCGTAGGAGGCGAGAAACGGTTCTCAGAACGTCTCATATCTTCTTATTTCTATTATATTTCCTCATCTTGCAATTCTCACATGTTCTCATTATGTTTCAGGGTATGTCACCCCAAAAGCTACCTAAGGTAGCACCGGCAACAGACCCTGGAACGCCTACCCATGACCTCGAAACCAGTCGGACTAACAGACGCCAAAATTCGCTCGTTGACACCGCCCGACACGGGGCAGTTGGAATGGGCTGATCATATCATACCGGGCCTCAGGGTTCGAGTAGGTCGTTCCGGAAGCAAGACCTTCATCTTGCGCAAGCGCGTGGGCGAACGCTGGCGCAACATCACCATCGGTCCGTTCAAGGAGTATTTTGGCCTCGCCGACGCGCGCAAGAAGGCGCGTTCGATCTTGCTCGATATCGAGAATGGTCGGGGAGCACCCCGTCCTGCCAAGGAAGATGGGACAACACTCACCGGTCGGCTGATGTTCACCTTTCTCTGGAACCAATACCTTGAAAGGGCGGTTCGAGGTCACAAGCGCAGTGCCAGCGAGATCGAACGGATCGGCAACAAATTCCTGCTGCCCAGGTTCGGCGACCGAATGGCGGATAGCATTACCCGCGCGGAAATCACGACGCTCGTCGAGGATGTCACATACCGCAATCCGCAGCAGCCTACTCTTCGTGAAGGCCGCAGCGTCCATCAGCGCCTCAGTGCCTTCTACAGCTGGGCCATGCCAAAACTCGAACGTCTACAAGCTAATCCTTGCCAGTATGCTTGGCGACCTCCCCTCGGAAAGCCGCGCGATCGGTTCCTGACCGAGGATGAGATCCGCCTGTTCTGGAATGCCTGCGACAAGATGGACTGGCCGTTCGGCCCCGGGTTCAAATTGCTGTTGGTGACGGGGCAGCGCCGCAGTGAGGTATTCGGCGCCGCGCGTAGCGAATTCAAGGACGGCATCTGGACGATACCCGGCGATCGGGCAAAGAACGGACTCGCTCACATCGTCCCCCTCTCCCAGCTCGCGCTGAAGGTTATCGATGCGCTTCCAGTCGTGAGCGGTTCAGATAGGTTGTTCGCCGTCCCAGACAACCTCGATGCAGTCTCGAGCGGGTTCAGCAAGGGCTCACCTCGCCTGCTGCGGATCATGACCGAATTCAATGACGACAAACCTGTAGAGCACTTCGTCCTGCATGACCTGCGCCGCACGGCGGCAACCGGCATGCAGCGTCTCGGTGTCGCGATGCCGGTAACCGAGGCGGTGCTCAATCATATCAGCGGCTCGCGCGGCGGTATCGCCGGCGTCTACCAGCGGCACGACTATTTCGAGGAGAAGAAGGAGGCGCTAGCAAAGTGGGCCGACGAGATTGAGCGCGTCGTGACATGTGCAGGGAGCTAATCATTGGAGCATGCAGTTGCGGCGGGTGAGGTGATGACTGGCGTTTCCTCCAATATGCACTGCACCCAGCAGTAAGGGGGCAGCCTCGGTTTTTCATTGATCAGTTCACGACGGCTCGGCGCAGCCTTTCCTCTTCTCGCCGTGAACGAGCAGATCCACGGCCACGACGTAGGTCTTGTCTGACGTACCGTCCGAACAGCCAGGGGCGGCGCGGGTCCGCAATTCGAAATGGTGTCCGCCCAGGGCACCAGACCACACCCCGCCATGCGGTGTTGCAGTGTACCGGGTCCAGACGCGCGTACCTTCTTGGTCTTCTGGATGAGAATATGTGACGCAGCGGCCTTCGATCCGTGCTCCCCAGAAAGGTTCGGTTCCGATTGCACGCAGGGGCTGGACCTTAAGCGGCTGCCCATCCTGCAGAAGACAGGGACTGACGGTTTGGCCTGTCGGCCCCGCTTTTGCCGGTTGCTCGACTGCACCTTTGCTGCAGGTCGCGACAAAGGCTTTTGCAGCAGTCAGAGGCACGGCCGGATGAGGCCCACTGAACTGTGCGCCATAGCTGGCCGACACAGAACCACCTATCAGGGTCGCGAGATTGGACGGGACTGCGCCCTCGGCGCTGACCCCGCCACGCTGCCGGTCGCCGTGGACGTCGGCAACCAGCGCCTCCACTTCTCCGCCACTACCGAATGACAGGCGCTCTTCACTGCCGACGGTGGTGAAGGCGGGGACGTTGATCTCCAGCCGCCTCTCATTCGACGCACAGGCGAACGACATGAGCCGGGCGCTTGTCGGATCCTGCAGGACAAGCTCAGTGCCCGCCCCGTTCCGCTGGAGGCTCCATTGTGCTTCGGTTCGATCCGGCGCTTCAGTTATCGCTGATACTGGTGCCCCGGTTTTCACTGCCAGCGCCTCATCGCCGCCAGGAGTTTCTTCTTCGCGGTCGCAAGCGCCCAAAACCATAAAGATGAGAGCTAAGCGATGGTTTCGCATCATGGGCGTCCATGACTGTCGGAGTGCGTGAAAACCAGGGGGGGCGCCTGCATCATGACACCGGGCATGTCGGGAGCCCCGTGTTCACGTACCAACGGAACAGATCACTGTTCCGTGCTCGCGCAAGCAATGCAAAGCGCGGCTTCTGGCCGGGCCTCAAGACGCTTGGGTGCGATCGCATCACCGCAGCGGACGCATTCTCCATAGGTGCCGTTTTCCATGCGCAGCAAAGCCCTGTTCACGGAAGCAATCTCGCGCGCGACGAGCGCGGCCTGTGCTTCGAGCGAAGCATCATCCTCCAATTCAACCGCCTGCTCCGACGAGTCAGCATTCAGCGGTTCAGCCAGATCCTGCGCGATACGCTGCTGCCGTTCCCCGAGCTCTGCGAGTTGCGCTTCGAGATTGGCTTTGGTTGCGTCAGTATTCGGCATCGCCGGAAATCCTCTCAAGACTACTGACACCACTGTAGCAAGTGCCGCCCCAGACTGACAATGACAAGCCTCGCCCATACCCTCCGGCGGCCACTTTCGCATGGGCAGTCGATGCCAGGATCAAATCGGTGGCGCGTAATCATGACGCTTCAGCGTCATCATATAGGCAGCAAGATCATCGATTTGATCGGGATCGATGGCGAAGTTCATCATAACGGGAAAATTGTGTTAATCGCGCAGCCAGGGTTCGAGAGTCGCAACGGTAACTTTCTGCATAGCACCTATCAATCCTGATCAATGAGGTCTTTGAGATCAAATGATTGGTGCCGCGGCCCGGTGTCTTTGACGGTCATTCTGGACCCCTTCGGCTGCGGGCTGACAACAGCCCGACAGGCAGTGCTTTAGTGAGGCTAGTGGAAACGGCTTCACCAGCAATGGCGATTCCCGGTCACCGTCACGCAGACCATGCCCGCCATAGGCTGTCACGAATGCAAACGGTACGCCGCGCTCGGCCAGAGCGTCCACCACGGGGTAGTTCCTGACGCCATTCAGGTTCAGGTCCAACAGGGCGGCGGCAAAGTGCTGGGCCTCGATGGCGGCTATGGCCTGCTCATTCGTTCCGGCCGCGACCACGGCTTCGCCACTTCCTTGACAAGCATCAGAGCATGAATGCCACGCCCGAAGTTTTTGCGGCGCATCATGCCCGAATGTCGAAACCCGAAGTACCGCTGGGGGATGTCGAGCCAGCTGCCCCTTCACCGGTCGATAAGGGAAGAGGTCAACGATGACGGTGAACTGGACCGGTCTATTTCCGTGCGATGTCATGATGACAAATTTGTCGCAGGGTGTCGGATCTGACAGGCGGGTGCCAATGGTATCAGGACCAAACCAGTGCCCGCAGCACGCCATAAATGCTTGTGAGTGTGAGCACGATGCCGACCAGGATGAGCAATGGCCGGGCCGGGATTCGTTTCGCCAGCAAAGCTCCGAGCGGTGCAGCGACTACGCCTCCGATGACCAACCCAACCGTGGCGACGGTGAATGCGGCGAGACCGAGGGTGAAGATGAAAGTAGCGGAGATAGCCGCCGCTAAAAAGAACTCGACGGTGTTGACGGTGCCAACCACTTTTCGAGGGCTTCCGCCTTGCACCAGCAGGTTGCTTGTCACTACCGGACCCCAGCCGCCGCCACCCGCAGCATCCAGAAAGCCCCCGACAAGCCCAAGCGGCGCGACAAATTTGTGCGTCTTTTCGGTTGGATGAAATCTGATGCCGCGCCACAGCAGATACAGGCCAATGGCACACAAGTAAGCGAGCACGAATGGCCGAGCCGCTTCGGCATTCACCGAAGACAGTGCATAGGCACCCAGGACGCCACCAGCCATGCCGGGAATCACCAACCGCCAGAAGAGCTTCCAGTCCACATTGCGATGGGCGATGTGGCTAATGCCCGAAGCGCCAGTGGTGAAGCTTTCGGCGGCGTGGACCCCGGCCGAGGCTGCGGCCGGGGGAACGCCCATACTGATAAGCAACGTATTCGAGATGACGCCGAACGCCATGCCAAGCGCGCCGTCCACCAGTTGCGCCGCAAAGCCGATGGCGATGAAGGGCAGCAAGGCCTCAAGCGTGATTGCCGAAAGGTCCATGGTGGCTATCGCGTCTTCAAAATGGAACGACCGACGCCATTCTTAATGCCCCGATCAGGTCAGTGGCTCGCTTTACGCATTGGCTGTCAAGATGCGCCCGGTTCCAGCGAACGCCCAAGGTCGCACCTCTGCTATTTGGCACCAGCGGATGACGGCGGTGATTCAACGCCGCTGGCCCATAAACTGAAGCAGGAAGCTGAACATGTTGACGAAGTCGAGATAAAGCGACAGCGCGCCCATGATCACGGTTTTGCCCATCATGTCGGTGCCTGCCACCTCGAAATACAAGCTCTTGATCCGCTGCGTGTCGTAGGCGGTGAGGCCAGCGAACAGCAGCACGCCGATGAAGCTGATCGCCATTTGCATCGCGGTTGATTGCAAGAAGATGTTGATGATCATCGCCACCAGCAAGCCGACCACGCCCATGATCAGGAAGGTGCCCATGCCGGACAGATCCTTCTTGGTGGTGTAGCCAAACAGACTGAGGCCGGCGAAGGCTGCAGCCGCCGCGAAGAACGTGGTGGCGATCGAGGTGCCGGTGTAAACTAGGAAGATCGATGCCATCGACAGCCCCATCACCGTGGCGAACGCCCAGAAGAGCAGTTGCGCTGTACCTGTCGAAAGCCGGTTGATGCCGAAGCTCAGCACCAGCACGAACGCCAAGGGGGCAAACATGATCAGATATTTGACGATGCCCGGACCGCCGAGAATCTGCGCAGCCATCCCGCTGCTTGCAAACAGCAGGGCAACGACGCCGGTCAGCAGCACACCAGAAGCCATGTAATTGTAGACTGACAGCATGTAGGATCGAAGACCCTCATGGTAGGCAAAGCTTTCCTGGCCAACTCCAGCTGCTCCAAGTTGAGGACGCATTGTCGATCTGGGGTCAAATCTGTTTGCCACTTTATTCTCCATTTCCTCAAATATTAAACGCCCGTGAGCTGGAATATCGCTCGGCCTCAGGACCGGGTTTTCAATCTTTACCTCCGCCAAACATCGAATTTGCCGAAGTGTGGCTTCTGATAGAAGGTTGCTAAGTTCGCCATAGGCTACAATCGTTCGATAATATATGGGGAACCTGATAGGCATAGGCTATCGCGTAATGGAGACCTTGAATGCCAACACTGCGTCAGCTGGAATATCTCGTCGCCGTAGCTGACCTCCATAATTTCCGCCGCGCAGCGGACGCCTGCCATGTCTCGCAACCCACCCTCAGCCAGCAAATGCGAGCGTTGGAGGACCGACTCGGGGTTGCTTTGATCGAGCGAAGAGCCTCGGGAGCGGAGCTGACCCCGATCGGCCGCGAGATCACTGCGCGGGCTCGGCGTCTTGTGATTGAGGTGCAGGACATTCGCGACCTTGCGCGGCGGGCGGGCGAGAATCTCGCGGGCACACTCCGTTTCGGAGTGACGCCCACACTTGGCCCATACTTGATGCCACCGATCATCGCAGCACTTCACCGCGAACAGCCTGATCTCAAGCTTCATATCAGAGAGGGCATTCCCGAAGAACAGGCGCTCGCGCTATCGCGAGGCGCGCTCGACATGCTGCTTGGACCGCTACCTATTGAGGGCAGCGACCTCGAAGTTGAGCCCTTGTTTCGCGAGCGATTGTTCCTCGTCGCACCGTCCGACCATCCACTTGCCATGCGCTCCGGTCTTAGCCTTGCGGACCTGAAGGGCTTGCAGGTTCTCAGCATCTCCAGGACTCACCACCTGCATCACCAGGTGTCTACGATCTGCGCCGAACTCGGTATGGACCTGCTGCGAGACTATGAAGGCACAAGCCTGGACAGCATCCATCAGATGGCCAGTTCAGGGCTGGGGCTTGCGGTTCTTCCAGAACTTTACATCCGATCGGATGTCGGTGGCCGTGCGGGCATCGACGTGCTTGAGCCCGAGGGGTGGGAATACACACGCAGCATCGCGGCGGCATGGCGATCCGGTGCTGCTTACGGCGACGCCTATCGGACGATTGCTGAACGAATTCGAGTTGAGGCGCGCGCGCAGATTGGGTGAATCGCTTGTCGGCAACAGCAGCCGGTGATAGGCTGTTGCTATTGATCATCGAATAAAATTGAATTGGCAGCCTATCGCCGACGTGGCTAATTTGGCGACTGCGGGCCGGGTCCCTCTGGCGGCTGTTTTACCCCGACAGCCGCGATGTCGAACCGCATCGAGCCAACCCAGTGCAGTCCAATGCCCCCAGTAGGGCTGCATTGTGGTTGGTTCGATTGGCAACTCATCATTTGGAGACAGGCAATGAACGCACAAAGTTATCGACTGCTGTCGATTCACAGCAAACTGGACGCCGAGGTGCGTTGCGAACAACAGCGGCGCTTTCCTGACGTTTGGCGGCTGTTGCGGCTGAAGAAGCTCAAGCTTGCGATCAAGGATCGCATGCATCGGCTCGCATTCGCGCGCCCAATTCGGGTGGCATAGGCCATGCGAAGCGCAGAATCTGTCGCCATTATGGCATGTCCGATTTGCAAGACCGGCCTGACAATGTCCGACCGTCAAGGCGTCGAAATCGATTTTTGTCCCACATGTCGTGGCGTGTGGCTCGACCGTGGAGAGCTGGACAAGATAATTGAACGCAGCATGGAAGGTGCGCCCCCGACCCGGCGTGAAGCCGAACCGCAGAGCCGCGGCCACAGGCAGGGCGGATATGACGATGATGACGGTCGTTATCGCCACGGAAAGCGCAAGAAGTCTTTCCTGTCAGAGCTGTTCGATTAACCTCCCCCGCCGCCGATTCTAATCGGCGGCGGCATTTCTACACGCCTGCTTCAGATTCCTTTGGGGCCGAGCAATCAGTCGTTATGTTGGATTAAGGTCAAACAACGCGACAATCGACGCTTAGATCGGAACCGACGCATGGAATTTCTAATTATGGACTGGCTGGGAACGCCGGTCTGGCTCTGGCTATCCTTTCTCGGATTGGTCGTCACGCTCACTGCGTTCGACCTTGGCGTATTGCACAAGGAAGACCGCGAGATGGGCATTGGCGAGAGCCTCAAGCTATCGGTTTTCTACATCAGCATCGCGCTTGCTTTCGGCGCCTGGGTCTGGTTCCAAAAAGGTGCCGAGAGTGGGATGCAATATTATACCGGCTTTTTCATCGAAAAGGCGCTGTCGATCGACAATGTCTTCGTGATCAGCCTGATATTCACCTATTTCGCGATTCCCCGGAGATACCAGTATCGGGCGCTTTTATGGGGCATCATCGCCGTTATCTTTCTGCGCGGCATCATGATCGCAGCGGGCGCCGCCATCGTGCAGGAATATTATTGGGTGCTCTATATCTTCGCGGCCTTCCTGATCGCGACCGGCGTCAAAATGCTGTTCACCGGCGATCAGGAAATGGACGTCGCCAAAAACCCGGTAGTCAAGTTCATTTCCACGCACATGCCTGTGACAAAGGAGCTGCATGAGCAGCATTTCTTTGTGAAAGTGCCTGACGAAAAGACCGGCAAGCTGGTGCGAGCAGCCACGCCGTTGTTTCTTGCGCTGGTAATTATAAACCTGGCCGATCTCGTGTTTGCGGTCGACAGTGTGCCCGCCATCTTCGCCATCACTACTGACACCTTCATCGTTTATACCTCGAACATCATGGCAATCCTGGGTCTGCGCGCACTATATTTCGCGCTCGCGGCGATGGTCCACCGGTTCCAATATCTCAAATACGCGCTGGCGCTGGTGCTGGTGTTCATCGGATCGAAGATCTTCGTGTCAGACTTCATCATGGGGGGCGATAAATTCCCGCCAGTAATGAGCCTCACGGTGACCTTTGCCCTCATTCTGGGCGGAATATTCTACTCGCTCTGGAAAACCCGCAGTGCTGCGGAGATCCGATGAAATTGCTCTCGAAGACAAGCGCCGGATCGTGCTTCTTGACCCGTCGCTGCCTGTTGAAGCGAAGTTATCAGGCGTTTTCGCCTTCGGGTGAAGTCGCGTTACGCACCGACGAGGCTTACCAAGGGGCACATGCACTAACGCGCACCCACCAGAATGAAGAGGATCACAAATTATGTCCAAGCACACTCTCATGCTTTATGCCTCGCTGGAAGCCTCCAAGCCAACCAGCGGACCCGCCGCATTTGCAGTGGGCGCAGCCGCTGCGCTTGGTGCCCATCTCGATGTCCTGGTGCCGTTTACGGACTTCCTGATGCCAGGAAACTGGGAGGGGCGCTCTGCCGAACAGATTGAACAGGAAACCGCCGTACGGCGCCAGAATACCGCTGCACTGGCCGAGGCCATTGCGGCTCAGGCACGCGAACGCGGTGTGCCCGTGTCAACTCTGACCGACTGGGCGCACGCGTTTGGTCTAATCCCCTTCGTTGGCGACAGGGCCAAGCTGAATGACCTTACGGTCACTGGGGTAGACCATAGTATCTTTCTCAGCGAACGTAAGGTTGCCGAACACGTGTTGTTCGATTCCGGTCGCCCCATGATCATCGTTCCTAACCGCCATGTAGAACCATTTGCCTGTCAGCGGGTTATGGTCGCATGGGATCACAGCCGCACGGCCGCGCGAGCCCTGCATGATTCCTTGCCCTTTCTGCGGCTTGCCGAAGAAGTTACGCTGGTGGCGGTAGGCGGCGAAAAGCGTTTCCAGACAAGCCCCGATCCTGCAGTCATTGAGGCGGCACTTGTGCAAAAGGGCCTCAACGCCAGGTTTGAGCAGATCCATCTTGGCGAGGACACGATTGGTCAGGCGCTCCAAGGCCATGCTTTGCAATGCGGTGCGGACCTTATGGTGATGGGCGCTTTTGGCCATTCGCGACTACGGGAGTTTATTCTGGGCGGTGCTACGCGAGAAGTACTCGACGACCCGCAGCTCCCGGTGCTCATGTCACATTGACCGCATTACGGAAGCAACTAGCGCGATCAAAACCCGAGCCGAATGCCGGAAATGCGGTCAGCCGCAGACGTGCGTCAGACATAAATTCTGATCTCTTTTAGTATACCAACGGTCGTTGCTAAATATCTGAAGAGATATCTACCCGCAATCGCCACCGGTCATTATTTGGAACCCTGTATATGACAATAGATATACTCGCGCCAATACACACTTATCCTGACGGAAACTCAGAGCAGTTTGCTCTCCACGTTGCTGCAATCGCGCGACATCTTGATGCCAATGTTCACGCATTGATCCTCAATGCTGATTTTCCAAGCGCATCCAATGCTCTTGGCAATATACTTATCGACATCCCTTCGCTTATCCGCGGTGCGAAGGCACAATCCCGTGACCGTGGAGCAGCGTTCCTACAGGCCATGGAATCAGAGGTGGAACGGCTAGGCATTTCGTTGCGAACCACTGAAGTGGAATGCTTTGAGGGCTTATTCGCAGACGCCGTCATCGGGCACGCGCGCTATCACGATATTGTCGTGGTGGGGATCGGGCCCGTCGATGGCACACCGCAAAAAACTGCGGAGGCGGCAATTTTCGGGGCAGGTCGGCCGATTCTGCTGATTCCTGAAAATTCGCCGCCAGCGGTATTCGGGCATGTCATGATTGCCTGGGACGGGAGCCGGGTCGCAGCGCGTGCGGTTTCCGATGCTCGCGATTTCCTGCAGCGTGCGCAAACCATCACAATTGCTTCGGTCACCGACGAGAAGTCCCTGCCGCATGACGATCCCGGAAGCAAACTTGCGGAATATCTCACTCGGCACGATATCCAGGCAACAGTCGCTCAGGTGCAGAGTAGTGGTCGTCCCATCGCAGAAACCTTGCAGGAACATGCGCGGGAATTGGGAGTAACCTTGCTTGTGATGGGAGGTTTCGGTCATTCCCGCATGCGAGATTTTGTCTTGGGCGGTGCCACGAGCGGAATCCTGAAGGACCTCCGGCTTCCAGTATTGCTGTCGCACTAGTGGATAGATTCGGACGGATGGTTCCCGCTGGTCTGAGCCCCGTAGTTTCCTCCAATTAGAATGCGAGTTTTCCGGCAATATGCCCTCGATGCCGAATTCTGCTATGTAAATGCCAGAGTTTCAGGAAAAATATCATGCCGAAAATGAAAGCTGCGATTTTCGTGGAAGCAGGCCGCATCGTACTCGATGAAAAGCCGGTCCCCGACGTTGGTCCGTTGGATGCGCTTATCCGCATAACCACCACCACGATCTGTGGGACCGATGTGCATATCTTGAAGGGCGAGTATCCCGTGGCGAAGGGCCTGACGATTGGTCATGAGCCCGTCGGCATCATCGAGAAACTCGGATCGGCGGTGGAAGGTTTCGCCGAAGGACAGCGGATCATTGCCGGCGCGATCTGTACTTCGGGTCACAGTCACGCAGCGCTGTGCGGTTGCCATTCTCAGGATGGTCCAGGTACTCCGCATGGATGGAAACCGATGGGGGGCTGGAAGTTTGGCAATACCATCGACGGCACTCAGGCCGAGTACGTCCTCGTGCCCGATGCGATGGCCAATCTGGCCCTGGTCCCGGAAGGCTTGTCTGACGAGCAGGTTCTGATGTGCCCGGACATCATGTCGACCGGCTTTTCTGGCGCTGAGAGCGGCGCCATCAGGATCGGCGACACAGTTGCCGTCTTTGCCCAAGGCCCTATCGGGCTGTGTGCTACCGCCGGTGCCAAACTCATGGGCGCCACCACCATCATAGCGGTCGACAGCGTTCCGGCTCGTATGGAAATGGCGCGGCGGATGGGCGCCGACCACGTGGTAGATTTCAGCCGAGGCGATCCAGTGGCCGAAATCATGCGGCTGACGAACGGGCGCGGCGTTGACGTTGCTGTTGAGGCGCTGGGACAGCAGGCAACCTTCGAAGGCGCGATGCGCGTACTGCGGCCCGGTGGGACGCTATCGTCTCTGGGTGTCTATTCAGGTGATCTGACCATACCGCTCGATGCGTTCCTAGCGGGGCTTGGCGACCATACCATCCGGACCACCTTGTGCCCTGGAGGCAAGGAGCGGATGCGGCGGTTGATGGATGTGATCGCGTCTGGTCGTGTCGATACTCGCCCGCTGGTCACCCACCGTTTCGCCCTCGACGATATCGAAGCAGCCTATGATCTGTTCGCTAACCAGCGGGACGGCGTACTCAAGGTCGCGATTACGCCCTAACAATGGCAACCGCCGTTAAGCTGGAGACAATATGCAGGACTATGGGTACCGTGGCCGACGCAGCCCACGCCCTGCCGAAAGAGCAGCCACCGGCAGCGGATCAGGCGGCACGGTTTGATGGAAACGCATTCCGCCATCCCTTACCTTCGCGAAACACTCATTTTTCTGGCAGCAGCCGGAATTGCCGTTCCCCTGCTCAGTAGGTTGAAAGTAAATCCTGTCCTCGGTTACCTGCTGATTGGCGGGCTGATCGGGCCATTCGGCCTGGGCTTGCTGGCGGCGGATTACCCAGCCCTCTCTCAAGTCGTCATTGCCGATATCGAGGGCGTGCGCGGCCTTGCCGAGATCGGCGTGGTTTTTCTGATGTTCATGATCGGGCTTGAACTTTCGCTCGATCGCCTGTGGTCGGCCCGGGTGCTCGTATTCGGGATGGGTTCGCTCCAGATCATCGTGACGGCGGCCCTCATTGCATGGATTGCGGTAACTCTGGGCGCGGATGTTCCCTCGGCCCTTGTCATCGGCGCGGCGCTTTCCCTGTCGTCCACGGCCATCGTCATGCAGATTCTCATGCGTGGCCGGCGGCAGTCGACGCCGGTCGGCAGGACGGGCTTCTCGATCCTGCTGATGCAAGACTTGGCGGTCGTGCCGATACTATTCATGGTTGGCGTTCTCGCCGCACCAGGCAGTCAGGGCCTTGCCGCAGGCCTGGCGCTCGCGCTTGGCAAGGCCGCGCTCGTCATCGTGGTCATCTATGTTACCGGGCGGTTGCTGCTCCGCCCCGTCCTGCGCCAGGTAGCACAGGCCAGAAGCGCGGAAATGTTCACTGCGGCGGTTCTACTTGCCGCCGTGGGCGTAGCGGCGCTGACGGCCCAATTCGGTCTGTCGATGGCCCTCGGCGCTCTGCTGGCCGGGCTCCTGCTTGCCGAGACCGAATATCGTCATCAGATCGAAGTCGATATCGAACCATTCAAGGGACTGCTCCTCGGCCTGTTCTTCATGTCGGTCGGCATGGGCATCGACTGGCGGAACGTGGTTTCAAACCCCTCGGTCATCGCCGCAACCGTTTCGGGCCTCTGGCTGCTCAAGGCCGTGATCATATCCGGTCTGGCCCTGCTGTTCGGTAGACGGCGTTCTGTCGCCGTGGAAACCGGACTGCTGCTGGGTCAAGGCGGCGAGTTCGCTTTCGTCATCATTGCGGCTGCGACAAGCCTCGGCGTCATCGCCGGCGGTCTCGAGCAGCACATCCTGATCGTAGCCGGTGTCAGCATGCTGATTACCCCGCTCGTCGCCCAATTAGCCCAACGGCTTGCGCGCCGCCTCGAACACAGGGACGCGGCGAGCGAGGCACAGGACAATGACGACAGTTTCCGCGATTGCGAAGGTCACGTCATCGTCGCGGGTTTCGGCCGGGTTGGCCAGACGCTGGCGCGCGCGCTGGATGCCGAAGGGCTGGACTATGTCGCGCTCGATGCGGACGCAGCACTCATTGCAAAGCTCAGGGACCGGCAGCAGCCGGTCTTCTATGGCGATGCGTCTCGGGTCGAGATCCTGGCCAAGGCCGGAATCGACCACGCGGCAGCCGTCGTCGTCACCATGAACGACCCTGCTGCTGCAAGCCGCATCGTCGCCGAGATTCATCGCCGATGGCCAATGGTACCGATCCATGCCCGGGCCAGAGACCCCGAGCATGCCCGCCGTCTCAGGGAGCTCGGTGCAACTTATTGCACGCCCGAAACGGTCGAGGCGAGCCTCCAGCTCGCGAGGAATGTGTTGCTCCACATCGGTGTCGGCAGTGATGTCGTCCAGCGCCGCATGGCGGAGCAGCGACTGGTCGAAACGGGTTGATTTTTTCATGTCACACTATCCCGACACCCCCAGTAAAGGACACAAGCGATGACGAGCAACGGCAAACCAATCCTTGTCGCCACCGACCTCAGCGCCCGATCGGATCGAGCGATCGACCGGGCGACCTTGCTGGCACGGCAATGGGGCGTGCGTCTGATCGTCTTGCACGCCCTGGAACCGGAATCCCGCCTCGAAGCCAAACCGGAACTCGCCGAACAAGCCATACGGGCCGCTCTGCCAGACCCGCAGGCCGATGTTGACATCGTTCCCGCAATCGGGCCCGCGCCGACCATGATCGCCCTAGCTGCCGCTCAAACCGGTTGCGGCCTGATCGTGACCGGCGTGGCGCGCTTCAATCATGTCGGTGACTATTTTATCGGCACCGCAGTCGATCACGTCGTGCGCCATGCAACCGCCCCAGTGCTCGTGGTCAAGCAGCGGCCGCACGAGCCTTACACCTCGATCCTGGTCGCGACGGATTATTCGAGTTGCTCCCTTGGGGCGCTGCTCACGGCGGCCAGGCTTTTTCCGGACGCGGCACTCCATCTCATTCACTCCTATCATGTCCCTTATGAAGGCTGGCTGCCATCGGAAGAAGTCAAGCAGGAGGTAACCAGGGAGGCACAGGCGGAACTCGACGCTTTCGTGGCTGACCCGGCCATCCCAGATACAGTGCGGGCACGGATTTCCGCCCGCCTGGGCTACGGCGAATCCCATACCGTAGTATGGAATGCAGCAGACGCTGTCGGCGCGAACCTCGTGGTCCTCGGTACGCACGGCCGCAGCGGATTTATTCCTGCGGTCATCGGCAGCATGGCCGAATCCCTGCTGCGATGTGTTCCCCACGATACCCTCATGGTACGCGAATTGTCGTGACCCCATGCCAGCATCGAAGTGTGTTCGGCGCAGCGCATCCCTTGGTACTGCGACGTGCACTCCTGCGCGCGAAAGACGTTAGATGACCCCCCAAGACCTCTATCGCGCAAAACTAACCTTCGCCGATGACGCGGTGACGCAGATCGGTTCGGGCATGAACCTGGCGATGGGAATGGCGGTCGCCGAACCACCCGCGCTACTCGAGGCTTTGGGACGCCGGATCGAGAACGCCGGGATCAGCGATCTGCGTTTATGGTATTTTCACTCGCTTGAGGCTGCGGGCAAGTCGGTGCTGCGGAAGGAGTTGCTCGATCGGGTGCGCCCCCACTGCATGTTCTTGAGCCACATCGAGCGAGCGCTGATCAAAGGCGATACCTCCGGGGCCACTTATGGCCCGATCGAGTTTGTGCCAGTGGCATTCAGCGGGTCGCCGCAGCTATTGTCCGAACGCGTGGACCTTGACGCCTGCATCACAACCGTCTCGCCGATGGATCGCCACGGCTGGTTCACCTTCGGAACCAGCAACGACTATACCTCAACGGCGGCACGCAGGGCGCGCCGGCTCATCGTCGAGGTCAATCCCGCCATGCCACGGGTCTTCGGCGATTCGCTCCTTCACGTCTCAGAGGTCGATGCGATCGTGGAGAGCCATCGCCCCCTGCCCGAAATCCCATGCGGCACGCCAAGCCCGGAAGAGCAGGCGATCGCCAGGATCATTGCCGACATGATCGGTGACCGCGCGTGCCTGCAGATGGGTATCGGCACGCTCCCTGCCGCAGTATGCAGTCTGCTGGAAGACCGCAAGGATCTCGGCATCCATACCGAACTGATGACCCCGCCGCTGGCGCAGCTCATCCAGTGCGGCGCGGTCACCAACATGGCGAAAGCGACCTACCGCGGGCGCAGCGTGTTCACCTTCGCGATGGGGGATGCGCCGTTCTACGACTTCATCGATGACAATCCGGCATTCCATTCGCTGCCGGTGAACATCGTCAACGATCCACGCCACATCGCGAAGAACGACAACGTCGTTTCGGTGAACGGTACCCTACAGGTCGATCTGGGCGGCGCCTGCAATTCAGAACACCTGCTGGGGCGGCAGTACAGCGGCTCGGGCGGGCAGCTGGATTTCGTCAGGGGCGCAACCGCATCGAAGGGCGGCAAGTCGATCATCGCCTGCCAGTCAACCGCGCTGGGCGGCACCGTATCACGCATCGTCCCAGTTCTCGACGGTCCGGTAACGACGCCGCGCAATGATACGCATATTGTCGTCACCGAATATGGCTGGGCGGACCTCAAGGGCCAATCGATGCACCAGCGGGCCGATGCCCTGATCGGCCTTGCCCACCCCGGCTTTCGCGACGAACTGGCCAACAGCCTGCGGTAACCATCAGGCCTCCGCCACGCGCGCCGGACGCCGGAATGCCAGGCGCATCTGCTTTTCGGTCTCGATCAGGCCGAAGAATAGTGCCCCCATGGCAACGATCAGGGCGCCGTCTAGGAATGGCACCGCCTGCGTGCCGAAGATTGCCTGAAGGCTCGGCAAGTAGGTAACGGCAAATTGTGCCGCCGTTACCGTGATGACCGAAATCCAGACAGCCGGAGTTCCGCGCAAGGCGGCCAGGTTCAGCGATGTGCCGTGAATGTTCCGGATGAAGAACAGGTGGAAGATTTCCAGTACGACCAGGGTATTGACCGCCATGGTCTGGGCAAGCGCTGTCGGGTACCCCTTATCAACAGCGTAGGCGAAGACGCCGAAAACGGCGATTACAAACAGGGTCGATACAAGCAGGATGTGCCAGAGGAGTTCGCCCGACAGCAAAGGCGCATTGCGCGGTCGCGGCGGGCGTTGCATCGTGCCTTTCTCGCTCGGTTCGAAGGCCAGCGCGATGCCGAGCGTCGTGGCCGTGATCAGGTTGATCCAGAGGATCTGCACTGCGGTGACCGGCAGGGTCATGCCCGCAAACAAGGCAACCATAATGGTCAGGGCCTCGCCCGCATTGGTCGGCAGCGTCCAGCTGATGACCTTCTTGATGTTGTCGTAAACGGTCCGACCTTCGCGCACGGCGGCCGCGATCGACGCAAAATTGTCATCAGCAAGGACCAGTTCGGACGCCTCCTTTGCGGCTTCGCTGCCCTTGATCCCCATGGCCGTACCGGCATCGGCCCGCTTGAGCGCGGGGGCGTCGTTCACACCGTCACCCGTCATCGCAACGATTAGCCCGCGCGACTGCAACGCGGTGACAAGTCGCAGCTTGTCGGCCGGAGACGTCCGGGCGAAGACATCCGTCTCGAACGCGGCATCGACCAGTTCCCCGTCCGACATCCTGCCGATGTCGGCACCGGTCAGCACTTGGGAGCAGTTGTGTAAGCCGATCTGCTCGGCAATGGCCCGCGCGGTGGCGCCATGATCGCCAGTGATCATCTTCACCATGATCCCCGCGCCATGGCATTCAGCAACGGCTTCGATGGCCTCTGGCCGCGGGGGATCGATCAGTCCGACAAGACCGATCAGCGTGAGACTGTCCTGCAGATCGGCGGTGTTGAGGACGGTATCATCTTGCCGCACCTCGCGGGAGGCCAGGGCGAGAACGCGCTGCCCCTTGCCGGCCAAGGCCTCGATCTCGCTAAGCCAGTATGCTTGATCCAGCGGAGCTGTACTGCCGTTGCTCTTGCGCACATCGCGGCACATGTGCAGAACAGCTTCGGGCGCGCCCTTGACGGTAACAAAGCCATGACCTTCATGATCATGGCTCAACACCGCCATGTAACGCCATTCGGCATCGAATGGGATCGCATCGGTGCGCTTAAATCGCGCGAAAGGTTGGGACACGCCGTCCATGATCTTGCCGGCAAGAGCCAGGAGCGCCCCTTCCATGGGATCGCCTTCCACGCGCCAGGCATCGCCGGAGTGGACGAGCGCTGCATCGTTGCACAAGGCCGCTGCGCGGGCGACCTCGCCAAGCACGCCATGACTGGCCGGGTCGGCTGTTCCATCGCCAATCCTGAGCAGACCCATGGGAGCATAACCGTTGCCATCCACCGTGAAGCGGTGATCGGCGCAAACGAGCGCCGTCACCATCATCTCGTTGCGGGTCAGCGTTCCGGTCTTGTCAGTACAGATCACCGAGACCGAGCCCAGCGTCTCGATCGCCGGCAACCGGCGCACAATGGCATTGCGCCTTGCCATGGCTTGTACGCCCACCGCCAGGGTGATCGTGAGGACGGCCGGGAGGCCTTCCGGTATCGCGGCGACTGCCAGCCCTACAACGATCATGAATATCTCGTCGAACGGCAGGTGCCGAACGAAGATGCCAAAAGCGAGCAGGCCTGCGCTGACGAGCAGAATGAATACCGTCAGCCAGCGGGCGAACACATCCATCTGTCGCACCAGCGGCGTTGTCAGTGTCTCCACCCGGGACAGCATCCCACTGATCTGGCCGATTTCAGTGTTGCTGCCTGTTGCAACAACTAGGCCGCGGGCGGCGCCCGAAACCAGCAGCGTGCCGCTGAAGGCCATCGAGGCCCGGTCGCCCAGCGAGGCACCCTGCGGCACGGGGGCAGGATCCTTGTCAACGGGTACGGACTCGCCCGTCAGAATGGCTTCCTCTACCTTCACGCTGCGCGCTTCGATCAGGCGCACATCCGCCGGGACCCGGTCGCCTGCTTCAAGCAGGACGATGTCACCCGGCACAAGGTCGATGGCGTCAATGGTCTGGCGCTGGCCGCCGCGCAGCACCGCTGAGCGGGGAGCGAGCATTCCGCGGATTGCGGCCATCGCGTTCTCCGCGCGGCCTTCCTGGATGAAGCCGATTATTGCATTGGCCACCACGACAGCCAGGATCACACCGGTGTCGATCATGTGACCGAGCGCCGCAGTAATCATTGCGGAGGCCAGCAGCACATAGATCAAAATGTTATGGAAGTGCAGCAGGAAGCGGACTACCGGACCGCGCCGAGGCTGTTCCGGCAACCGGTTAGGGCCGTGCCTGGCAAGCCTGTGCGCTACCTCATCAGGGTCCAACCCCTCCGGCTGCGCCTGCAGTGCGTTTAGGACATCATCGACCGAGGAGGCATGGAAGTCATGGGTGCTTTGTTCGGTCATGGCCGTTCGGTCTTTTCCTGAATCGTCTGCGTGGTGGGCAAGCTTCAGCAACCCGCGCTGCCAGCGCCCCCATCAACAGGGCACTTCCTCAATGCGACAGTAGTACTGGCAACTGCGGATGCGCGAAAACGGAAAGCGTTGCTCCACCAAGTATGAAGTCACGCAGTCGCGAATGTCCATATCCGCCCATCACCAGAAGGTTTGCACCTGTTTCGCGGGCGCTATCCTGGATGGCGTCGCCAATGGACCGTCCATTCAAATCTCGCCGCTCGACTCGGGCGGAGACGCCGCGTCGTTCAAGCATGCGCACCATCGTATCGTGATCGAGGCTCGACAGTATCGCTTTTTCGCCGCCAATTGACAGCAGGATTACCTCCTCGACGCCGGGGAACAGCGCAAGGGCGTCACCCAGCGCTCGTGCTGCCACCCTGCTGTTGTCCCAGGCGACGGCAATCCGGTGGCAATCGAATTCGCTCGAGTAGTTTGACGGGACGACCATCAAGGGCCGCCCTATTTCAAACAGGAGGTTTTCGGCGATCAGCCGGTCGCTCAACAGACCAGTGCTGTCTGCGCCGATGACAACGAGGTCATGCAACCGGGCATGGTCTGCAACACAACCCATGATCCCTCGTGAGTGGTCGAGCTTGGTGACGGCCTGCGCGGCAACACCGCCTTGAGCGGCCCGATCGAGCAGGAGCTCCACGTTGGCTCCGTTGCGCTCCTCCCGAAGTTGAGAGTCAGCACGGAGTTGATCAAGACTGCGACTGTCGGGGCTGGGAGGAGCATTGGCGTCAAGGTTGAGCAAGAAGGCTGTCAGACTGGCACCTTCTGTTTCGCAAAGGCGCAAGGCGAGCGCCGCAGCTCCGCGATCGATGTCGAAGGTGTCGACCGTCGCATAGAGCATGACGGATTTTGTCAGGGTATCACTTGTCACTGGCTACGATCCTCGTCCTATGAAGGATCGAGTGTCCCGCTCGGTATTGTGAAGACGAATTGCACCGGCACCGGGCTCACCCGATGCGGTCCGACATCACGACCCGAAATGGTCGCCAGAGGGGCCCGGCCCGCAAGCAGTATCTAAGCCGCAGAGCCGCTGAATTCAAGCTCGTTTGATGGTATGCGCTTCCGCTACCAACCGGTAGCATCCTGCCCTATGCCCTTTCTGCCGGACGAAGGTATACAAGCCAGTAGACCAAAGCGACCAGAACGCCGCCGCCGACTACGTTACCCGCCGTGACGGGCACAAGATTGGCCAGGAGCGCCATGACATCGATCCTGCCGTCCATATGCAACATGGCTACGGGCAGCAGATACATGTTGGCGATCGAATGTTCGAAGCCCAGCGCGACAAAGGCCGTCACCGGGAATATAATCGCTAGTATCTTGCCGGAGACGCTCCGCGCTGCAAAGCACATCCACACCGCGAGGCAAACGAGGATATTGCAAAGGACACCTCGAACGAAGGCCTCGATCGGATCCAAGGTCAGTTTTTCGAGCGCGATAGCACTCGCGGTTTGCCCGACCTCACCGCCGCCCAGCAGCAGCGTTCCGGAAAAATGCACCAGGCCGGCTGTTGCCACTGCGCCGATCAGGTTACCCGCATAGACGATCGTCCAGTTCCGCAGCAGGGCCCGTATCGTGATGCTGCGGTTTGCCCAAGCCATGACGATCAAGCTGTTGCCGGTGAACAGCTCTGCCCCGCCGATGATGACAAGAACCAGGCCCAACGAAAAGGCCATCCCGCCCAGCAGTCGGGTCGGACCATAGCCAAACTCACTGCCGGTAATCGTCACGGTGAAGAACATCGAGCCAAACGCAATGAACGCCCCGGCAAGGACGCCAAGCGTCAAAGTCGACAGGAAGGACAGCCCAACCTTCCGCACACCGACATCCTCAACAAGCCGGGCCATGCGGGCGGGAGGTATGACATCGAGGGCTTCCGGTTCGTGTCCGCGCCGGTCAGTGACCGGAATCGAGTCATCGGACGTGCCCCCTGTGCTGATGTTCATTCGTAATTACGCCTCTGGAGCCCTTGCCGACATGCACGATACACAGATAGAAATCGCAGCATAAGACGGTAGTCCAAGGTCAACCATGGGGAAAGTTCGACGCTAATCGTCAATCCACGGCCCCGGAGTCACGGCGAACGCGAGAGGGAAGAGAATGAAAATTAAGCGGATCGCCATGGATACTCACCCCGAAAACACGGCCTTTCTGTCACGCGCGGGAAACGGTTACTCTCCCGAACAATTTCAGGCGCTGCGCAAGATCGAGATCGGCAACGGAACTGTCTCGATCCTCGCGACGCTGATCATCGTCGATGATGCATGCCTGCTGGAGCCGGGCCAGATCGGCCTGGGTGAACAGGCGTTTCGTCGGCTCGGTCTGCCAGAGGGCACTGAGGTCACGTTCCGCCAGGCGCCGGTCCCTCACAGTCTCGAACACGTTCGCCGCAAGATCGACGGCGACACGCTCGATGACGCCGATATCCACGAGATCATCCAGGACATATCCGCCTACCGCTATTCGCCGATGGAAATCGGCGCGTTTCTGGTGGCCTGCGCCGGTTTCATGACGACCCAGGAAACCCTGTCCCTCACCCGGGCCATGGCTGACGCTGGCCGACGCATGCGCTGGCCTGCCGAGATCGTCGTCGACAAGCACTGTATCGGAGGAATACCCGGTAATCGCACATCGATGATCGTTGTGCCGATCATTGCCGCACACGGCCTGACCATGCCCAAGACATCCTCGCGCGCGATCACTTCGCCATCGGGAACTGCAGATACGATGGAAGTCCTGGCTGCGGTCGACCTCGCCGAGGACAAGCTCGTTGCCGTCGTCGAGCAGGAACACGCGGTGCTCGCCTGGGGCGGGCGCGTAAACCTCTCGCCAGCCGACGACGTGCTGATCACAGTCGAACGCCCGCTGCGCATAGACACCTTCGAACAGATGGTGGCGTCGATCCTGTCGAAGAAGCTGGCGGCGGGTTCCACCCACCTGCTGATCGACATCCCGATCGGACCCAGCGCCAAGGTGCGGTCGAAGCGCGAAGCCATCCGCCTGCGCAAGCTCTTCGAATATGTCGGCCACAAGCTTGGTCTGGTTCTCGATGTGGTCTTCACCGACGGTTCGCAGCCGATTGGCAGGGGTGTCGGTCCGGTTCTGGAAGCGCGTGACGTTATGGCAGTGCTGCGCAACGAGGACGACGCGCCGGCTGACCTCAGAGAGCGGGCGCTCATGCTCGCCGGACGCGTGCTCGAATTCGATCCCGCGCTCATAGGCGGACGCGGCTATGCGCGGGCGATGGAACTGCTGGGCTCCGGCGAGGCGCTGGCGGCCATGGAACGATTGATCGACGCCCAGGGACGACGCAAGGAAGTACTCGAGCCTGGTCGTCATCACCATGAAATCTGCGCTCCGACGGATGGCACGGTCACTGCGATCGATTGCCACCTGATCGCGCGCATTGCCCGCCTGGCGGGTGCGCCGATGGACAAGGGGGCCGGGATTGACTTGCTGCACAAGGTTGGCGAGGAAGTCCGCCGAGGCGAGGTCCTTTACCGGATCCACGCACATTCCGAGACCGGGCTCATTTATGCCCGCGAACTGGCTACGACGGCGTCCGGCTATACGGTGACCCAGTGACCGCGGCCCTGTTCACCTTTGCCGATGGCGCCCGGCAAGCAGCCGGGCTGGCGAGCGAATGCGGGGTTCCCGTCAATCAGATCGATGTGCACCGCTTTCCCGATGGCGAAAGCCTCGTCCGTGTCGATGGGTCGGCCGAAACGGCCCTGCTCTTCCGTTCCCTTGACGATCCCAATGCCAAGCTGGTCGAAGTGCTCCTTGCCGCTTCGGCCTTGCGCGATGGCGGCGCGAAGCGGGTTATCCTGATCGCTCCCTATCTCGCCTATATGCGCCAGGACGTGCCCTTCCATGACGGCGAGGCCGTAAGCCAGCGCGTGATCGGCAAGCTGCTGGCTGCCTGGTTCGATGGCCTCGTCACCGTGGACCCACATCTTCATCGCATCGCGAGCCTGGACGCGATCATGGGCGGGATACCTGCTTTGGCGGTATCGGCAGCGCCTGCCCTCGTGCAAGCGATCGCAAGCGATCTCGATTCTCGCACCATCATGGTGGGACCGGACAGCGAATCCCGACCCTGGGTAGAAAGTATCGCCCGTCCGCTCGGACTTGACGTTCTGGTTGGAGAGAAAATCCGCAAGGGAGACCGCGAGGTCGTGCTTACGGTGCCGGACTTCGCCCGAGCGAGCGGCCGGCCGGCAATCCTGGTCGATGATCTGATCTCCAGCGGCACGACCTTGATGGCCTGCGCGAGCCTCCTGCGTGACGCGGGCGCGACCAGGGTCGAGGCGATAGCAACGCATTCGCTCGCCTCGGGCGCCGATCTGGATCGACTGACGGACGAGGGTATTGCCCGCCTGCGCGCAACGGATTCGACGTCAAATGCGATCGCCTCGATCCCGTTGGCGGGAGTACTCGGCGACGCTATCCGCAAGCAAGGCTGGCTGAAGTAAATTATATCGTGCCTGAAGTGCACACGGCAATGCAGAGCACTGGAGACCGAAAGAACCAAGCCCTGCAAGCTCAGCGGCAAGATTGCCGTCGGCCACAAATGGAGAGATGAGAAATGGCAATCCAACATGCAGCCCCGGCGGTCCGATGGTTCGATGAACTTGCAATCGCCGATGTTCCAACCGTTGGTGGCAAGAATGCCTCCTTGGGTGAGCTGCTTCGCGAACTCAAAAGTGCTGGCGTGCGCGTGCCGAACGGCTTTGCGACGACCGCCCAGGCCTATCGTGAATTCGTGGATGCCAACGGCATCGAACCAGAAATGCGCGAGCACATCGAACGCTATCGTTCCGGAGATCTCAAGCTCCAGGATGCGGGGCACGCGTTACGGGAACTGGTATTGGCAAGCCGTCTCCCTGACGATTTCGCCGATCAGATCCGCTCAGCCTATTCTTCGCTCGCTAAGAGCACGCGGACCAAGGATCCAGCCGTGGCGGTACGCAGCAGCGCGACCGCAGAAGATCTTCCGGACGCGAGTTTTGCAGGACAGCACGAGACTTTCCTCAACATTCGCGGTGAAAAGGCACTGCTCGATGCCTGCCTGCGCTGCTTCGCCTCGCTCTTCACCGACCGCGCCATCAGCTACCGCGAGACGAAGGGCTTCGATCATTTTTCCATCGCGCTATCGGTGGGGGTGCAGCAAATGGTGCGCTCGGACATTGGTGGCTCAGGTGTCATGTTCACCATCGACACGGAATCCGGCTTCCCCGGCATCGCCACGATCAGCGCGGCTTGGGGACTGGGTGAAACCATCGTCCAGGGGGCCGTAAATCCCGACCGCTTCGTGGTCTTCAAGCCTCTGCTCGGCACTCCTGGCGCGCGCCCGATCATCGAGAAAACGCTGGGCGAAAAGGCGATCCGCATGATCTACGCAGAAGAAGGCGGCAGGCAGACCCGTATCGTCCCCGCCACCACGTCCCAGCGCCAGTCCTTCGTTCTGGACGACGACGAGATCCTCGAACTCGGTCGCTGGGCGGTGGCCGTGGAAAAGCATTATGGTAGGCCGATGGACCTGGAATGGGCCAAGGACGGTGACAACGGCCTGCTCTATCTGGTTCAGGCGCGCCCGGAAACCATTCATGGCGATGCCAGTCAGTCGAGCTTCCGTCGCTACAGCCTCAAGACCGACGCAAGCCCTGTCCTGTCGGGCGTTGCCATCGGGAGCGCCATCGCGAATGGCAAGGTCTGCCTCATTCGCGATGCATCCGATATCGCCCATTTCCAGGACGGTGCGATCCTTGTTACCGGCAACACCGACCCCGACTGGGTCCCGATCATGAAGCGGGCCGCCGGCATCGTCACCGATCGCGGGGGCAGCACCAGCCATGCCGCCATCGTCAGCCGTGAACTCGGCGTTCCGGCCGTCGTCGGCACCGGCACGGCGACATCCGCCCTGTGCGATGGCCAGGAGATCACCCTTTCCTGCGCCAGCGGCGAGAAGGGACTGATCTTTGAAGGCCTGCTGGAATTCGGCGTCGAAGATATCGATATATCGGCGATTCCCGAGACCAGGACGGAGGTCATGCTCAACATCGCTGATCCGGCGGCGGCGTTTCAGTGGTGGCGCCTGCCAGCCAAGGGCGTGGGCCTTGCGCGGATGGAATTCATCATCAACAACCTGATCAAGGTCCATCCCATGGCGCTGTTGCATCCGGACCGAGTTTCCGCATCCGACAACCGCCATATCAGCAAGCTGGTAAAGGGGCATGCAAGCCCGGCGGATTATTTCGTCGAGACGCTGGCACGCGGCATTGGCCGACTCGCCGCGCCGTTCTTCCCCTACCCGGCGATCGTACGGCTCAGCGATTTCAAGACCAACGAATATGCGCATCTTGTAGGTGGCGATGCCTTCGAGCCAAAGGAAGAGAACCCGATGCTCGGCTTCCGGGGTGCCTCGCGCTATTACGACGAGCGCTACCGCGATGGCTTTGCGCTGGAATGCCGGGCGCTGCGCAAGGTGCGCGAGGAGATGGGCTTTACCAATATCATCGTGATGGTGCCGTTCTGCCGGACACCGGCCGAGGCCGACCGTGTGCTCGACGTCATGGCTGAAAACGGGCTGCGTCGGAGCGTGAGCGGGCTGCAAATCTACATGATGTGCGAGATCCCCTCCAACGTCATACTGGCGGAGCAATTCGCCATGCGGTTTGATGGCTTCTCGATTGGGTCGAATGACCTTACCCAGCTACTGCTGGGCGTCGATCGCGACTCCGAACTGCTTGCTGCCATGTTCGACGAACGCGATCCGGCGGTGATGCTCGCAATCGCGGAGGCTATCAGCAAGGCTCACGCCGCAGGTATCAAGATCGGCATCTGCGGCCAGGCACCCAGCAACTATCCCGATTTCGCTGAATTTCTTGTCCGCGAAGGGATCGATTCAATCTCGCTCAATCCCGACAGCTTCGTGAAGACCTGTTCGGTCATCGCTGCTGCGGAAGGTGCTGCTGCGGGATGAATTACCAGACCGCCGCCAGGGCGAGCAGCAGCAGGCCACCCGCCCCGGCATAGGCAAGGCAAACCGGCAGCGTCGTTTTCAGTATCGCCCCTTCGCGGCCGACCAGCCCGACTGTTGCAGCTCCGGCAACGATGTTGTGTGGCGCAATGACATTGCCAATCGCGGCGCCGAAGCCCTGACCTGCCAGCGCAAGCAAGGGTGCAAATCCTGACGCATCCGCTGCGGCAACCTGAAACTCGCCGAAAAGGATATTGGACGCCGTGGCTGACCCGGTGATGAAAGACCCCAGGGCTCCGACCAGCGGGACGGCTGCCGGCCAGGCCGAGCCAAGAACCGCCGTTGCCGCACTGGCCAAAGTGTCGATCATACCGCTGTGAACCATGATCCGGGATAGCAGCAGGACCGACACCAGCGCGACGGCCACCGACGGCAGGCGGCGGGCCGCACTGGCGAATGATGGCCTGATGACGGCCCGGCTCGCCGGCCGCACGATGATCGTGCCAGCAAGAGCAAGCAGCAGCAGGGTGCCGGGATGGTAGAGCGGCATGACCGAGCCGCCAAAACGACCGGCCAGACCCCATTCCAGCACGAATGCCTGCATGGCCGAAGTCAGCGGTGCAGCCATGCGACTTGCCAGGATTGCCAAGAGAACCAGCGCATACGGCAGGACGGCAAGGAGCACGCCGCCCCCGGGCCGGGCAACGTCAGACTTGGCGGCCGGCCACTTCCATTTCACCAGAGCAATGAACGCCGCTCCGCCTATCAGGGCACCGCCCAGCGTGGGCAGTTCGGGTCCGGTCAGCCAGGCCAGCGCCAGCGCGGGCAGCAGGAACAGCAAGGCCGCCAGCGGCGCCAGTGTCCAGTTCCCTGTGCTGCCCGCCTTCATGGCGAGGCGAAACACCAACAGCACCAGTGCCCAGCCAAATGCCGCATGCAGCAGCATGATGGTCAGTGACAGCTGCCTCGAATCGACCGGCAGCGCGTCCAGAAGCGGCACCATCGGGATGCCGACCGCGCCGAAAGATACTCCGGCAGCATGACCTATCAGTGCGAGCACCAGCGATCGCTGAGGCGAAAATCCGAGGGTCACCAGCATGGGCGCAACCAGAGCCACTGGCGTGCCGAACCCGGCGGCGCCTTCCAGCAGCAAGGCGAAAAACCAGGCAAGGATCAGAACGAGGATAACGGGCTTGTCCGAAATCGAGATCAGCCACTGACCAACGCGTTCGGACGCACCCGAACGCGTCTGCACCTCATGAATGGCAAGAGCAGGAAAGACGATCCACAGGATCGTCGCGGCCGTGAAACCCGCCTCCAGCAAGGGACCTACAAGGTCGATGCCGTCCGTCCCATAATCAAAAGCGAAGATCGCCACCCCCGTTGCCGCGGCCGCACCGATCAGGCCTGAGCGGGCGGCCGACCAACCAAGACCGGTCATGCAGAGCAACAGCAGGAGGATAGGAAGCAGTGCGAGCAGGTCCGCCATGCTTCAGGCCAGCATTTCCACCGAGACGGGATGAGCCGGCACGCCGGTTTGTTCGAACTGCGAAATGTTTTGGATCGTAGTCTCGGCAATCGCGGTCAATGCTTCGCTCGTGAAGAAGGCCTGATGCCCCGTTATCAGGACATTCGGAAAGGTCAGCAATCGCGCAAAGATATCATCCTGGATGATCTGCCCGGACAGGTTTTCGAAGAACAGGTCGCCTTCCTCTTCGTAGACATCGAGTCCGACATGGCCAATCTTGCCGCTCTTCAAGCCCTTGATCAGCGCACGTGTCTCGACCAGTGCGCCCCGGCCTGTGTTGATGATCATGACGCCTGGCTTCATCGCGCCGATCGCCTTAGCATCGATGAGGTGATGGGTCTGTGGCGTCAGCGGGCAGTGCAACGTTATGATGTCGGATCGGGACAATAGATCGTCCAGATCGACATAGCTTCCTCCGAGCCGCGTAAACTCTGGGTCCTGCCGAGGATCGAACCCCAGCACCATGCAACCAAAGCCGCGCATGATCCGCGTCAGGCAGATGCCGATCCTCCCGGTGCCGACGATGCCGATCGTGCGGCCCTTGAGATCAAAGCCAAGCAGCCCGTCGAGGGCGAAATTGCCCTCCCGGACCCGGGCATAGGCCCGGTGAATATTGCGGTTGAGCGAAAGGATTAGCGCCGCCGTGTGCTCCGCCACCGCCTCGGGCGAATATGCCGGGACACGGGCGACCGCGATCCCGAGTTCTCGCGCCGCGGCAAGGTCCACATTGTTGAAGCCGGCGCAGCGTAGTGCCACCAACTTCGTCCCGCTGGCGGCAAGTACCTCCAGCACGGACCGGTCGAGTGCGTCGTTAACGAAAGCGCATACAGCTGCGGCGTCATGCCCAAGCTGTGCAGTGTCGAGGCTCAACCGCGGCTCGAGAAACCGCAGTTCATGTCCGTCGACCTTAGCCTGATTGGCCGCCGTGAGAAACTCGCGATCATAGGGCTTCGTGCTGAATACCGCGACTCTCACTGGTCATATGCTCCGTTGGCGGGCCCGCTGATCTTGAAGTGGCGGCGAGGCGCCGATCCACACGTCAAATTTGCGCGAAGTCAAGATGCTACGACCATAGTCACGCTATCATTGTTATCCATTATCCTCGCATCCAGAACGAGTATGTGACAGACTTGCGATAACGACCAGCCTGGTTCGTTCAAATACGAGCGGCCATAGGGAAAGGATGTTTCCCATGGACAGATCAAACCGCATTGCACCGCTGCGATGGCTGTTCGTCCTGTGCCTGCTGTTTGGCATCGCGCAACCATTCGCCCGTGCCGAGCGAGTGGCAGCAGAACGTGAAGTTCCCGTTCTCTCGATCGAAGGGGCAATCGGCCCGGCGACAGCCGACTATGTGGTTCGCGGGATTGCCTCGTCCGTCGAAGGAGGCGCGCCAATGGTCGTTATCCGCATGGATACGCCAGGCGGTCTCGACACTTCGATGCGCGAAATCATCCGCTCGATCGTCAATGCTCCGATCCCGGTCGTGACCTACGTCGGCCCCAGCGGTGCGCGCGCGGCCAGCGCCGGGACATTCATCCTGACTGCCAGCCACGTCGCAGCCATGGCGCCAGGAACCAATGTCGGTGCTGCCACGCCCGTCCAGCTTGGTGCGCCCGGCCCCGCCGCTGCACCAGAAAAATCGAAGGATGAGGAGGCCGACAAGACCGGGGGATCGAAGCCTGAGGGACAGAAGGCCGGGAACGCGAGCGAAGCCAAGGCGCTCAATGATGCCATCGCCTATATCCGTTCGCTCGCGGAAATGCGGGGGCGCAATGCGGACTGGGCTGAGGCGGCCGTGCGCGATGCGGCAAGCCTGTCCGCACAATCCGCGCTTCAGCAGAACGTGATCGATATCGTCGCCCGCGACAGCGCGGATCTGCTCGCGCAGTTGAATGGAAGAAGCGTCAAGGTCGGCGCGGGCGAAGTCCGCCTCGACACGCGCGGAATGGCGTTGAGCGACGTGACGCCGAACTGGCGCACTCGGCTTCTGGCTGCGATCACCAACCCCAATATCGCGCTGATCCTGATGATGATCGGGGCTTATGGCCTGCTTTTCGAGTTCATGAATCCGGGGGCACTGTACCCGGGAACCATCGGTGCGATCTGCCTGCTGGTCGGGCTGTATGCGCTGTCCGCCCTGCCGGTGAACTTTGCCGGAATCGCGCTGATCCTCCTCGGCATGGCCTTGATGGCAGCTGAAGCCTTTGCCCCGTCCTTCGGCATATTGGGAATAGGCGGCGTCATTGCCTTCGCGCTAGGCGCAACGATCATGTTCGACACTAACATCCCCGAGTTCCGCATCGCCTTGCCCGTACTTGGCGCTGTCGCGGTCGCGAGCCTCGGGGCGACCGTGCTGACCATGAGGCTGGCGCTGACATCGCGCCGCAGCAAGGTGGTCAGCGGCCGCGAGGAAATGGTCGGTGCGTCCGGCAAGGTGCTCGACTGGGAGGGAACCAGCGGTCACGTTCACGTCCACGGCGAGCGCTGGCGGGCCAGCGGTGCGCGGGAGTTTTACACTGGCCAGCATGTCCGCGTGGTCGGAATCGACGGCCTTACGTTGACGCTGGAACCAGCAGCCTAACGCCGCAACAGGAGAGAGTAGCCATGGAAATTCTCAGCGATTTCGGCTTCTACATACCACTGGTATTCATCGCGCTGATCTTCCTGATGGCCGCGATCAAGATCCTGCGTGAGTACGAGCGCGGCGTTGTGTTCACGCTCGGTCGCTTCACAGGGGTCAAGGGACCGGGTCTGATCATCCTCATTCCCTTCGTCCAGCAGATGGTGCGCATTGACCTGCGTACTATCGTGCTCGATGTGCCAACCCAGGATGTCATCTCGCGTGACAACGTATCGGTCAAAGTCAATGCCGTGCTCTATTTCCGGGTAATCGCGCCGGAACTGGCAATCATCCAGGTCGAAAACTTCATGCAGGCCACGAGCGAACTCGCTCAGACCACGCTGCGCTCGGTACTCGGCAAACATGAACTGGATGAAATGCTGTCCGAGCGCGACAAGCTCAACTCCGATATCCAGGAAATTCTCGATGCCCAGACCGATGCCTGGGGCATCAAGGTTGCCAATGTCGAAATCAAGCATGTCGACATCGATGAAACGATGGTCCGGGCCATCGCCAAGCAGGCCGAGGCCGAACGTGAACGTCGTGCCAAAGTGATCAATGCCGAAGGCGAGCAGCAGGCAGCGCAGAAGTTGCTGGAAGCGGCCGAGATCCTTGGCCAGCGGCCGGAAGCGATGCAATTACGCTATCTCTCGACCCTCAACGTCATTGCCAACGAGCGCAGTTCGACCATCGTCTTTCCTTTCCCGCTTGATTTCACGGACCTGTTGAAGGGCGTCAAACCGCAGACATGAGGAGGAAATGCCAGTTCCCGAGAAGCACCGCGGCGTCATTGATCTCAGGGTCAGGACTCCTGGCGACATGTTCCATGCGTTCGATCCGTCTCCGATGGTCGGTCGGGACCTTGATAACGAAGTGGAAGCCTATATCGTCGAGAGCGCACTCGAACTGCCGGAGCGCGTCTATCGCCTTGTGATCCATGTCGCCGAGCCGGAAGATGAGGGGGACGGTAAGGAAACCATTGCGGAAGCCGTGCGGTCCTATTTCGCCTATCGGAGCGACGTACAGGCCCGCCGCCTAAGACTGTTGCTGCGCGAGGGTCGGCACGCACTGCTCATGGGTCTGGGCTTCCTCGCGCTGTGCTGGGGGCTTGGTTTCTTGGCCACCGAGACGGTTCCCGTGCCCTTTGGTGAATTTCTGAGCGAGGGCCTGCTTATCATTGGCTGGGTGGCCAATTGGCGTCCGGCAGAAATCTTCCTCTACGATTGGCGTCCGATGAAGCGCCAACGCGAAATTCTCGACGAACTCGCAAACATGGACATTCATTTCCGCATAGATCTTCAGGATGGCATTCGTCCCAAGGGTTCGAATTGACCTGCTGTCAACCCAATCATTGATGGCTCAACGTGAGAAAGATAGAGCAGCAGGCAATGGCAACCAAATCGTCTGATCAGAAGGTCCTGTGTGTTGCGAGGGTCATTGCGGAGGGAACGCCGCCGATGTCCATCGGCGATGCCCGCAGTATTGAAGTGGTCGTCGACCTATTTTCGCGCGAGGCAGTACGCGTGAAGCCGGGGGATCGTGTCACTATTACCCAATGGGGCGGCGAGGCGCCGCTGACCGGCAGGGTTGAACGGATCGAACCGTTCGTGAGGCTGAAGGTTTCGGCGCTCGGCATCGAAGGACAGCGCGTCAACGTGATCATTGGATTTGATGCCGCCACCGCCGAGCAAGCTGATCGTCTTGGCCATGGTTACCAGATCGATGCCACAGTCGTCCTTTGTCAGCGGCCCGATACAATTCGCGTCCCGATAGGCGCCCTGTTCCGCAGCGGGGACGGCGGGTGGCGCGTGTTTCTCGTCGAAGGCGGACACGCGCGCGAACGGGCCGTTAAGATCGGCCACGTCAACGATGAGTACGGCGAGGTTCTCGGCGGGCTTGATCATGGCCTGCAGGTCATCCTCAATCCCGGAAATGCACTGGAGGACGGCACCCGGATTGAAGTTCGATGATTTGCAAACGCCCCACTGAGAGCAATCAACGATCCTCCAGCAACAGGAAAATGCTTTGACGCTATCGCTTCATGTTCACGGTGCGGCCCGAACGGTGACAGGATCGTGCTTCGAGTTTCGTTCCGGGGGATCCCGGATCCTGCTCGACTGCGGGCTGTTCCAGGGGTCTCGTTCGCTGGAGGCGCTCAATTATGAAGCTCTCGGCTTCGATCCGAAATCGATCGACGCGGTTGTCCTCAGTCACGCCCATATCGATCACAGCGGCTTGCTGCCGCGCCTTGTCGCCGAAGGATTCACAGGCGCGATCTGGTGCACGATCGAAACGTCGGACCTGCTCGAATTCATGCTGGCCGATGCTGGCCGGATCCAGGAATACGAAGCTGAACGCCGCAATCGGCGCCGTGATCGTGTCGGCGAAGAACCGTTCCAGCCGATCTACACCGAAGCGAACGCGCTCAGCGCCTGGAGAATGACGCGGCCAGTGCCGCTCGGCGAATGGTTCGAACCGGCGCCAGGATTCCGCATCAGACTGTGGAATGCCGGGCATATCCTCGGCTCTGCTTCGGTCGAACTCGAAGCCGAAGGCGTGCGAGTGCTCTATTCGGGTGACGTCGGACCGGACAATAAGAGCTTCCACCCTGATCCGGACTCGCCGGGCGGATATGACCATGTGATTTGCGAATCCACTTACGGCGACCGTCACCGCGAGCAGGTCTCAATCGAGGAGCGGCGGCGTCTTCTGGAGGCAGAGATTCTCGGAGCGCGAGCTCGCGGCGGGAATCTTGTCGTACCGACCTTCGCACTCGAACGAACGCAAGAACTGCTCTTGGATATCGCCACGCTGGCAAGCAGCGGGCGGATCGGCAATGCAACGGTGTTCGTCGATTCGCCGCTGGCGAACCGGACAACAACCGTCTTTCGCAAGTATGCCGATCAGCTGGAGGATACAGGCGGCCACGACATCTTCGGGCACCCTACGATCCGATACGTCAACGACGTCGCGGAATCGATGCGGCTCAATTCGATGTCGGGGGCGATCATCCTCGCGGCATCGGGCATGTGCGAGGCCGGGCGGATACGGCATCACTTGTTTTACAACCTGCCGCGCCGGGATTCGACAATCCTTTTTGTCGGGTTCCAGGCAGAAGGCTCGCTAGGCAGAGTCATTCTGGACGGCGCCCAGCGCGTGAAAATTTCGGGGCGTGACGTAACCGTCCGGGCACAAGTTCGCCGGATCGAGAGCTATTCGGCGCATGCGGATCAGACGGAACTGCTGGCCTGGATCAAGGAACGCAGGCCGATTGCCGGGAGTTTGTTCCTCGATCACGGTGAGAGCGGCGCGATCGAGGAGTTGCGCAAGCTTGCTGAAGCGCAATCGCTTGCCCCGTCCATCATAGTTCCCGAGATCGGCGAATCCTACGAGTTGGCGTCCCGGACGCAAGCGCGCCGTACGAGAACGGGAAGGCCCGAACTGCAGCAGGCCATCGGCCGCGACTGGCAGAACAACTACGCCGATCTTGCCATTAGCCTCAAGCGGCGCCTGGGCAACATCCGCGATGCCAAGGCAAGGCAGAAGGCCATCGATGAGATGCGCCAAGTACTCGACAGCTACACTGAGCCCCGCGAGCCCGGAAAGAGGCGGAGGAAATCCTAGAAATCGTCAGGCACTCGGCACGCTTCGTAAATCTCGCGAATTGTGGCCGAGAGTGAATGCAGAGGCGTCGACCCCGTCTCTCCATTCCTGCCCAAGCCGGTTAATCAGAGAGCCACCATACGGCCGGCTGGGATGCGCCCGACACATAAAATTCGGAAAGTGAATGCCGTGTCCTGCCACTAATCGTCCTCGGCGTTTGGTGCCTTCCAAGCGAAAGCGGCGAGGCTTTTGAAAGCGAGGCAAATACGTGCAGGCCCATGCGAATGCGGCATTGCTGTCATTGCCGTGTCAGCGCAGACTGGATCCATGCGTCGACTTCTACTTCGGACCAGGCAACGATCGATACACCAATCCGGTAAGATTTCGGGAAAGTCCCTGCACGCATCCGCCGGTAGATCGTCGGCGTCGACAGGCCGGTGCGGTACTTGACTTCAGCCAGGCGAATGAGCCGCAAGGGTCGCTTCGCATCGGATATTGGCCGAGAAGGCGGTTCCATCAGATTCGGGCTCCGTGCACGAGGGGCGTGTGCATATCCCCTGTTGAAACGTGCGTTTACCGCCGATCGGAAAACGACAGGTCGCGGTCGGCAAAGTCGTCGATATGTTTGGCAAGCATCCGGGCCACCAAACGCGAGGTGCCAGTCGCCCAGCGCGGACGCAGATCGCTGATGCGCTCGCCAAGGGTTTCGTCGAGGTTGACCGGAAGCGTGTTTATGAACTCTTCGAGGAACTCAGCCATGCCGTGGTACATCCACTTGGCGGCAAGGTCCTCGTGTCCGGTCAAGGCCAGAACCATGACCGAGCGCGCTGGAACTCCGCAGGCAAGGAATATCCGCTCCGCTTCGTCGAGACCGATCGGCCGCTCGCCGCGGGTCACGCGCAGCAGCGTGTTCTTGTGCATGCCGGCCTCGCTGGCGATCCGGTGGCGCGGCTTGTCCGCCCCATCGACGGCGCAGGTAAGCGCGCGAGCCAGGCGCAGGTTCGCATCATGTCGGTCCACGGTCTGACTGGGCATCGGATTCTTCTCCAAGCGTATTGCCTTGATTCGCAGACATAGCGCGAGCGCCAATCTGTAGGAAACACGAAAGAACATTAAAAGAACATCTAGGCTATCGGTTATTTGAACCGAGACGCGCCACCGCTGCCGATCTTGGTCTGCTCCGCCTGAGTCGCGCAGCGAAAAAGGCGCATATATTGGCCTTATCCGCTGCAATTGCGCATCTCGCCCGGCGCGACTCCCTGAAATGAGTGCTCCCTGATCCCGCTTGTTCGGAATTCGTTTTCCTACGATCATTTCCTAGATGCATGAAGAACACACAGCGAACGCAAGACGCTGTGTCCAACCCTCCAACCGGAGCTTTCTTCATGCCTGCACTTGCTCTCCCCCGGCGCCTCGGCGCCCCTCGCCTCACCTACGCGGCCAGCCTCGTTATCCCGGTCGCGGTGGCTGCACTTGCAGCGAGCGCCGCTTATGCCGGCGCAGACACCACCTTCGCCCCGGCACTGACCAAGTTCACCGACTTTCTCGAAGGCTCGGGCGGCAAGATCATCACCGTGCTGAGCCTCGCGGGCGGCCTCATCGGCCTCGCCTCGGGTCGGTTCACCCTGTCGCAGATCGCGGTCCCCGTTGGTGTCGGCATCGGCGTCGGCACGGGCGTGCCGATCGTCACTTCGGTCGTCACCGCCGTCATCTGACGGCGGCGGACAGGAGGGCGCGTGTCATCATGAACGATCGGTACATCATTCCTCGCCGGCTCGACGATCCGGAGCTCATCGGATTCTGGACCCTCGACGAGTTCGCCGGGATGATCATCCCCTTCACCTGGGGAATCCTCGCACAGCATATCTTTATCGGCATCGGGCTCTCGTTTGGCGCCTGGTTCGCACTGCGAAAGGCGAAAGCAGGACGCGCTAGCTCCTGGGTTTTGCATGCCGCCTACTGGTATCTGCCTGCTGGGTTCACCGGCCTCAGGATGACGCCGCCCTCCCATTGCCGGCTTCTGGCCGGTTGAGGGGAGAGGCTCATGCTTGCCCAGTTTTCTCATGAACGCAGCCAGGCGCTGCTGCGCCAGCGCAACATGTTCGCGCTGACAAGTGCCGGCCTCGCCCTCGCGGTCGTCGTCACTGGCGGACTTGCCGCCACGCGTGACCGCGAGGTCGTGCTGCTGCCGACGCTGCGCGCGCCGCTGACGATATCGAGCGCCGGCGCCAGCGCCGACTACCTCGAGTTCGTCACCCGCGATGCCGCGCTGATGCTGCTCAACCGCAGCCCTGAAGGCCTCGACTACTGGATGGCA